>JAEUJP010000194.1 GCA_016793725.1 Myxococcaceae bacterium | reverse complement strand
AGACGAGCAGCTCGGCGCCGGCGAGCGGCGTGAACGAGGTCTGGGTCAGCTCGGCGCCGACGCGGGGCAGGTCGACGAGCGGGTCGCCGGTGCCCGAGGTGTCGTCGGCGAGCGTCACGCGGTTGTCGCAGCTGTCGCTCGCGCAGAACGACGCGACGGTGCCGCGCGGGCTGGTGCAGTGGTGGTGCACGTGCACGTAGCCGGGCTCACCGGCGGGGCACTCGGCGTCGGCCGGCATCGAGAGCCGAAAGGCGACGCCGACGACACCGGCGCTGTGGGCGAGCACCTTCACCTTCAGCGTCGAGGCAGCGAGGGGCTCGAGGCGCAGGGTCGCCGAGCGACCCTCGCCATCGCCGATGACGACGACGGCGGCTCCGCCGAGGTCGACCGACAGCACCGAGAGCGAGGTGGCGACGTGGCGAGCGGGCGTGAGCAGCGCGAAGACGGGGTGCGGCGTCGTGATGATGGAGCTGCTCCCGCCGGCCGGCACGAGCGCCGTCGCGAGGGCCTGGGCGTCGAGCGTGAGGCCGCCGATGGTGATGGGCAGCCGTCGCAGCGGCTGGGCGTCGTCGGTGGTGAGCAGGTCGGGCGTTCGCGCCGAGTCGGGTGTGCATGCGAGCAGGCAGAGGGCGGCGGCGAGCAGGTGTCGTGTCATCTTGCCGGGGAGGACGAACGAAGCGCGCAGAACGTGCGGGCCCGCACGTTCGAGAGGCCACCTTCGTCTTCTCGGCATGAACCCACTCACCGTGATGCTCGTCGTCGTCGCCGCCGCCCCCGACCTGAAGCCATTTCAGACCGAAGCGAAGGAGGCGTTCGACAAGCAGATGAAAGACCTCGTCGGCGAGGTGAACACCGAGTGCGGCACGAAGTTCACCGAAGTCGCGAGCGACTTCCAGAGCTACGACAAAGCCGACTTCAAGCAGATGTCTGCGGGGCAGACGTGCTCGCAGCTGACCTACGCGGTGATTCAGACGTGCAAGTCGGCGGCGTACAAGAAGGCGTTCGTCGCGAAGGTGAAGGGGCTCGCGTGCCTGACCGCGAAGACCGACGCGAAGGCGCCGTACGAGGTGAAAGACGGGGTGTTCACCGCGCACCTGACGGTGGCGGGCGGGGGGCTTCAGGCGAAGAAGGCGCTCGAGGCCGAGCTCGACAAATAGGTCATGGGAAGAACGCCGCCGAGCGCACCGTGGTGCTGCCGTTGTCGTTCGTCGCCGTCACCTCGAGCACGAGCGTCGAGCCCACGTCGGCGGGCTGCGGCGCGTACGTCGCCGCCGTCACCGCCGCCTCGTACGCGAGCGAGTCGCCGCGCCACAGAAACACGGGGCGCCCGGGCAGCGCCTCGAACGTGGGCCGCAGGTCGCCCGGCGCGTTCAGCGCTTGAAGCTCGGGGTCGTCGAGCCGGGCGCGGCCGAGGGCGGCCCACAGCACCTCGCCGTCGAGCCCGGCCAGGCTGAAGGTCGCCGGCACGGGCGATGGAACTTCGCTCTCGGTCGAGCGCTCCCAGGGGCCGGCGCCCACCGACAGCTGGTGGCTGCGCCGCGCCCAGGCCGCGACGAGCGTGGCGGCCACGCCCGGCGCCGGCGCTGCGCCCACGCCGATGAGGTGCTGCGCCGTGAGGTTGCGCTCGAGCCGCCACGAGCTGCCGTCGCGGTAGAAGTAGAGGTGCAGCTTGTTGGCGGTCGACGTCTCGAGCTGAAGCACCGAGGGGTACTCGTGGCGCGCGGTCGTCGCGTCCCACCGCGGGCGCACGCGCACGGCCGCCCAGCCCTGCTCGACGTCGAGGTGCTGCGACGGCGCCGTCAGGTCTGACGCCGGCCGCGTCGCCTCGCCGGCGCTCGTCTCGACGTACGGCGTCGCGATGGCGCCGGTCTCGGTCTGCACGCCGTCGACGTACCAGGTGACCGCCTGGCCCATGGCAGCGCACGTCCTGAACAGCACGTGCACGCGCACCGTCGTCGCTTCGGTCGTGCCGGTCGCGGTGAGGCGCTGCCAGCTGCCGTTGCCGGTGACTGCGGGGCCGTTGAACGAGTCGACGTAGGCGCCGGCCGCGTCGAACTGGTCGACGGCGATGCAGTGTCGCGCCCCGGGCGTGGTCTTCACCCAGCCGCTCATCGTGTACAGCGTGCTCGGGCTGACGGGGGCCCGCTGCAGCGTCGACTGCGCCGGGTCGACGCCGTTCGAGATGGCGCGCATCGAATACGAGCCGAACTTCGCCTCGGCGGTCGTGCGTGAGGTCAGGGGGAAGTTCGCCGACATAGCGCCCGACGACCACACGCCCCAGCTCGTCGTGTTCGTCTCGAGCCCGCCGTTCGGCGCGACGTTGGTGGTGGCCCCCCAGACGCCGGTGCCCGAGCCGGCCTGCAGCCCGTCGCCGTCGACCGCGCTGGTGCGCGTCGCGTCGTTCTGAACGTTCGTGCCGGTCAGGCTCGCAGCGGTGGTAATGGCCACACACGTGCCGCCGTCGGCGGGGCAGCGCAGCCAGCGGCGGGTGACGCTGATGGGCCCTCCGTCGGCCGCGGCCCAGGTGCCGTCGTCGGCGACGACGCTGCCGTCGGGTGAGAAGTCGAGCGAAGGTGCGGTGACCGCGACGGGCACGAGCGAGGTGATGACGAGGCCTGCTCCCCCGGCCGTAGAGCCGCCCGCCGCGCCGCCGCTCGAGCCGGCCGCTGAGCCACCCGCGCCGCTTTGGCCCCCTGCGGCACCGCCTGCCGCCGCTTCGTCGCTGCACACGCCGGCCACACACCGAAAGCCGTCGGCGCACTGGCCGTCGTCTGCGCACGCGAACGTGCGCTCGCTCGTTTCCCACGAGCACGCGCCCGCGCACAGCAGCGACAAGATGAAGGTGTGCGCCCCACGTCGCATCGTCGGCGCGCGAGTCTAGCCCGCCTACGAGAAGATGCCGCCGAGCGCGCCCTGCGACTGGGCGGCCGTGCCGAGCGACGTCACACCCGCACCGAACCGCGCCGCGAGCGCGAGCCACAAGTCGTTCGTCGATCGGCCCTGTACGTCGAGCACCCGGTTCGCGACCAGCCGCGTCTGCGCGCCGCCGAACAGCAGAATCGGCATGTCGGCGAAGCTGTGGTTGCCCTCGGCGCATTCGCTCACGTACAGCACCAGCGTGCGGTCGAGCAGGTTGCCGCCGCCGGTGTCGGGCGTCGCCGCGAGCTCGTTGATGAACGCAGCCGTCTGCTCGGAGTACCAGCGGTCGATCGCCGCGATGTCTCGCCGTACGCCCGCGTCGTCGTAGCTGTCGTGGCTGCGGCCGTGGTGCTGCCGCTCGGCCATGCCCGGGTACAGCCCCGAGAACCGCACCGCGCTCGCCCCCGCCGACCACGAGAACGTCACCACGCGCGAGAGGTCGCACGTGAACGCCGCCTTGATCAGCGCGAAGTGTCTGCGCGCGTTCGCCAGCACCTCATTGTGCGTGTCGCCCGGCTGACCGCCCGTCACCATCGGCGCCGCGCACGTCGGCATCATCGACGGCGTCGCGAGCTGTCTTCGCAGCGCCTCGAGCGAGCTCTGGTGCGCGTCGAGCGCCGGCCGCTCGGCCGCCGGAGCCAGCGCGCGCAGCCTGTCGAGATCGCCCTTCGCGAAGTCGAGCACCGCGGCCCGGTTGCGCACCCGCCGCGCCGCCGCGGGGTCGCCCGTCATCACGCCGCTGAAGATGCGGTTCGCCGCGAGCGCCGCGTCGAGGTCGGGCGCGATGGGCATGTCGGCACCCGAGTACGACAGGTGCAGGTTCGCGAGCTCGGGCGCGCCGTCTTGTTTGTTGTGCGCGGCGAGCTGCAGCGTGCGCAGCCCCATCAGCGCCGGCGTCGTGCGCGCGATGAGCTGGTCGACCGACGCCGTCGTGTTGCGCCAGTCGTCGTTCGACGGAGGCCGGCTCGTGCCGATGCCCGTGCCCGTCATCAGCGTCACCGCGCCGCCTTCGTGGCTGTCGTTGCCGCCGTTCGACGTCACCAGGTTCAGGTTGCGGAAGGCGAGCAGCCGCGAGCGCAAGCCCTCGAACGGCTGCATGATGGAGCCGAAGTTGCCGCCGGGCAGCCACTCTTGGCGCACGGTGCCGTTCGGCCGGCGAATCACCAGCAGCCGCAGCTTGTCGGTCGCCTGCGCGTTCGCGTCGTACGCGCCGAGCAGCCGGTGCAGGCCGAGCGCCGCGCCCGCGCTGCTCAGCTGACTCAAGAAGCGGCGGCGGCTCAAGCGGTAGCTCACGGCGACTCCTTTCTCGGCGACGTCGCGGCCCACACGGCGACCGAGCGCAACAGCTCGCGCAGGTTGCCGTTCGAGCCCTCGAACGCCGCGAGCACCTCGGGCGGCGCGCACACGCCGGGGCTCGGCGCACGGGCCGCCGCCACGCTCGAGAACGCGCGCGCCACGCAGTGCCGCACGACCGCCGAGCCGGCGAGCTTCGGCGTCAGCTCGAGCACCGACGCCGTCGGCCCCGCGACCTCGTTCGGGTACTTCAGCGACCACGACGCGTCGACGGGCAGCCCCGACTCGTGGGTGCGGTGGCGACCGATGGCGTCGTAGTGCTCGAACAGCACGCCGAACGGCTCGAACGACGCGTGGCAGCCCGAGCACGGGGCGTTCGCGATGCGCAGCTCGGCCTTCTCGCGCTGGTTCCGCGGCATCGAGCCCGGCTTCGGGTCCGAGCCGACGGCTCCCGGCGGAGGCGCGCCCGTGTCGCGGCAGAGCAGGAACCGGTTGATGAACAGGCCGCGGAACACGGTCGAGCTGTTGTCGAACTGTGCGTGGCTCGCGAGAAACGCGGGCAGCGTCATGACGCCCTTGCGCTCGGCGGGCAGCGCGATGTCGAGCGCCGCGCTACCGCTGAACGACGAGGCCGGCAGCCCGTACCAGTCGGCGAGCGGCGCAGTGACCGTGGTGCGTGTGCCCGAGAGCAGGCCGTCGAGTGATCCTTCGCCGCTCCACGTCGCCGCCTGCAGGTACGCGTTCAGCTCGGCGCGCATCGCGCTCTTCACGGTGCCGGTGAGCTCGGCCTGGGCGCGCGAGACGTCGAGAATGCCGTCGGCCTCGAGCCACCGGCCGAAGCGCGACGTCGCGACGGTGCGGGCGCGCTCGCCCTCGAGCAGGCGATCGACGTGCGCGCGAACCTGCTCGGGCGTCGACAGCTGACCCGACTCGGCAGCCGCGAGCAGCGGCGCGTCGGCCGGCGCTTCGGTGAGCAAGAAGGCGAGGGTGGCGGCGGTCTCGTGGGGGCTCAGCGACCCGCCGGTGCCGCCGAGCTGCACGAGGTTCAAGAACGACGGCGACTGCAAGAGCGCCTCGAGCACCAGCGCGAGCCCGGCCTCGACCGGGCGCGCCTCTTCGGCGCCGAGCGCGTACAGGCCCTCGAGCTTCGACAGCTCGGCAGCGTCGAGCGGTCGGCGCAGCGCCCGCGAGCCGAGCGAGCGGACGAAGTCGCGAATGCAGGTTGCGGTGACCGCGCCCGCGCAGGGGAGCGAGGCGGCGAGCGCGGGTGCGGCGGCCGCGGCGATGGCTTCGGACTTCTGGTTGAGCTCGAACGCGAGGGCCTCGTGCACCTGACCTGCGGTCGGCGAGAACAGCACGTGGGTGCTGTCGCCGCGCGTGCTGAGCGTGAGGCCCGACGTTACGCCGGTGAGCGCCGTGACGGCGCCGGCCCACTCGCGCGAGTCGAGCAAGCGAACGCGCGGGGGCAGCTCGAGCGGCGCCGAGCAGTTCACCTTCGAGGGCTCGCCGGGGCCAGGCGGCTCGGTGCCGATGGGGACCTCGCCCCCGGGGCCGTCGATGTTCGAGCCCGGCGCACGCGTGGTGATGTCGCCGACGCAGGCGATGATGCACAGCGCGAGCAGAGAAAGCAGAGGGCGACGCATCGAAGACAGGCCGAGGCCGAACGCAAGCTCGGGGCCGCACAACTTCGCTGCTTTCACGGGTGTTTGCGAGGGTCTTGAGCGGCGAGTGGCCGCTCCACGTGCCACCTCGCGTGGGCACCCTCAGCGCGAGCGCACCGAGAAGAGCGCGTCGAGTGAGACCACGATGTCGGGAAAGGCTGTCGGCGAGACGGTCTGACCGGCGCTGTATCGCACGACTGAGCTGTACCGGCCGTCGATCGGCTGCGAGTACACCTCGATCGCCGCGCCGTTGCCGTCGACGATCCAGTACTCGGGGACGCCGGTCTCTGCGTAGAGCTGGGCCTTCACGGTGCGGTCTTTTTTCAGCGTCGAGTCGGCGACCTCGATGATCAGCAGCGCGCGAGACGGGTGGTCGTCGAAGTACGTTGCCGCGGGCACGATCGAGAGGTCGGGCTCGGGCTCAGAGTCATCGGACGATGCGATGGGGCTCTGCACGAGCACGTCGGCGCGATCGCCAAGCGCGATGACGAACAGCTTCGTCAGCACCTTCACGAAGTGAGAGTGCGGCGGGTGAATCGTCATCGGCACCAACCGCCCGTACAGAAGCTCG
>JAEUJP010000180.1 GCA_016793725.1 Myxococcaceae bacterium | reverse complement strand
GCCGCCAGCGGGTTGCGAATCTCGTGCGCCAGCTGGGCCGAGAGCTTGCCGAGCGACGCCAGGTGATCGGCCGTACGGAGCTGCTCTTCTTTGCGCCGCAGCTCGGTCAGGTCTTGAAACACGATGAGGGTCGAGCCGCTGCGCTCTTCGAGCGGCGTCACCGCGAGCCCCAGCACCCGATCGCCTGACGGCGTCGGCACGTGCAGCTCGGCGCGCCGCGTACCCGGCTTCAGCCCGAGCACACCCGGCAAGAGCTCTTCGACCCGCGCCGGCCAGTCACCGCTGATGAGGCCGAGAATGTTCTCTGCGGCAGGGTTCACGAACGTCACCTTGCCCTCGCGATCGCACGTGATGAGCCCGCTCGGCATCGCGGCGACGATCATGTTCTGAAGGCCGACCAGCTCTCGAATGCGCTGCTCGCGCGCGATGAGCCGACCGCCGGCCGCCGCGACCTGACGCGTGAGGTACGTCGACAGCGCGCCGACGGTGAACTGCGCGGCGGCGTGGCTGCCGATGAGAAACACCAGCCTCGAGGTCGGCAGCGAGTGTGGCCCCGTGGGGCCGTCGAGCACGTCGAACTGCATGCCCAGCAGCACGGCAGCGAACGAGGCCGTCGCCGCAGCTGCGGCGAAGATCGAGCCTCTCTGCTGCAGCAGAATCGCCGCCCCGATGACCGCGACCGAGTAGGCGAACGTGAACGGCGACTCGCCGCCGCCCGTGAGAAAGACGACGCTCGAGACGAGGAGCACGTCGCCCAGCACCTGGCCATACGCGAAGCGCGGCCCCGCGAGCCCGGCTCGCAACGCCACTGCGTAGAGCAGCGTGAGCAGGTAGACCGCGCCGATGAGCAGAAACGCCAGCGAGTCGGCGCTGCCCATCTGCGTCGGCGCGAACGCCAGGCGCAGCCCCAGAAAGACGAGCAGCACGCTGTTGGCGACGACGCGAAATACGGCGACCCACGTCAGCCGACGCTTGAGCTCCGCTTCGGCTGGGGTGCGTGCTGCCTCGACGACAGTGTCGCTACTTGATGGCACCGGCGATCGAGAAGATGGGCAGGTACATCGCGATGAGAAACCCGCCGACCACGCCGCCGAGGAAGACCATGAGGAGCGGCTCAATCATGGCCGTGAGCGCGCTGACGGCGGCGTCGGCTTCGTCGTCGTAGAAATCGGCGATCTTGTTGAGCATCTGGTCCATCGCGCCCGTCGCTTCGCCGACGCCGATCATCTGCACGACCATCGAGGGAAAGACCTTCGTCTCGGCCAGCGGGCCCGCGATGTTCTTGCCTTCAGAGATCTTCTGCCGCGTGTAATAGATGGCGGCCTCGATGGTGCGGTTGCCGGCCGTCTTCGCCGTCACATCGAGCGCGTCGAGAATCGGCACGCCCGAGCTCACCATCGTGCCGAGGGTTCGCGTGAAGCGCGCGACGGCGACCTTGCGCACCAGGTCGCCGAACAGGGGCGCCTTCAAGATCGCCTTGTCGAAGAGCTCGCGCCCCGTCTTGTTGCGGTAGAACGCGATGAACAGCCCCACCGCCACGGCGATGCCGATGATGAGGTAGAGGAAGTTCGCGACCATCCAGTCTGAGAAGTCGACGATGACCTGCGTCGGGCCCGGGAGCGCCGACCCGAAGTCGCTGAACATCTTCTTGAAGACCGGGGTCACCTTCAGCAGCAGCAGCGCCGTCACGCCGAGGGCGACCAAGATGACGATGATCGGGTACGTCATCGCGCCCTTGACCTTGCGCTTCAGCTTCTCGGCCTTCTCTTTGTACGCGGCGAGGCGGTTGAGAATCGTGTCGAGAATGCCGCCGACTTCACCGGCAGCGCAGAGCTGCACGTACAGCTCGTCGAAGATCTTGGGGTGATCTTTCAGCGCGTCAGAGAACGTCGAGCCGGCCTCGACCTTGCCCTTCACGGCGAAGATCGTCTTCTTCATCGTCGGGTTTTCAGTCTGCGACCCGAGAATGTCGAGGCACTGCACGAGCGGCAGACCGGCGTCGATCATCGTCGCGAACTGGCGCGTGAAGATGAGCAGGTCTTTCTGCGACGCCCCGCCCATGCCGGGAATGGCGAGGTCGGCGTCGAAGATCGTCTTCTTGCGAACCTTCGACGGCGTCAGGCCGAGGCTCTTGAGGCGGGCATCGACGGCGGCGGCGTCGCCGGCCTCCATCTCGCCCTTCTTGAGCTCACCCTGCTTGGTCTTGGCTTCCCAGAGCCACAGCTGGCCGACCTTCTTCTTCGCGGCGGGCGCAGACTGCACGCGCGGCTGGGCGGGCTGGGTCACTGCCTGGGGAGCGGCAGATTTCGTGGCGACTTGAGGCATAGGTTGTCGGGGGTCTTACGAAAGAGGGGGAACCGCGGCGAGTCTACTCCGGCTCACTCGGATTCCTAGCGGGCGACCCGAAAACCCGGCCTACTTCTGTCTACCTGCCCGGCATCGCCGACGTCGGGCGGCCCGGCAGGTTCCCCGCACCCGTGCCGCTCGCGAGAATGTTCTTCAGCTCTTCCGGGTCGGACGTGCGCCCGAACGCCTCGTCTTGCGAGATGAGCCGCCGCTGGAGCAGCGCCGCGAGCGACTGGTTGAACGTCTGCATGCCGAACTTCGCCTGGCCGACCTGCATCGACGAGTAGATCTGGTGCACCTTGTCTTCGCGAATCAGGTTCCGAATCGCAGGGTTGGGGATCATCACCTCGAGCGCCAGCACCCGCCCCGCCCCGCTCGCCTTCGCCAGCAGCGACTGCGACATGATGCCCTCGAGCACGAACGACATCTGCGCGCGCACCTGCGGCTGCTGGTACGGGGGAAACACGTCGAGAATGCGGTTGATCGTCTGCACCGCGCTGTTCGTGTGCAGCGTCGCGAACGCGATGTGGCCCGTCTCGGCGATCACCAGCGCCGCTTCGATCGTCTCGAGATCGCGCATCTCGCCGACCAGCACCACGTCGGGGTCTTGCCGCAAGATGTACTTCAGCGCCGTCTTGAACGAGCGCGTATCAGCCCCGACCTCGCGCTGGTTCACCAGGCAGTTCTTGTGCGGGTGCAGGTATTCGATCGGGTCTTCGATCGTCATGATGTGCTCGTGACGCTCGGTGTTGATCTTGTCGATGATGCTCGCCAGCGTCGTCGACTTGCCCGACCCCGTCGGCCCCGTCACCAGCACCAGCCCTCGCGGCTTCTTCGACAGGTCCGACACCACCGGAGGCAACCCGAGCTCCTGGAAGGTGAGGATCTTGAACGGAATCGTTCGAAACGCGCCCGCCACCGCGCCGCGCTGCATGAAGATGTTCGAGCGAAACCGCGACAGGCCCTTCACGCCGAACGACAGGTCGAGCTCGTTGTCTTCTTCGAACTTGTGCTTCTGCGCATCGGTCAAAATCGAATAGCAGAGCTGCTTCGTCTCGACCGGCGACAGCGGCGCCGTCTTCAGCGGCACCAGCTCGCCGTCGATGCGCAGCTGCGGCGGCGAGCCCGTCGTGACGTGAAGGTCCGACGCGCCCTTCTCGACCATCGCCTTCAAGAGCTGATGCAGGTTCGCCATGTTCTAGAACCGGTCCGGTGCCGTGTTGCCCACCGCCTCTTCGAGCGTCGACACACCCGCCATCACCTTGTTGATCGCCGACATGCGCAGCGTCTGCATGCCCAGGCGAATCGCCTCTTGCTTGAGCTCGGCTGCCGAGGCGCCGTTGATGACGAGCTCCTTCAGCCCGTCCCAGAACGGCATGACCTCGTACACGGCCACACGGCCGCGGTAGCCGCGGTCGTTGCACTCGCGGCACCCGTTCTTCTCGTACAGCGTGAAGCTGCCGATCTTGTCTGCCGGCACGCCCGCGTCGATCAAGGCCTGCGGCTCGAAGTCTTTGACAGGCTTCTTGCAGGTGTTGCAGAGCTTGCGACAGAGCCGCTGCGCCAGAATCAGGTTCAGCGACGCCGTCACGAGAAAGGGCTCGATGCCCATGTTCAAGAGACGGCTGATCGTGCCCGGCGCGTCGTTCGTGTGAAGGGTCGAGAGCACGAGGTGGCCCGTGAGCGCCGCCTTCACGCCGATCTCGGCCGTCTCGAAGTCGCGAATCTCACCGATCATGATGATGTCGGGGTCTTGCCGCAGAAACGATCTCAGCGCCGAAGCGAAGTTCAGCCCGATGTCGTCTTTCATCTGCACCTGGTTGATGCCGGCGAAGTTGAACTCGACCGGGTCTTCGGCCGTGCACAGGTTCGAGCCAACGTCGTTCAGCGCCGACAGCGCCGAGTACAGCGTCGTCGTCTTGCCTGAACCGGTCGGGCCCGTCACCAGCACCATGCCGTACGGGCGATCGATCGCCTCTTTGAACCACTTCAGCGGCTCGGCCTCGAAGCCCAGCTTCGTCATGTCGAGCTGCAGGTTCGACTTGTCGAGCAGACGCATCACGATCTTCTCGCCGAACAGCGTCGGGCAGACGCTGACGCGAAAGTCCATCTCTTTGCCGCCCGAGATCTTGATCTTGATGCGGCCGTCTTGAGGCAGGCGCCGCTCTGAGATGTCGAGCTGCGCCATGATCTTGAGACGCGACGTGATCGCGTTGCGCAGCTTCATCGGCGGCCGCATCACCTCGTACATCACGCCGTCGATGCGGAACCGAACCCGAAAGTCTTTCTCGTAGGGCTCGACGTGAATGTCGCTCGCGCCCTTGCCGATCGCGTCTTTCAGCACGAGGTTCACGAGCTTGATGACCGGCGCGTCGTCGGCCGCCTTCGTCGCCTCTTCGAGGTTCATGTCCGACTCGGTGTCGGCCACCTCGACGTCGTCGGCATCGACCTCGCCGACGATCTCTTCCAGCGACGGGCCCTTCTCGGCGTAGTACCGCTCGATCGCCTCGCGAACCGACGGCTCTGACGCCACCACCGGCTCGATGTTGTACGAGGTGAGGAACTTGAGATCATCGACCGCGTAGATGTTCGACGGGTCGCACATCGCCACGATCAAGCTGGGCCCGGCGCGGTTCACGGGGATCACCAGATGCTTCTCGGCCACGTCTTTCGGCACGAGCTTGATGATCTCGGGGTCGATGTCGAAGTCTTTCAAGTTGATCGCGGGCACGCCGTACTGCTTCGAGAGAAAGTCGGTGAGCTTCGACTCCTCGATGGCGCCTGTCTTGATGAGCGCCGTGCCGATGCGCGCCCCAGACTTCTGCTGTTCTTCCTGCGCTTTACGGAGCTGCTGAACGGAGATGAGGTTCTCGCGAACCAGGAGCTCGCCAAGGCGACCGGACATTCAGGGGATTAAAGGGCCCGCCACCTGATGCGTCAATCCTTTAGGCAGCGCCGCAGCGCGTACTCGTTCGCGACCGCGAGAGGTGGCGAAAAGTGTGCGGCCGCAAACCGTACGCGCTGCTTGCGCTGCCTAGCCCGCCCGCGCCACGGCCGCACGCGCCAGCTCGATGTCGCGCGCGATCTGCCCCGACAGCTCCGACACCGACGCGAACCGCTGCTCGCCCCGCAGCCGCTCGATGAACTCGACCAGCACCTTCTTGCCGTACAGGTCGCCCTGAAAGTCGAACAGGTGGGCTTCGATGGTGACCGCCCCCCCGCCGAACGTCGGCTTCACCCCGATGTTCGCGGCGCCCCCGTGCTTCACCGCCTCGCCCTTCACGCTCAGTCGCACCGCATAGACGCCCGCGCCCGGCCGCAGCTCGTTTTGCGTGTCGATGTTCGCCGTCGGAAACCCGATGGTGCGCCCGCGCCCCGCCCCCGGCACCACCGTGCCCTCGAGGTCGAAGTAACGCCCCAAGAGCCGCTGCGCCGCCGCCACCCGCCCCTCGAGCACGTACTCGCGCACCCGGCTCGACGACACCACCACCCCGTCGACCGTCACCGCCGGCACCACGTGCAGCTTCGCGCCTGCCTTCGCGCACGCCGCCTCGAGCGTCTGCACCGTGCCCGACCGCTTCGTGCCGTACGTGAAGTCGTAGCCCACCACGACGTGCTTCACCGTCAGCCCCTCGAGCAGCGCCGCCTCGAACGCCGGCGCCGTCGTGCGCGCGTACTCCATCGTGAACGGCTGCACGATCGCCCACGACAGCCCTGCCTGCTCGAGCAGCTCGAGCTTGCGCGGCAACACCGTGATGAGCCGCGGCGCCAGGTCGGGCTGCAGCACCTTGCCGGGGTGCGGTAAGAACGTCAGCGCCGCTGCCTGCCCCGCCCGCTTCGCCGCGTCGATGAGCGCCCGGTGGCCCAGGTGCACGCCGTCGAAGTTGCCGAGGCACACCGCCGCCCCGTCGAGCTCTTTCGAGGCCGCCGCCGCATCGAGCGAAGAGAAGACCTTCATCTGTTGGCCGGTTTTGATAGCAGTGCCCGCCAACGATGTCGCGCGTGCCGTTGCGTCCAGAGCCGGTCGGTCAGGAGTTCGTGGGGCTGAAGTCGCCTCCCGACTGGGTGCAGGTGTTCGGCGGGAGCACCGGCCCACTCGAGCTCGAGATCGGCTGCGGCGCCGGCGGCTTCGCCGTCGAGTACGCGCGCCGCAACCCGGCCGTGCGCTACGTCGCGTTCGAGTGGCGCAAAAAATACGCGCGCGAGGTCGCCTTTCGCGCCATGAAGCACGGCGTCACGAACCTGCGCGTCATCGAGGGCGACGCGAAGGTCGAGGTGCCTCGGCTGTTCACGAAGGGCCAGCTCGCCTGCGTGCACCTGCAGTTTCCCGACCCGTGGTGGAAGCGCGCGCACCAGAAGCGCGCCATTCTCACGCCCCAGTTCACGCCGGTGCTGTTCGACCTGATCGCCCCCGGCGGCACCTTCGAGCTGCGCACCGACGTCGAAGACCGCGCGCTGCAGATGCTCGCCGCGCTCGAGAAGGCGGGCTTCGTGAACCCGCAGGGCAAGGGTACGTTTCACCCCCGCCCCATCGACGACGTGCCCTCGACGCGAGAGCGGCGCTATCTCGTGACGGGTGAACCGGTTTTCCGGGCGCGCCTTCAGAGGCCGTGATTAAACGTGAGGGTCGCGATGAAGGTCTGGGCACACTGCGTTTTGGTCCTCGTGTTGGTCTCGGGCTGCAACCGCCCCCGGTGGGACAAGCCCGACGAGGCGTACAAGGCGTTCTCGTCGGCGGTGCGCCGCAGCGACGTGAAGGTCGCGTGGGAGGCCCTGTCGGCCGACACGCGCAAGGCCGCCGAGGCGCGCAGCAGAGCGCTCGCGCAGGCTTCGGGGGGCTCGGTCAAAGACGAACCGATGCTCATGTTCTTCGCGTCAGGGTATAAACCGCTCCCGCAAGGGGACGTGAAGGTGGCGAAGGAAGAGGGCCAGAGCGCAGTCGTCGAGGTCGCCGTCGGTGATGGCGGCGTCAGCCAGTCTCAGCGCATGGTCAAAGAAGGAGACCGGTGGGCCGTCGATCTCACCGAGGCATTCAAGTGAGCGATCGTCCGAAAAAACCACCCGTCGAGATCGTGCGCCGCCCGGCTGGAGCGCCCGCAGTCGTCCCCGCTCCGCGCCCCGTCGTCTCGCCCGCGCCGCGCCCCGTGACGCCCAAGGGGCCCGTGGTGCCCCGCCAGGTCTCGCCTGTGCCCGTGCGGCCGGCAGGCACCGGCGCGCCGGTGAGCGCCGCTCCGGTGCCGAGGCCTGTCGTCGGCGAGCGGCCCTCGTTCGATCGCGGCGGCGGCTTCGATCGCTCGGGCCCTCCGCGTGGCCGTGGCGGCCCCGGCGGCTTCCCGCGCCCGGCGCGCCCGCCCGGCCCGCCTCCGACGGCCGATCAGATCAACGCCCTCGCGAGGCGCGAGCGCGTGCCTGCGCGCATCGCGAAGGGTGAGCTCGAAGGCAAGATGAAGTGCCGCATCTGGAAGAAGCTCCACGCCGAAGAGGCGAAGCGCTTCGACCAGGCGTACACGCTGATGGAAAAGACGCCCGGCCTCGAGCTCGCCGAGGCGTTCGGCGTGAACCAGGCCGGCATGTCGGTCGAGGAGTTTCGCGAGCGCCGCGCCCGCGTGAAGAAGAAAGAAGAGGTCAAGGTCGCCCGCACCTCGGTCGACCCCAAGGCGATCGACGGCTTCCTCGCCGACCTCGTCGCGACCAAGGCCGAGCTCACGCTCGTGCTCGGCGAGCGCACGGTCGTCGACACCATCACCGCGGTCGAGCCCGTCGCATTTCAGCTCGAGAAGAGCGGCCGCCTCGAGAAGCTCCAGGTCGTGGCGCTCTGCAAGAAGGCCCTGTGGGAAAAGCAGGGCCCCCACTTCGAGCGCGACGCGAAGCTCGCCCAGAAGCCGCTGCCCGTCGCGCGCCAGCCGGCCCGCCGGCCCGTGTCAGACCCCCGCCCCTTTCTCGAGCACTCGGGCAAGACGCTCGGGTTTTTGCTGCGCAATGGCCTGAAGCCCGAGCTGCCGCTGCGCGCGGTCGGCCCGTTCGACGTGCTGCTCGGCGAAGAAGGCGAAGAGATCTTCGTGCCCCTTCACGGCGTCGTGAAGTGGGAACCGAAGGTTTAGAGGCAGCGGGAGCGGCCGCGTCGAACTCGAGAAGCGGTGCCGCTGCGGCCGGTTACTTGCGACCGCGAAACGCGGCGAGCGGTATGACCTGACTCACGTGCGTGCCGGCACGCGCCGACTGGGCGCGGCGAATCAGCAGCGGTATGTCGCCTTCACCACGCTCGATGGCGATGCGCAGATCGCCGAGCCGCTCGAGGTGCCGCTTCACCGGCACGCCCTCGGCCGAGAGCGCGACCAGCTGGCGCAGGTTCGACTCGGCGTCATTCAGCTGCGCTTCGGCGCGCGCCATGTCTTTGCGCGCGAGCGACAGCCAGGCCGCGGTCTCTGACGCGACGAGGTCGAGCTCGTGGTTGAGCGACAGAATCACCTTGCCGCGCGCCGTGTCGGGCGCGACGTGCTCGACCGGCACCTTGTGGTGCCTCATGTCGCCGCGCTCGTTGAAGCTCGCGTGCACCGTGGCGGCCCACTCGCCCGTCTTCAGGCGGCCCGTCAGCAGCACGCGGCGCGCGAGGCCACGCGAGATGTCGCCCAGCGTGACCACGAGCGCGTCGTCTTCGGCGCGCGTCGGGTAGGCGTGGCGCGAGGTGAGCGAGGCGAAGTTCTCGGGCTGCACACGAATCGAAGCGCCCTGCGCGACCTCGCCGAACAGGTGCGAGACGACCGCGCCCATCGCCTCGGCGAGGCCCTCGGGGCCGTCGACGTGCTCGAACGCGTTGCCGCTGGGCAAGGTCAGCGCCGAAAGAATTTCGGCGACGTAGTGCCGCGCGAGCCCCAGCGCGTGCACCGAGAGCCCCTCTTGCGAGAGGCGCAGCCCGAGCGAGTCGAACGCGTCTTGGGTATCGGGCCCGACCGAGGGCTCGCCGTCGGTGAGCAGCAGCAGGCGCGGGCGGCGGCCCGGCACCAGCACGCGCTGCAGCGAGCGGGCGCCGAGCTCGACGGCGTGGTGCAGCGCGGTGCCGCGGCCGGTCTCGACCTCGGCGAGCGCGTCGGTCAGCGTGCGCTTGCCCTTCGAGTCCATGGGTAAGACCGGCACCCGCTGCTCGGCCACACCGTCGAACAAGAGCAGCCCGAGGTAGTCGTCGGGCCCTGCGAGATCGACGAACTGCTGGGCGGCCTCGACGGCGGCAGACAGCGGAGCACCCTTCATCGACCCGCTGCGATCGAGCACCATGTTCACCATCACCGGCGCGCGCGGCTCGTCGCCCGAGGTCTCGGCGGTGATGAGGAGGTGTGCGTCTCGGGTCTCTCCGTCACCTTTTTCGACTGCCCAGGCCAACCAGTTCATTCGGCCCCGAATGTTACCCGACAGCAGCCAACCCTGGGAAACCCCTACCTGAACCGCCCGAGCCGATTTATCGGCCCCAGCCAGTGTCGGACCCCCTCGTTATGGTGAGGGCCTGTGTCGTTGCTGGCTCCCCTGCTTGACCATCACGCCTTTCTCGACGTCGAGACCACCGGGCTCGACCCGACGACCGACGAGGTGATCGAGGTCGGCATCGTGCTCGTCGAGCGCGGGCAGATCGTGCGCCGGGTCGGGCAGCTGCTCCGGCCTTCGCGGCCGCTGCCGGTGATCATCAGGCGGCTGACGGGGCTCGACGACGCGCTGCTCGCGGCGCAGCCGTCGTACCGCGAGTTTCGGGGCGAGCTCGGCAAGCTGCTCCAGGGGTGGACGATCGTGGCCCACAACGCCACCTTCGAGCGCACCTTCATGGACGGGCTCCTCGAAGAGCTCGACGCCTCGGTGCTCGACTCGTGCGAGCTGTGCCACTACCTGAACCCCGAGCTCAC
>JAEUJP010000174.1 GCA_016793725.1 Myxococcaceae bacterium | reverse complement strand
CGCACCGCGCTGCAGCGCCGCTTCGAAGAGGTCGAGACGCCGTTCGGCAAGGTGCGCATGAAGATCGGCTACGACGGCACGAGGGTGTTCAACGCGGCGCCCGAGTTCGACGAAGCGCGCGCGGTGGCCGAGAAGGCGGGTGTGCCGGTGAAGTTGGTGCTCGCCGCAGCGCACGCCGCGTGGTCGAAGCGCTGAGCGCGCCGGTGAGGCCGCTCGACACCTTTCGCTTTCGCCTCACCGTGCTCACGGCGGTCGCGTTTCTCGCGATGAAGCTCTGGGTGCTGAAGCACACGCCGCGCCCGCTGCTGATCGAGGTGTGGTGCTTCGAGGCCTGCACCTGGCTGTGGCTCTTCACGCTCAGCGCGGCGCTGTCGCGGGTGAAGCGGCTCGAGCGGCTCCGGGTGCCCTCGCTCGTCTATGCGCTGCTGTACGTGCCCCACTTCGTGTTGTGCTTCGGCACGGTCTACTTCTTCGACGACGCGCGCATCGGCCGCTACACCCTGGTCGACTTCGACGCCGACGCGCTCGACTACCTGAAGCGCTACGTGAACCCGCGCACGGGCCTGGGCGGCGGCGCGGCGCTGCTCGCGGGCACGCTCGTCGCCGCCCTCGCGACGTACCGGGTTCGGCTGCCGGGCCGGCCGGCGGTACTGCTCGCCACGCTCACCGTCTGTACGATCGGCGTCGTCGGCTTCGCCGCGAGCTCCAGCGCGTTTCCCACGCCCGTGTGGAGGCTCATCGACGACCTCGCCGTCATCGCGAGGTACCCGCGCGTGCAGGCGGCCGACCGCGAGCCGCGCCGCTTCGCGCCCGAGTCGCTCGATCGCGCGCCGGCCGGGCCGGTGAAGCTCGAGTCACACTTCAAGCGTGTGGTGGTGCTGGTGATGGAAGAGGTCACGCTGCAGCACTTCGTCGCCGCGCGCGCGCGGGTGCCCGACGACAACTTCTTCGCGCGCATTCGGCCGCACGAGCACGTGTACTCGAACGTCTTCGCCACCAACATGGACAGTCACACCGGCGTGCTCGCGCTGCTGGGGTCGCGGTTCGTGCCGTACGAGGCGTACAAGGAGCGTGACATCGAGCGGTACAAGCTGCTCCAGCAGAAGCGCACGCTGATCGACCTGATGCGCGAGAACGGCTACCACAGCGTCTTTGCGTCGGCGCAGGTGCTCGGCGAGGGCATCGTCGACAAGATGCCGTGGGACGAGCACATCTTGCTGACCGAGCCCGAGACCAAGCAGCTCGCGGCGGCCGGCAGCGTGTGCGTGAACCCGTACCGGTTTGAAGACGGCTGCGAAGACGGTGTGATGTTGCCGCGGCTGTTCGAGCGGCTCGAGCGCCACGAGAAGCTCTTCTGGTTTCAGCCGACCATCTGGGGTCACTCGAACGAGTACTCGCTCAAGACCCACAAGAGCGACGTGCAGTACTACGGCGAGGTGTTGGGCCGGCTCGTCGCGTTTCTCGAGCAGAAGGGGCTCGCCGAAGAGACGCTGATCGTCGTGGTGGCCGACCACGGCAGGCGCACGCGCGGCACCGAACACCTCGCGCAGAGCTATCAGATTCCCCTCGTGCTCTACGCGCCGGGCTTCGAGCGGGTCGAGAACGATGCGCTGCACTCGCAGCTCGACCTCCAAGACATCATTCGTGCGGCCATGACCGGCACCGAGGCCGAGCTGAAGCCCGCCGACGTCGTGCTGTTCATCGGCCAGAGCTACCTGTCGATCGTCGGCGCCGCGACGCGTGAGCACGACTTCATGGTCATCAAGAACCGCCGCCACGCGAAGTACGTGCTCAATCACGTGAGCTACGCCGACCCGAGCCGCTTCGACGCGCCGCCGCGTGGCGACGTCACCCCGGGCGAGGTGCTGCAGCTGCTCGGCGACTACCGCGAGTACTTTCAGTCGCCCGAGTTTCGCTGAGCGCTACTTCAGCGGCACCGGCAACGGCGCTGGCGCGGCAGCTTCACGCCACGTCGGCAGCTCGGCGAGCGACGGGCGCCCCTCGAGCAGCTCGTGCGGCTGGAAGTTCGCCTTGTACTTGAGCGACGGGCAGCCGTCGACGCGGTAGCCCAGGTAGACGTGGGTCGCCGACAGCTCGCGCGCGAGCTCGACGCAGCGCATGACGTTCGCGACGCCGGGCGAGAGGTGGGCGATCGACGGGTGGTAGAAGAAGTACGCCGCCGAAACGCACCGGGCGGTGACGTCGACGAGGCCGAGCGCGACCAGCCGCCCGTTGTCGTACCAGGCCATCTCGCGCCCCGTGGTCGAGGGAAACGCGAACTGCGTCTGGTACTCGTCTTCGGTGAGCGACGCCTTTTCCCACCCGCGGGCGTCTTCGCGCGTGGAGTGCCACGCCTCGTGCAGCTTCAGCCGCTCGGCGTCGACCGCGGGCCGACCGACGACGACCTTGAAGCGCTTGCTGCGCCGGTACGCGCGCAGCTGGCTCTTCGTCGCCTCGAAGCGGTGAACGTCGAGCCGAATCGAGACGCACTCGGTGCACAGCTTGCAGGCGGGGCGAAAGTACGCGGGGCCGAAGCGGCGCCAACCGCGGAGCAGGAGCACCTCGAGCTCTTCGCCCGACACGTTCACCATGAGGCGGTACTCGAGGGAGGCCAGGCGGTCGGCGAGGTACGCGCAGGCGCGGGGCTCTTCGATGAAGTGTCGGACGATGCGCGCCATCGGCGGGTAGGAGTCTATATAAGCCCCACCATGAACGAGAGTCAGTGGGACGAAAAGGTGCGGTCCTTTTTGAAGAAGACCACGGACGAGCTGAAGCGTGCCGGCAACGACGTGAAGGTCGAGGCCGAGAAGCTCATGAGAGAGGTCAAAGACCCGGCTCGGCAAGAGAAGCTGAAGAAGGGGCTCGAGACGGTTCAGCTCTGGGCGCGCAAGACGGCTGAAGAGGTCGCGCACGTGGTCGAGACGGGCGTGAAGAAGGCCGAGGGTGCGGTGCGCGGCGCGGTCGACACGCAGCCTGACGCTCAGGCGGCGGCGCAGGCTCCGGCAGCGCCGGCGGCAGAGGCGCCACCGGCAGAGCCGCTGCGGCACGACACGCCGGTCGACATGCCGGCGGTGACGGCGGCGGAGCCCGAGGCGGAAGAGGCGGCCGAACCGGCGGCGCCGAAAAAAAAGACGATCGGAACGGGAAAGAAAAAGCCTGCGGCGAAGAAGGCGGGGGGCTCCAAGAAGCCTTTGGGCAAGAAGCGAGGCACATGAGATAGTCGCGCACGATGTCTGCTGGCGACAAAGGCTCCTTCAAGATCGAAGTTCCTCAAGAGATGCTCGACGCCGCCGAGAACGCGGTGAAGAAGCGCGAGAACCCGGGCACCGAGATCGAGGTCGAGACCTCGGCGCCGGCCGAAGCAGCGCCTGCTGCGGGCGGGCCGGCCGACGACAAAGACAGAGAGATCGAGCAGCTGAAGGCGCAGCTCGAGGCGTCGATGGCGTCGGGCCGCGACATGATGGGTCGCATCAAAGACGGGCACGAGAAGATGCTGCGTGCGGTCGCCGACCTCGAGAACTTCAAGAAGCGGGCGCGCAAAGAGCAGGAAGACACGCAGAAGTTCGGCAACGAGAAGCTGCTGAAAGACTTCTTGCCGGTGCTCGACAACATCGACCGGGCGCTCGAGCCGGCGAACTCGGCCGACGTCGAGTCGCTGCGCAAGGGCGTCGAGATGATTCGCAAGCTGCTCGAAGACACGCTCGGCAAGCACGGGGTGAAGGCGTTCTCGAGCAAGGGCAAGCCGTTCGACCCGAACTTCCACGAAGCGATGTCGCAGGCAGAGACCGACCAGATGCCTGCGAACCACGTGCACAGCGAAATTCTGCGGGGCTTCACGCTGAACGAGCGGTTGGTGCGGCCTGCGCTGGTGATCGTGTCGAAGGCGGCCGAAAAGCCGTCGTCGGAAGCGCCGCCGGCGCCTGGGGAGGGAGGCACGAATGGGTAAGGTGATTGGCATCGACCTCGGTACGACGAACTCGTGCGTCGCCGTGATGGAGGGCGGCGAGCCCGTCGTCATACCGAACAGCGAGGGCGCGCGTACGACGCCGTCGATGGTGGGCTTCACCGAGTCGGGCGAGCGCCTGGTCGGGCAGATCGCGAAGCGTCAGGCCGTGACGAACCCCGAGAACACGGTGTTCGCGGTGAAGCGGCTGATGGGCCGGCGCTACGACAGCCCCGAGGCGAAGAAGGCGATCTCGGTCAGCTCGTTCAAGGTGACGGCGGCGCAGAACGGCGACGCGTGGGTCGAGATTCGCGGCAAGGCGTACAGCCCGCCGGAAATTTCGTCGATGGTGCTGACGAAGATGAAGCAGACGGCCGAAGATTATCTCGGCGAGCCGGTGACCGAGGCGGTCGTGACGGTACCCGCGTACTTCAACGACGGTCAGCGGCAGGCGACGAAAGACGCGGGGCGCATCGCGGGCCTGAACGTGCTGCGCATCATCAACGAGCCGACGGCGGCAGCGCTGGCCTACGGCATGGACAAGAACAAAGACGGCACGACCGAGAAGATCGCCGTCTACGACCTCGGCGGCGGCACGTTCGATATCTCGATTCTCGAGCTGAACGCGGGCGTGTTCGAGGTGAAGTCGACGAACGGCGACACGTTTCTCGGCGGCGAAGACTTCGACATTCGCATCATCGATCACCTGGCCGTCAGCTTTCAGAAGGCCAACAACATCGACCTGCGCAAAGACCGCATGGCGCTGCAGCGCCTGAAAGAGGCGGCCGAGCGGGCGAAGCACGAGCTGTCGAGCGCGACCGAGACCGAGGTGAACCTGCCGTTCATCACGGCCGACGCGACGGGCCCGAAGCACCTCACCGAGACGCTCGAGCGCGGCACGCTCGAGTCGCTGGTGAAAGACCTGATCGAGAAGACGATCGAGCCCTGCAAGATGGCGCTGAAAGACGCGCAGCTGCAGACGGGGCAGATCAACCAGGTGCTGCTGGTCGGCGGCATGACGCGCATGCCGGCGGTGCAAGAGAAGGTGAAGCAGTACTTCAACCGCGAGCCGCACAAGGGCATCAACCCCGACGAGGTGGTGGCGATCGGCGCGGCGATTCAGGGCGGCGTGCTGAAGGGCGAAGTGAAAGACGTGCTGCTGCTCGACGTGACGCCGCTGTCGCTGGGCGTCGAGACGGCGGGCGGCGTGAACACGCGCATCATCGAGAAGAACACGACGATTCCCTGCAAGAAGTCGCAGGTGTTCTCGACGGCGGTCGACAACCAGCCGCTGGTGAGCGTGCACGTGCTGCAGGGCGAGCGCGAGATGGCGACCGACAACAAGACGCTCGCGCGGTTCGAGCTGGTCGGTATTCCTCCGGCGCCGCGTGGCGTGCCGCAGATCGAGGTGTCGTTCGACATCGACGCGAACGGCATCGTGCACGTGAGCGCGAAAGACTTAGGCACGGGCAAGGTGCAGCAGGTGCGCGTGGTGTCGAACTCGGGTCTGACCGAGGCCGAAATTCAGCGCATGATCACCGACGCGCAGGCGCACCAGGGCGACGACAAGAAGAAGAAAGAGCTCGCCGATCTGCGCAACAACGCCGAGGGCCTGATCTACACGACCGAGAAGTCGCTCGAAGAGTACGCGTCGATGTTGAAAGACAAAGACCGCGACGAGATCAAGGTCGACCTCGACAACCTGCGCGGCATCTTGCCCACGAATGATCCGGTGAAGATCAAAGAAGCGCTCACGCGGCTCGAGGGCAGCGCGTATCGCATCGCAGACGCGATCTACGCGCAGGAACAGCCGAAGGGCTGAGCAACGAGTTCTTGACAAGGGCGGTTGCGTACGCGAGTGTCCGCCCGCGGTTCAAACCCCCTGGGAGGAGGAACAGATGAAGAAGTTGGCTTTTGCGGTGACGTTTGCGATGGCACTCGGTCTTTCGGCCTGTAGCGGCGGTGGTCCGACGTGCAAGAAGATTCCTGTGTGCGCCACGGCGTGCACCCTGCCGCAGGTTTGCGATACGACGGCAGCGACTCCGACGTGCGTCGACATCAAGACCTGCAGCCCGGCGTGCGACACGGCGACGAAGTACTGCGACGGCTTCACGGGTACCTGCAAGGACCTGCCGAAGACCTGCAGCCCTGCCTGCACGGGCACCAACTACTGCGACACGGCCGATGGCACGTGCAAGGCCCTTCCGGTCTGCGCGACGGCGTGCGCCGCTGGCGAAGTTTGCAGCAACTAATTCAGGTTTAGATTTCTGAATCAGAGGCCCGCTGCGCACCTGCGCAGCGGGCCTTTCGTTTTGATAAGCACCCTTCATGCGTTCGACGTTGCTGCTGTTGCTCGCAGGGTGCGCCCCGTTCCCCGGTCAGACGATGGAGTGCGTGAAATGGGTCGCCTGCTCCGACGCCCTGCCCGGCGCGACGAAGGGCTCGCAAGACGCGACGTTCGGCCCCGACGGCGTGTGCTGGCAGGGCAGCGACCGCAGCGCGCAAGAGTGCACGCAGTCGTGCAAAGACGCCGTCGAGCAGCGCGGGAGCCAGCCCGGAGCCCCTGCCGAGTGCAAGTGATGCGGCGTCTCTCACTGCTGCTCGCCGCGGCGATCGCGAGCGGGTGTGGTGGTTACGGGAAGCAGGCACCCGAGTGCGCGCGCTGGGTGAGTTGCGCCGAGGCGCTGCCGGGTGCAGTGAAAGGGAGCATGGACGCTGCCTACGGCCCCGCCGGCAACTGCTGGCTCAACGACGCGCAGGCGGCGCAGAACTGCGTGAGCCAGTGCAAGAGCGCGCTCGCCGCGCAGGCCGCGATGCCGAACGCACCCGAGGCCTGCAAGTGAAGTGGCTCGCGGTGCTGCTGCTCGCGTGCGGCGGCACCGGCCAGTCGTCGATGTGCATTCGGTGGCTGGCGTGCGCAGCCGCGCTGCCCGAAGAGCGGCGCGGTGAGAACGACGAGGCCGTGTACGGGCCCAACGGCCAGTGCTGGAACGGCGCGCCCGACGTCGCCAAGAACTGCGACGCCGCGTGCAAGAGCAACCTACTGGCGCAGTCGGCGATGCAGGGCGCTCCGCTGGAGTGCCGATGAGCCGCGCCGTGCGGCTCGCCGCCGCGCTCGCCGTCGCGTGCGGCGCACGGCCTTCGCCCGAGTGCGAGAAGTACCTGACGTGCGCCGAAGCCGCCGCGCCGAACAGCACACGCAGCCAGGTGCTGACCTACGGCACTTCAGGCACCTGCTGGTCGAACGCCGGCGACGCCGAGGCGTGCACCGCGCTGTGCAAGCTCGCGCTCGACGCCGTGCGGTCGGACGCGGGCCGCGTGACGCCGGAGTGCCAGTGAGCCCGGCAGTGGTGCTAGAGCGCCACGTCATGCGCCGCCTGGCCCTCACCCTGCTCTTCGTTCTCTCTGCCTGCAGCCGCATCGAGCAGTCGCCCGAGTGCGCTCGGTACATGGCGTGCGTCGAGGCGATCATGGCCGGCGCGTCGGTGGCCTACGAAGGCTCGTACGGCGTGAACGGCACCTGCTGGTCGACGAACCAGAACGACGCCGACACGTGCACGCTCGCCTGCATTCAGGGCCGCCAGAACCTGTCGGCCGGCTTCGGGCAGGGCAAGGCCGAGTGTCAGTGAAGCGTCTGCGCGTGCTCGTGCTGCTCGCCGGCGCCGCCGCGTGCGGCCGCATCGCGCAGAGCCCCGAGTGCTCGAAGTACATGGACTGTGCGATTGCGCTCGACCCGTTCGTGACGCGCCAGGTGAACGGGCAGTACGGCCGCACCGGCACCTGCTGGGCGACGACACAACAGACGGCCGACACCTGCACCATGGTCTGCGTGCGCGAGCTCGCCGAGCTGCGCGCGAACGCCGACGGCGGCATGACTGCGCCCGAGTGCCAGCCGTAGCGGGTGTGCTAGAGGCGCACGCGTGCCAAAGGCCAACGCAGCCCGCTGGGGCATTCTCGCGCTGTTCTTCGTCTCGGGCGCGCCGGCGCTGCTCTACCAGATCATCTGGCAGCGCCACCTCTTCACCATCTTCGGCGCCCACGCCGAGTCGGTCGCCATCATCGTCGGCGCGTTCATGCTCGGGCTCGGCATCGGCTCGCTGGTCGGGGGCGAAGTGTCCGAGCGCTCCAAGCGCTCGCCCTTCGTGCTGTTCGCGGTCATCGAAGGTCTGATCGCGCTGTTTGGCCTCTTCTCGCTTCAGCTGTTCGACGCGGTCGGCGCCGCGACCAGCGAGGTCGGGGTGTTCGCCGGCGGCGTCGCATCGTTTCTGCTCGTCGTCGTGCCCACCGTCGCGATGGGCGCCACCCTGCCGATTCTCGCGGCCGCGCTCATCGCGCGCATCGGCAACGTCGGCACCTCGGTAGGTCAGCTGTACTTCGTGAACACGCTCGGCTCGGCGTTCGCCGCGCTGGGCGCTCCGCTCATCTTTCACGCCGGTTTTGGTCAACGCGCGGCCGTTCAGCTCGCCGCCGGCCTCAACGTCGCGGTCATCTGCGGCGCGCTCGTGCTCTGGCGCGTGACGAGCGAACCGAAGGCAACCGAGGCTGCGCCCGCGCCTCCGACGTCGCCGGCCGAAGCCAGCGCGTTCGGCCGCGAGCACGCCGTCGCGGCCCTGCTCTCGTTCTGCTCGGGCTTCCTCGCGCTGTCGGTCGAGATCGCGTGGTTTCGCGTCTTCTTTCTGTTCACGAAGGGCCGCGCGTATTCGTTTCCCCTCGCGCTCGCGTGCTTTCTCTTCGGCATCGCGTTCGGGTCGCTGCTGGCGGCGCGCCTGACGCGCTCGCTGGGGAGCTCCGAGCCCGAGCGGGTGCGGGCCCGCGCTGCGGGCATCATGGTGCTGTCGGGCGCTGCCATCTCGTTCGCGTTCTTCTCGAGCAGCCTGCTCGTGGCTGGCAGCCTACGTGGCGCCATCGTCGTCGTGACGCTGCTGCTCGGGCTGCCGCTGGGCCTCTTGTTCCCGCTGCTCATGCACGCCGGCGTTCTGCCGGGCACCGGCGCGGGCCGTTCGGTCAGCCACATCTACGCCGCGAACATCGCGGGCTCGGTCGCCGGGTCGGTCGGCACCGGCTTCATTCTGCTCGACGTGCTGCCGATGCGAACGCTCGTGCTGGTGCTGTCGCTGCTCGCGCTGGGTGTCGGGCTCGTGCTGCGCAAGGGCTCGATGTCGCTGCGCTTCGTGGCGGGCTCGGTGGCAGCGGTGGCGTTGTTCGCGGCGGCCTGGCTGTACAACGACGCGCTGTTCGAGAAGCTGCAGTTCGGCCGCGAGTACAAGGGCGAGCGGTTCGCGCGCGTCGTCGAGAACAAGAGCGGCGTCATCGCGGTCACCGCCGACGGCACGGTGTACGGCAGCGGCGTCTACGACGGGCACTACAGCGTCGGGCTGGTGAACGACCGCAACTACATCGTTCGCCCGTATTCGCTCTCGGCGTTTCACGCCGACCCGAAGCGCATTCTGGTGATCGGGCTCGCGTCGGGCTCGTGGGCGCAGGTGTTGGCGAACCACCCCAACGAGCCGCAGGTCGACGTCGTCGAGATCAACGAGGGTCACCTCGAGCTGATCCCCCACTACCCGGTCGTCGCTTCGGTGCTGAAGCACCCGCGCGTGAAGCTGATCATCGAAGACGGCCGGCGCTGGCTCTTGCGTCACCCGAACGAGAAGTACGACGCGATCATCATCAACACCTCGTACTACTGGCGGGCGGGCAGCACGAACCTGCTCTCGAGAGAGTTCCTCCAGCAGCTTCGGGGGCACCTGAACCCGAAGGGGCTCGTGATGTTCAACACGACGAGCTCCGAGATCGTGAAGAAGACCGGCTTCGAAGCGTTCCCTTATGGGTGGCGCATCGTGAACACGCTGATCGTGGGCGACTCACCGCTGCCGATCGACCGTGAACGTCTGATGACGACGTTGAGGTCGTACCAGATCGACGGGAAGCCGGTGTTCGACGAGAGCCAGCCCGATCACGCGGCCACGCTCGAGAAGCTCGCCGCCGACTTCGACCCTTCGCAGCAGTTCACCGGCGCGACGCTGCTCGAGAACCGCGAGACGATGTTCCCCCGCTACACCCAGTTCGAGACGCTCACCGACGACAACATGCTCGTCG
>JAEUJP010000162.1 GCA_016793725.1 Myxococcaceae bacterium | reverse complement strand
TCGAGAACCCCGCCCTGATGTCGCGCTCGCGCCGCCCGAGCCGCTGCAGGTCGACCGTCAGCACGAACGCCTCGAAGCCGAGTGAGACTGCGCGCTCGACCATCGCGCGCCGCGCCCCCTCGTCGGCCAAGAGGTACACCTGGTACCACCGCGGGCCGCCCACCTTCGCGACGTCGGCCATGTCGGTGCTCGCCGACGTCGACAGCGTGAACGTCACCCCGCGCGCCGCCGCCGCCCGCGCCGTCGCCAGCTCACCTTGCGGGTGCGCCATGCGCTGCAGCGCCGTCGGGCACACGAACACC
This sequence comes from Myxococcaceae bacterium, assembly GCA_016793725.1. Classification (GTDB taxonomy): domain Bacteria; phylum Myxococcota; class Myxococcia; order Myxococcales; family Myxococcaceae; genus Xiheicaenimonas; species Xiheicaenimonas phototrophica. Next base: position 13,008 of record JAEUJP010000162.1, on the reverse strand, counting down.
GGCGCCGGCCACTTGCGGCCGAGCACCTGGGTCGTCAGATCGACCACGCTCGTGCCGCGCATCGCCCTGGGCTTGAGCCACCGCTTGCGAAACGCCGCGCGGTTGCCCTCGAGCGAGCGCTCGTCGTTCGCCCCGCCCGAGTAGTAGGCCAGCGGGCCGGGCGCCAGCTTCGCCGCCGCCGCCCGCTCGTAGTCGTCGAGGTTCACCAGCGCCGGGTCGGCGTTCGGGTCGGGCTGAAACCCCGCCATCGGCACGTTCGGCTTCGGCAGGCCGCTCATCGTGTCGTCAATACCGGGGGACCTTCGGGTCGATCTCGCACGACCACGCCTCGATGCCGCCCGCGAGCGAGACCGCGTCGTGGCCGAGCGAGCTCAGGTAGGCGGCCCCGTCGAGGCTGCGCACGCCGAGGTGGCAGTACACGACGATGGGCCGGCCCTTGTGCCCGTCGAGCTCTTCTGCGCGCTCTTCGATCTCGTGCAGCGGCAAGAGCAGCGACGGCGTGATCGCCGCGATCTCGTGCTCGTGCGGCGTGCGCACGTCGACCAGCAGCGGCGGGTTCGCCGACGCGAGCGCCTCCTTCAGCTCGGTCGCAGACATCTCCCGAGCACCCTGAGCGCGTCGAAGGGTCACGCCGCGGTCGAGCAGAACTGCTCGTAGTCGATGTACGTGATCTGCTTGCCCTCGCTGCAGACCGGGCAGCTCGGGTCGCGGCGCAGCTTCAGCGTGCGGAAGCTCGTCTGCAGCGCGTCGAACGTCATCAGCCGGCCGTTCAGCGGCTCGCCCAGCCCCAAGATGAGCTTGATCGCCTCGTTCGCCTGAAAGAGGCCGACGATGCCGGGCAGCACGCCGAGCACCCCGGCTTCGGCGCACGACGGCGCCATGTCGGGAGGCGGCGGCTGCGGGTAGAGGCAGCGGTAGCACGGCCCGTTGAAGGGAATGAACGTCGTGACCTGCCCCTCGAACCGGTAGATCGAGCCGTGAATGTTCGGCTTCTTGTGCTTCACGCACGCGTCGTTGAGCAGGTAGCGCGTGGGGAAGTTGTCGCCCCCGTCGAGGATCATGTCGAACCCGTTCAGCACCCGGTCGATGTTCTCGCTCGTCAGCCGCTCTTGAAACTGCACCACCTTCACGTCGGGGTTGAGCGCCTTGATCGCCTCGGCCGCGCTCGCCGTCTTCGGCATGCCCTTGCGGTCTTGCGTGTGAATCACCTGCCGCTGCAGGTTGCTCAGGTCGACCACGTCCATGTCGACGATGCCCATCGTGCCGACGCCCGCCGCCGCCAGGTACAGCGCCGCCGGTGAGCCGAGGCCCCCCGCGCCCATCAAGAGCACCTTCGACTTGAGCAGCTTCGCCTGGCCCTCTTCACCCACCTCGGGAATCTGCAGGTGCCGCCGGTAGCGCTCTTTCTGCTCGGCGCTCAGCACGAACGGCTTGTCGGTCGGGTACGCCGCGTCGTGCCAGCGGTTGAACCCGCCCGCCATCGACAGCACGTTCGTGTAGCCCATGTCGGCCAGGGTTCTCGCCGCGAACGCCGAGCGCACGCCGCCCGCGCAGTACAGAATGATGGGCTCTTCGCGCTTCGCCTTCTCTTCGATGCGCTGCTCGAGAAAGCCGCGCGGCACGCTGACGGCGCCGGGGAGCCGGCCCGCGCTGTACTCGTCGGTCTCGCGAACGTCGATGAGCTTCACCGGCGTCTTCGCGTCGAGCTGCTTCTTCACCTCGTCGATCGTGATCTCGCGAATCGACTTCTTCGTCGCCGACAACAGGTCTCGATACGTCTGGGCCATATTCGATCTCTCTAGATGCGCGGCCTGCGGAAAGGTTTCGTCGCTTATAACGCACCGCATGAGAAGGCCACTGGAGGGTAGAGGCGCGCTCGTCACCGGCGGCGGCACACGCGTCGGTCGCGCCATCGCCGAGAAGCTCGCCGCGCTCGGCGCCGACGTCGCCGTGCACTACCTGACCAGCGAGAAGGGCGCGAACGAGGTGGTCGCCGCGGCGAAGGTCGACGGCAACAAGGCCGTCGCGCTGAAGGCCGACCTGACCGCGGCCGACCCCGCACCGCTCGTCGCGCAGGCCGTCGAGGCCCTCGGCAACCTGTCGATTCTGGTGAACTCGGCTGGCGTCATGGGCGCGCGGTTTTCGGCCGACGAGCTGTGGAAGGTGAACGCCCGCGCGCCGCTGCTTCTGACCGAGGCGTTCGCGGCGCGCGGCGGCGAGGGCGACGTGGTGAACGTGCTCGACGTCGCGGGCGTGTGGGGCCACTGGCGCGAGCACACGGCCTACTGCATGTCGAAGGCGGCCGCGGCCGAAGCGACGCGGTGCCTCGCACTCAAGCTCGCGCCGCGCATTCGGGTGAACGGGGTGGCGCCGGGCACGGTGCTGCCGCCCGAGGGCATGTCGGCCGAAGAGCTCGAGAAGATTCGCTCCCGGGTGCCACAAGGGCGGCTGGGGTCGCCGAAAGACGTCGCCGAGGTGGTGGCGATGCTGCTGACGGGGCCGTCGTTCATGACGGGGCAGATCGTGGCCGTCGACGGGGGGCGGTCGCTGGCGTGAGCGAAAGGTGCGTTATAAGAGAGGTGCCATGGAAAACGTCGCCACCACCTCTGAGATCTCTACCCCGGTCGCCAAGACTGAAACGAAAGTGCCGTTTGCGCTGACCGACAAAGCGCTGGCGCAGGTGAAGCAGGTGATGGCCGAGCAGAAGCTCGACGGGCACCTGCTGACGGTGCGCGTGGTGCCGGCGGGCTGCAGCGGCCTGGGCTACGACCTGAACCTGATGCCCGAGCCGAAGGCCGGCGACACCGTCTGGGAGCAAGACGGCGTGAAGATCTGCACCGACCCCGTGAGCGTGAAGTACCTCTCGGGCACGTCGGTCGATTACGTGGTGACCGACACGGCCTCGGGCTTCAAGTTCAACAACCCGATGGCGAAGTCCTCCTGCGGCTGCGGCACGTCGTTCTCGGTCTGACCGGCCTGTGAGGGGGCTGGTTCTCTTCGCGCTCTGCGTGGGCTGCGCCGCCTGCGCCACCACCGACTCGGTGGGTCGCGGCGACACGCGCATCGACGACGGCGAGAAGTCTGACGCCGAGATCAAGAAGGCCGAAAAAGAGGGCAAGTGTGGCCCTGACGGGAAGGGCGACGTCGTGCTGCTCGACGGCAAGACGGGCGGGCCGCTCACCTGCGCGCTGGTGACGGTTTCGACGGTTCAAGACAGCTGTTCGATCGGCAGCGAGTGCCCCAGCGACGTGCTCTTTCAGGGCCGCACGAACCGGCGCGGCCAGTTCGCGTCACCGCGGCCATTCGCGCGCGTGCGGCTCGAGGCGGTCAGCGAGGGCTACGGCACGGGCATCTTGGGCAGCGCGTCGCTCGCGTCGGGCAAGGTGCTCGAGGTCGAGATGCCGCCCGACCCCGACGAGGGCTTCTGGCTCAAGATCCTCGATACCGACGGCAACTACCTGCAAGACCTGTCGGTGACGTTCCGCTCGGGCGATGACGTGCTCGCGGCCCTGCGCACCAACGTGCTCGCGAACGTGTTCTTCACGCAGCGAAACCCCTTCAGCGGGCAAGAAGTGACCGCCGAGGCCGAGGGCTACCAGTCGCTGAAGATCAGCGGCGCGAGCGACCTCGGCGACGACGGGCACACGCTGACGCTGAAGAAGCGCTGATCGCGCCTCTGGCGCGAAAACGGGAGCGCAGCGACCAGGAGCCTCGCGCCTCTGGCGCGAAAACGGGAGCACAGCGACCAGGAGCCTCGCGCCTCTGGCGCGAAAGCGGGAGCGCAGCGACCAGGAGCCTCGCGCCTCTGGCGCGAAAACGGGAGCGCAGCGACCAGGAATCAAGCCGTCAGCAGCTCGAGCCAGCTCAGGCCCTGCCCGCGCTTCGCGAGCCGCTCGGTGCGGCGCGAGAACGCCTCGCTGGCCGCCTTCTTCTCGGCTTCAGTCTCGGCGTCGAGCGGCGGCACCTTCAGCCGACGGCCCTCGGGGTCGAGCGCCACGAACGTGAGCAGCGCGCTGCACGTCAGCTGCCGCACGCCGGTGCGCGGGTCTTCGCCGTGCACCGTCGCGCCCACCTCGAGCGACGTGTTGAACGCCGCGACCACGCGCGCGCGCACCGTCACCGACCAGCCCACCTTGATGGGCGCGTGAAAGTGCAGATCGTCCATCGAGGCCGTCACCACCGTCTGCCTGCAGTGGCGCTGCGCCGCGATGGCGGCGCACATGTCGATCCACCCGACCACGCTGCCGCCGAAGGCCGCGCCGAGCGCGTTGGCCTCGCCCGGCAACAACAGCCGCGCCATCTCGACGACCTGGGGTTTCATTTCGCGAAGAACGTCGAGACCTGGTCGAGAAACTCTTCGCGGCCTTTGCCGTCACGAATGTCGAGCGCCGTGACGTCGATGGTCAGCGTCTGTATGCCGTACTTGTTCGAGAGCACCATGGGGAAGGTGCCGTAGTACCCGTTCAACCCGCGCAAGAACGTCGACTGAATGCCCTTCTCTTCGTCGCGGCCGCGGCTGCGAATGCGGCGCAGCAGCACGTCGACCTTCGGCACGTCGAAGCAGATGACCTTGTCGGGGTGCGCGATGTCTTTCGAGAGCCGCTTGAAATAGTCGAAGTACAGGTCGAGCTCGGCGTCGGTCATGTTGCCGAGGCCGTGCAGGTACTTCGCGAAGATCTCGGGGTCTTCGTGCAGCGTGCGATCTTGAATGCACGACTTCGAGACCCGCCGAATCAGCTCGTGGTGCTCGACGCGCTTGATGAGGAACTCGAGCTGCAGCGTGAAGCTCCAGCGCTTCATGTCGCCGTAGTAGTGCTTCAAGAAGCGGTTATCGATGACCGGCTCGTCGAACAGCTCGAACCCGAACTTCTGCGAGATCATCTTCGCCGCGGTCGTCTTGCCCGCGCCGATGTTGCCGGCCATCGCGACGAAGATCTTCTTCGGCACCTTGGCGGCTTTGCCGTTCTTCGCGGCGGTCACGCGGCCCAATCGAGAACCACCTTCCCGCTGGCGCCCGTGCGCATCACGTCGAACGCCTTCTGGAAGTCGGCGATCGGGTAGCGGTGTGTGACGACGGGCGAGATGTCGAGCCCGCTCTGCAGCATCGCCGTCATCTTGTACCAAGTCTCGAACATCTCTCGGCCGTACACGCCCTTCAAGACGAGGCCCTTGAAGATGACCTGGTTCCAATCGATCGACACGTCGCTCGGGGGGATGCCGAGAATCGCCACGCGCCCGCCGTGGTTCATCGCCTTCAGCATCGAGCGAAACGCATCGCCGTTGCCCGACATCTCGAGGCCGACGTCGAAGCCCTCGGTCATGCCGAGCGACTTCATCGTCTCGTCGATCGACGTGCTCTTGACGTTGATCGCCTTGGTCGCGCCGAGCTTCTTCGCGAGGTCGAGCCGGTAGTCGTTCACGTCGGTGACCACCACGTGGCGCGCGCCGACGTGCTTGCAGATCGCCGCCGCCATCACGCCGATCGGGCCGGCGCCGGTGATGAGCACGTCTTCGCCGACGAGGTCGAACGACAGCGCCGTGTGCACCGCGTTGCCGAGCGGGTCGAAGAAGCTCGCGATCTCGTCGCTGATCGAGTCGGGAATGCGAAACACGTTCACCGCGGGCAGCGACACGGCTTCCGCGAACGAGCCCGCCCGATGCACCCCGATGCCGACCGTGTTGCGGCACAGGTGGCGCTTGCCGGCGCGGCAGTTGCGGCAGTGGCCGCAGGTGAGGTGACCCTCGCCGCTGACGCGCTCGCCGACCTTGAAGCCGGTGACGGCAGAGCCCAGCTTCGCGATCTCGCCCATGAACTCGTGGCCGATGGCCATGGGCACGGGGATCGTCTTCTGGCTCCACTCGTCCCAGTTGTAGATGTGAATGTCGGTGCCGCAGATCGCCGACTTCTTCACCTTGATGAGCACGTCGTTGGGCCCCAGCTCAGGGGTGGGTACGTCTTGCAGCCACAGGCCGGGCTTCTTCTCTGCTTTGACGAGCGCTTTCACGTGATGACTCCGAGCTGGCGGCCGATTTTCGTGAAGGCCGCGATGCACTGATCCAGGTGTTTCTTCTCGTGGGCCGCCGACATCTGCGTGCGAATGCGCGCCTGGTCGCGCGGCACCACGGGGAAGCTGAAGCCGATCACGTAGATGCCCTCTTTGAGCATCTCGGCGGCGAACTGCGAGGCGAGCTTCGCGTCGCCGAGCATGACGGGGATGATCGGGTGACCCGCGCCCGCGAGCTTGAAGCCGACCTTCGACATCTCGGCGCGAAAGTAGGCGCTGTTCTCGCGCAGCTTCGCGCGGGGGGCGTCGCTCTTCTCGAGCAGGTCGAGGCAGGCGAGGGTGGTGTGCGCGATGGCCGGCATCAGCGTGTTCGAGAACAGGTACGGGCGCGCGCGTTGTCGCAGCAGGTCGACGACCGGCTTCTTCGCTGCCACGTAGCCGCCGCTCGCCCCGCCGAGCGCCTTGCCGAGCGTGCCGGTGATGATGTCGACCTTGCCCATGACACCGTTGAGCTCGTGGGTGCCGCGGCCCTTGTCGCCGGTGAAGCCGACGGCGTGCGAGTCGTCGACCATCACCATCGCGCCGTACTTGTCGGCGAGCTCGACGATGCCCTTCAGGTTGGCGATCACACCATCCATCGAGAAGACGCCGTCGGTGGCGATGAGCTTGAAGCGCGCCTTCGACGCCTCTTTGAGCTTCGCCTCGAGGTCGTTGAGATCGTTGTTCGCGTAGCGAAAGCGCTGCGCCTTGCTCAAGCGAATGCCGTCGATGATCGACGCGTGGTTGAGGGCGTCAGAGATGACGGCGTCTTCTTCGCCGAGCACGATCTCGAACAGGCCGCCGTTCGCGTCCCAGCAGCTGCCGAAGAGAATCGTGTCTTCGGTGCCGAGGAACTTCGAGAGCCGCGCCTCGAGCTCTTTGTGCACGTCTTGCGTGCCGCAGATGAAGCGCACGCTCGACATGCCGTAGCCGTGGGCGTCGAGGCCGGCCTTCGCGGCGGCGATGAGCTGGGGGTCGTCGGCCAGGCCCAGGTAGTTGTTGGCGCAGAAGTTCAGCACCTGCTGCCCGCCCTGAACCTCGATGGCGGCGCGCTGGTGCGAGGTGATCACCCGCTCGTTCTTGTAGAGGCCCTGCTCGCGAATGCCGGCGAGCTGGCCGTTCAGGTGGTCGTAGAAGGCAGCGTTCATCGCCGCCACGAGCTAGCACGCAGCCTGTCTGCTTGCAGCAGACCTCGCGCCTCGGGCGCGAACACGGGAGCGCAGCGACCAGGAACTACGGAGCGCAGGCGACGGCGGTGCGCTCGCCATTCCAGCACTCGCCGGCGTCGGGCGCGTCGATGCGGCCCGAGCCGTCGGAGCGCCAGCTCGCCGTGACCGTCACCGTGTTGAGGCCGAGCTCGAGGGTGCCCGAGCCGTCGCGCCAGCCGCGGTAGGTGTACTGGAGGGTGCCTCCGTCTGGGCCGCGGGCGTCGAGCTGAACCACGGTGGGGTCTTCGCGGGTCACGTAGCCGGTCTCGAGGTGGGCCTCGGGCACGGCGAGCACGAAGTGGCCTTCGCCGGTCGCAACGGCGTCGCCGAACGCGACGGCTTGGAAGCGGTCGCCTGTGCGTCGTGTCTTGATCGCCCAGGTGAAGAGCGTGTCGGTCTCGCGGTGAATCTCGGCCTGGTTCTGGTGGCCGGGTCGCTCGAGGTCGTCGTACGGGCCCCAGATGCGCGAAGTGGCCGTGCGGGTCGTCGGCGGGGTCGTGCGCAGCGTCTCGAGCACGCCGAGCACGGTAGCCGGTATGCCGTTCAGCTCGGCGGCCGCGCGCCGGGTGTGCTCGAACCCCTCGGAGCTGCCCATGCCCCCGAGGTTCGACCGCACCGTCTCGCCGAGCGGCAGCGCCAGCACGTACTCGACGTCTTCGTTCGACCAGGTGCCGCAGGCGAAGAGCAGGGCGAGCGGCAGGGCTCGGGTCTTCACGGCGGGAAGGCAGGCAGGTCTTTGTACGCAGCGACCTCGGCGCAGTCGGAGCGATTGCCCGCGTTCGGCCCACCCGCCCAGTTGCCGAACTCGAAGACGACCTTCTGGTCGGTGTTCCAGCACTGCTCGGCCATCGCGCCCGCGTAGTTGCCGGCCAGCACCGTGTAGACGATGCGGCCAGCGCGCTGCGCATTCCACGAGTAGATGGCCGAGATCTTCGTCGCGTTCGGGTCGGGCAGACCATCTGCCGTGAAGCCGAAGACACCCGCCGCGTCGGCGTAGCGGTTCAGCTGGTAGCGCACCGGCACCGTGAGCTGCGGCACCTTCACGTCGATCTCGACGATGACCGGGTCGCCGTCGGTCGCGTAGCCGAAGTCGACCTTGTCGGGGTCTTCGGGCTTCGCCTTCGTGGTGCCGTAGACGCCGTGCGCGGCGACGGCGTCGAAGAAGAACGTGCCGCGGCCCTTGCGCAGCGTCTCGGTCGCGACGAACTGACCGCCGATGATGGTCGTGAAGGTTTGCGTGCCGCGCTTGCGGGCCTGCACCTTCCACTCGTACGTCTTGTCGCCGGTCTTCGTAATCTCGGCCCGGCCGTCGAAGCCCGGGTTCTTGTCGTCGGGCCACGGGCCCCAGATGCGCTTGTTCGGCTCGCGCGTGGTCGGGGCGATCGTGCGCAGCACGTCGAGGCCGCCGAGCACATTCTCGACGAGCGCGTTGAAGGCGGCGCTGTTGGCTTCGGCCTCGGCGTAGTACTTCACCGGGTCGCCGATCAGCGGGTCGTGGCGCAGCCCCTGGCCCGTGCTGGCCGTGTCGCTGAGCTGCGACTTGAGCGCCTCTTTCTGCGGCAGGGCGTAGAGGTACTCGACGTCTTCGTTCGACCAGTTGCCGCACGCGCAGAACATCAGCGAAAGAAGAAGAGCTGCTCTCATAGTCCGAACTCGTAGTTGAACAGGCCGGCGAACTCGACGCTACCCAGGCTCCGGGTCGAGTCGATCGTGTACAGCAGGTAGTTGAGGCGGGTGCGCGCGACGAAGCTCCAGCGCGTCGAGAAGCGAATCTTCATGCCCAGCACCAGGCCGGGCACGAAGATCGCGTAGCCCTGGTTCGGCAACCCCGAGCCGGGAAACTCGCGGTTCATGATGTTGAGCGCGAGGCGAACGCCCACGAACGGCACCCACCAGCCCTCGGGCCACTCGCAGATGCCCGACAGCCCGAGCGCGAGCGCCGAATATTTGTACGGCAGCGACTCGAGCCCACCGACCAACAGCTGCCCCGACGTGAAGCCGAACGCGCCGTCGATGCCGAACGACCAGCCGCGCCCGAACGCGTTGTGGAACATCACGTCGAGCCCGAACATCGGCGCGCTGGGGAAATAGCCGCCCGCCTCGAGCGGCTTGTCGAACACGAGGTTGTAGCCGCCGTTGATGCCCACGCCCCAGTGCTTCGTGTACGTGAGCGTCTGGTACGCGCCCTTCACGGGGTCATCGCTGAAGTCGGCGCTCTTCATGTCTTCGGGCGAGATGACCGTGATCTCGCCCGCCGCCACGCTGATCTGGCCGATCTTCAGGTGGCCGGCGAGCCGCCGCTTCACCCAATATTTGCCCGGCGCCAGCGCCACCAGCCGCTGGGCGTTTTCGGCCTTCGCGATCTCGGCCACCACGAACCCGCGCATGTCGACGAGAAACCACGCGCCCGCCGGCGCGCTCGCGGGAATCAAGAGGCCCTCTCTGCGTTCGATCACGTCGGTGAGCACCAGGTCGCCGTTGCCCGCGAGGTCGAACGAGAACGTCGGGTGCTGCGGCCCGCTCGCCGTGTCGGCCGTGTCGGCCACCGTGCGCTCGTACGCGTACGCATACGCCTCGCCCAGCGAAACGCGCCCGTCGCCGCTCTTGTCGGCGTCGCCCAGCAGCCCCGAGGCGAGGTGGTGCGAGAAGTACGAGCCGCCGATCGAGTCGCTCTCTTGCGAGTCTTCGTCTGACGCGCTCGAAGTGAGAATCACGAGGCCCTTCGCCGCCCGCTGCGCGTCGCTCTCGACCTCGAACGCCGGAGCGCGCCGCATGCCCTTCGTGCGCGTGATCGCGCCGCTCTTGCAGGCGTCGAAGACCGCGACCCGAATGTCGGCCGGAGCCTGGGCGAGGCGGGCTTTCAGCGACTCCATCGGCAGCTGCGTCGAGCCGAGCCGCAGGGCCCCGTCGCGGGCGTGGCCCGAGTAGTAGAAGAAGAGGGCGGTGCGGTCGCCGCGCGCGCGCGCGTCTGCGGCCCGCTTCTCGACCTCGGCGAGCGACTTGAGCAGGTTCTCGCTCGAGTCGTTGAGCAGCAGAAACGCGTCGGCCGGCTTCACGCCGCCGAGCCGCGTCAGAATGTCGTGCAGCTTTCGCGCGTCGTCGCGCGCGTACATGAGATCTCTCGTGCCGTCGCCGCCCGTGTCGTTGCCCACGATCAGCGCGAAGCGGCGCGTCGGGCCTTCTGCAGAGGCCAGCGATGCGATCAGCAACGACGCGACGGCGAGGGCTCTCACGGCTTCAGGAACGTGTAGTGAAACTGCTCGCCCGAGACGTCGAGCGAGCCGAGCTGCGAGAGGTTGCCGCGCGCTTCGTCGTAGCGCGCCTTCAGGCCCCGCCGCACCTCTTCGACCGAGACCGGCTCGCGCGTCATCACCAGCACGAGGTGTTCGGTGCCGCGGCCCGTGAACTCGATCGCGTCGGGCAGCCGGCCCGTGTTGCCGATCGACATGCTCTGGCCGCCCTCGGGTATCGAGGCGATCTCGCCGCGCTCGTCGATGCTCACCGCGACCAGGTACCGGTACGGCCCCGAGCTGTAGCCGACCACCACGCGCTCGCCGGGCGCGAGCGCCTCGGCCACCTCGCGCGTCACCTTGCGCTGCGGGCTGCCGTTGTTGCCGCCCACCGTCAGCTGCACGTCGGTGCCCTTGGTGCGGTTGCCCCCGTCGACGTCGCCGCGCAGCACCAGCGGCATCGCCGCGACCACGAGCAGGCCCGCCGCGATCGCCATGACCGGCCCGAGCCACTGCCTCTTCGGAGACGCCGGCGGAGCCACCTCGCGGGGCTGGCGGCCGGCGCGCTCGACTCCGGCGGCGAAGCGCTCGAACGAGATCGCGCCCTCGAACCTCTTCTGCTCGTCTTCGATCGCGCGCAGCTTCGCGCGGCAGACGTCGCAGCTCTCACTGTGGGCCTTGAGGTCGGGCGAGACCGTCTCGCCGGCGAACAGCCTGCGCAGGGTGAGCTCGGTGGCGTGCGACGTCATGGCTCGCGAACCTCGTGACCGGTGGCCTCGGCGTACGCGCGGAGGCGCTTGCGAATCGTGGGGACGCTGCGGTCGAGCAGGGCAGCGACCTCGTCCATCGTCATTTCGTCGACGTAGTAGTGAATGACCGCCGCCTGCGTCTCGGCGTCGAACTTCGCGAGCGTGCGGTGCACGACGTCGCGCGCTTCGAGCATCTGGGGGCCGCCGTGGGCCTCGCCGCGCACGAGCTCCTGCTGCGTGTATTCGGTCTTCCACCCGGCGCGGTCGCCGCGCATCAGGTTGAGGCAGTGGTGGGTGGCGATCTTCAACAGCCAGGTCAGCGGGGAGGCCTCACCGCGGAAGCCGGTCTCGTTTGCCATGGCTCTAGCGAACACGTCTTGCATGGCATCCTCCGCGGCGGTGGGGTTCTTGAGCAGGTACAGGCACCGACCGAACACCGCACCGCCGTACTTCGAGTACAGCTCCTTCAGCCACGCACGACCGGCGCTCTTGCCGCCTTCGATGACCTCGAGCGCCGGGCGTGCCATTCGGCATGATCTTACAGCCTCAGTGACGAGTACTCAGCCTTCGACCGGCCGCCGCCGCACGCCGACTCGTTGCCGTAGTTGAGCGTCGCGTCCCACGAGGCGTTCAGGTAGCGCGAGGCGAAGTTCGAGTCCCAGCACTCGCTCGCCGTGAACTCCTGGCCGACCTGCAGGTCGCCCCCCGCCGCGCGCACGTCAGACCGGCCCGCGCCCGTGCGATCCCACCGGGAGTTCAGCACCAGGTTCTCGAGCTGCGTGTTCTTCTTCTCGTCGAGGTCGCCCTGGAACTGGAACTCGAGCGAGCCCCCCGTCTTCTCGTCCGACTTGTACAGGTAGGTCGCGTCGACCAGCCGGCCCGTGTCTTTGTCTTTCACGCCCGTGAACACCGCCTTCACCTCGGCGACCGCGTCGAGCGACGGGTGCGAGTACGTGTACGCTGCCTTGCCGATCGCGTCTTTGTCGTGCTCGGGCAGGCGTTGGGTTGCATCCATGTCGAACGTGAACTCACCCGAGCCCGTCACCTTGCCGGTCGACGTGTGCTTGCCGCTCAAGATGGTGATGAACGCGTCGTCTTTGAGGTTCTTGTCTTTCGCCTCGAGCGCGTAGCTGAACTCCTTTTCGCCGAGCTTCGTGACCGTGAGGCGCCACGTGTTGGGCGACAGCGCGTCGGTGTGCGGGCCCCACGTCGCGACGCCCTTCTCTTCGTCGACCTTCGTCGCCGGGTATTCGGTGATGGTCTTCACGAGCGTCAGCACCTGGTAGCCCGCGCCGTTCACGAACACCGAGATGCCGCGCGTCACCGTATAGAAGGCGGCCTTTTCACCTTCGAGCGCGCCCTGGCTCGCGTTCTCGAGGCCCTGGCCCGTCGAGCCCGGGACCTTCATCTCGACCGTCTCGGCCTTCGGCAGGGCGTTTCGGTACTCCTCGGCGCCCAGGCCACAACCGGTCAGGGCAAGAATTGCGGCGAGCAGCAGGCGTTTCATCGTGTCGTCTCCTTGAGGGGCAGTTCGCTTCAGCCGTGGAAATGGACACGCACGTCGCCAAAAACCGAAAACGCCGGGCTCGGGGCCGGGGCCGGGTCTGAATTTAGGTGGTTACGAGTGTGGGACGAGGTCGGCGAAGGTGCTCGCGAACTGGTCGACCCACACTTGCGCGGCCTCTTTGCTGGTGACCTCGACGCCGCGCTCTTTCGTCAGCAGGGAGCGCAGCTCTTCGATGCGCAAGACCTGCTCGGCGAGCTTCATCTTGAAGTT
>JAEUJP010000219.1 GCA_016793725.1 Myxococcaceae bacterium | reverse complement strand
TCTCGTGCGCGCTCGAGCGCGAGCTCGACCTGCGCACGCCGAGCGCCTCGGCGCTGCAGCGCGACCTCGAAGCGTGGCTGAAGAAGCGGCCCGACGCGCCCAACACGCAGGGGCTCAGCGCGACGATGCACGAGCTGTTCGGCGACCGCATCGCGAAGAAGAGCCAGCTCATCGAGTCGGTGCGCGAGGGGTCGGTGCGCCTCGCGCAGCTGCCGGTGGTGCTGAAGCCGCCGACCGAGCGGTCGATGCCCGAGGGGCCCATCAGCCGCACCCTGAAAGACCACCGCGCGATCGTCGTCGCGCTCATGATCGCGACCCTCGTGGTCGCCGGCGCGGTCGCGTTCATCGAGGTCTCGGCGCTAAGGCCGCAGGTCGCTCTGCCGATCGTCTACGTGCCACCGCCCATCGACACGCCCGCGAGCGCGCCAGAGGTCGAGCTCGAAGAAGAAGAGCCCGCGAGCCCCGTCGCGCCGGCCACCGAGCCGAAGAGCGCGCCGCCCGCTCGCAGGCGGGCGCAGAAGGGCAGGCTCACGCTCGACACGACCCCGTGGACGCAGGTGTGGCTCCAGGGGCGAAACCTGGGCGACACGCCGCTGCTCGAGAAGTTGTTGCCGGCGGGCAAGCACACCCTGAAGCTGCTCAACCCCGACAAGGGCATCAAGCAGGTGGTCGAGGTCGAGGTTCAGCCCGGGCAGACGACCGTCTTGAAGCTGAGGCTCTGAGGGCGACGCAGGCGCCGAGCAGCGCGGCCGCGCCTTCGCCGGCGACGCTGCACCGGCGCGGCCCCCGCGTACCGGCCGGCTCGTACAGGGGCCTCTCGGCGACGCGGTCGACCCCGAAGCGCGCGCGCAGCAGGCCGGCGACCTGCGGCGCGAGGCCGCGCACGTCGGGCCCGAGGTCACCCTTCGACGTCGTCACCATCGGCGCGCCCAGGCTCAACCGCGTCACGTCGGCCGGCTTCATGTCGATCACGCGCACCACCACCAAGAGCTCGTCGTCGCCCGACAGCAGGCACTCGAGGCGGGCTTCGCCGGTCACCAGAATCTGGTTGTCGATGCCGCAGTCTCTGTCGTCGCAGCCGAGCAGCTGCTCTTGCCGCTTGCCGGCCGCCATCGCCGCGAGATCGCCGTCGGTGGTCACCGCAACACCCCAAGCGCGCAGGCCTTCGGCGAGCGACTGCACGCACACCGCCGAGCTGACCCGATCGCTGTTCACGCCGTCGGCCGAGACGAACACCTTCACCGGCTGGGCGCCGAGCGCGAGCAGCACGAGCAGCGAGGTCATCGGGCCCTGAGCTCGAGCGTGACGAGGTAGATGCGGGTGCCCTCGGCGCTCGACTGGCCCTGCAGCCAGGTGCGGTCGGGGTCGGTGAGGCGCGAGGTGTAGTTCGCGATCAAGAACGTGTGCGCGCCGGTGCGAACGATCGAGGGCAGGGCCGTGTCGCCGGCGCCCGGCAGATCGACGACGTGCACGACCTTTCGCGCGGCGCGGTCGATTCGGTACAGCGCCGTACGCTTCGGGCGGCCCCAGTACGCGGCGGCGTACTGCAGGCGCGCTTCTTCTCGAGTGATGCCCTCACGGCCGAGGTCGAACGGGCCGCCCACGTCACGGCGCGCGACGAGGTACAGCTCGCGCCCGTGGCGAAACATCTTCGGCGAGTCGTAGCGCTCGGGGTCACACTTCGCGTTGCACTCCCACGTGCCCCAGTCGCCTCTCGGGGCGCTGCACACGTGTGAGCCGAAGCCCGAAGCGTCGCCGTCTTCGTTGCGCGTGACGGCCCACAGCACACCTTCGTCGTCGGGCTCGAAGGCGGCCTCCGAGACGCCGCCGCGGTAGACGACGCCGTCGCCCGACACGGGCTGCCACGTCTTGCCGTCGGTCGACGTCTCGAAGTGGAGCTGCAGCTCGGGGTTCGCCTCGTAGTGGGTGCCCGTGTAGAAGCTGCGAAAGGCCGCTCCGCCGCGCACCTTCATGTCCCACGTGATCTCACCGTCCGAGGCCCACCGCTCGGGCTCGGGCCACGAGCCGTCGCGCGCGAGGCAGGTGCGCCACTGCGCGAGCGCCTTGAACTCGAACTCGACGGCCGAGCCCTGAAAGAAGTGAAAGCAGAGCTCGCCGTTCATCGAGAGAAACAGGGGCTCGCGCAGGTCATGGTTCATGCCGAACGTCTTCTCGAAGCGCCACGTGGCGCCGTCGTCGGCCGACGACGCGAGGTGAATGAACGTGTCGGGCAGGGGGAAGTGAAGATCGCTCGTGCGCCACGCCATGTAGAGGCGGCCGCCGAAGTGCTGAATCGCGACGTTGTTGTTCGAGGCCTTCGAGGGGCGTGCTTCGGCCGGTATCAGCTGGGGCACGACCCAGCGCGGCTCCGAGACGACGGGCTCGTAGGTGAGCGCCGGGTCGACGACCCAGTCGAGCGGGTCATCGCTCGGGTCTTTCGGAGCACTGCACGCGGTCACGACGAGGATCAGCAGGGCAGAGAGGGCGCGCACGCGAGGCGCGGCTTACCATCACCGCAGCCCGGGAATCTCGCCGCTGACCTCACCGAGCGAGGTCGACGTGTACCCGACCGCGCGCAGCGCCGTGAGCAGCACCTGCGCCGGGTGTGCGCCCACCGCCCGAATGTGCTGGCCGCCGCGCAGCCCGCCCGCACCGCCCGCCACCAGCATCGCCATGTTTTCGGTGCTGTGCGCCGACACCATGCGGCCGTCGGCGGGGTCGAAGCCGTGCCCGCCCTCGAAGCTGAAGACCGCGGCCATGTTCGACAGCACGTTGCCGCCGGCCTCGGGCGTGTCGCGCAGCTTGCCGAGCAGATACGCCCAGTGCTTCATGTGCCAGTTGATGCCCTTGGCGAGCGCCTGCGTGGTGTCGGGGTCGTTCAGGTTGCCGAAGCCGCCGTGGCTGAGCTCGTGAAGGTCAGACCGCTGGCCGCTGATCGACGACATGTTCAAGAACGACTGCGAGTTCGTGAACTGCAGCAGCACGCTGCGGGTGAGGTCGCAGGCGATGGCCATGTGAATCAGGTCGCACATCACGCGCGCGCGGGCGTCTTCACCGCTGTACCCGAGGTTCTGCGAGTAGGTGATGTTGCCGTCGTTCGTCTGCTGGTTGCCGCCGACCGCCGGGTCAGCGCCGGGGTCCATCGGCTTCAGACACGTGCCCACCATCGGCGGCGGTATCGCGGCGACGCGCTGCTCGAGCTCACGAAACTCGGCGAGGTGCGCGTCGACGCGGCGCTGATCGGCGACGCCGAGGCGCGTCTTCAGCCTGGTCATGCGGTCGCCCACGCTGTCGAGCACGCTCTTGCGCTGCTCGACGCGCCAGGCCTGCTCGGCGACCTGGTCGGGCGTGAGCCCCGTCGAGGTGAAGTTGCCGAACAGCGCTTGAAACAGCTGCTGCGGGCTGTACCGCGGCGGCACCGACTGCACCGAAGTGCCGTTGCGCCGGTACGAGATCGACTGGCCCGTGCCCGGCTGCGCCGCGTCGACGTAGCTCGAGACCTGCACGCGCGTGACGAGCGTGCGAAACGTGGTGTTGCCGCCGAGCAGGTCGCCGGCGAGGTGCTCGGTCGTCGGCCCCTCGAAGTCGCCGTCGGTCGACCGCATGCCCGTCAGCAGCGGCGCGACCTGATAGTAGTGAAACTGCACCGCCTTGCCGCCGGCCGGCACCACGCCGTTCACCGCCCAGGGTATGCGCAGCCCCGTCACCACGCTCACCAGCGGCTTCACGGGCGCGAGGTTCGCGAGCGCCGCCTTGAGGTCGTAGTTCGCGCCGACGGTCGTCGGCACGAACGTCTGCGCGATGTTGCCGTCGTAGCCGCCGAGCGAGCAGCCGGCGAAGCCGAGCAGGTACCGCTTCGGCGCGGCGGCCTGCGCGAACGCCCTGTTGTCGAACATCGCCTCGAGCAGCGGCAGGCCGAGCGCGAAGCCGCCGGCGCCGCGCAAGAGGGTGCGGCGAGAGAGCGTTTTCACAGGGCCTCCTTCTTCTGCGCGAAGGTGGGGTGGCTCACGTAGTCGAGCACCAGCTCGTCGAACCTGCGGCCCTTCGCGGCGAACGAGCGGCTCAGCTCGCGCAGCAGCGCGCCGTCGGCCGGGGCCTCACGCCGGCCGGTGCCGAAGCGAAATACCTGCGTCACGAGGCACTGGTCGAGCGTGTTCTTCTCGACCATCAGGTCCGACAGCCCCTTCGGCCCCACGAAGTCACCGATGCCCGCGAGCTTGCCCTCGCCGGTGATCGCACACTCGGGGTGCGCCGCCTCGGCCGAGCGAAACCTGCCCGTGCGGTCGAACTGCTCGAGCCCGAAGCCGATGGGGTCCATCTGCAGATGACACCCGGCGCACGACTGCACCTCGTCGTGGGCCGCGTAGCGCTGCTTCTTGCACACCGCGCCCGCCGTCTCGGGCGGCGGCTCGTCGGCCGTCACGTTCGGCGGCGGCGGGGCGATCTCCTGGCAGAAGAGGCGATTGCGAATCCACTTGCCGCGCAGCGTCGGGCTCGTGTCGGTCTGCTTCGTGCCGTTCGAGAGCAGCGCCGCGTGCGACAGAATGCCCTGCCGCCCCGTCGCGCCGTAGTCGAGCCAGTGGGGCCCCGCCGTGCCCGCAGGGGTCAGCCCGTAGTGCGCCGCCATCGTGTCGTCGACGAACGTCTTCGAGAACGTCAGCAGCGTGCGGTAGTCGGCCTTGTCTTCGAACACCACCTTGCGCACGAGCGCGCTCGTCTCGGTCGCGGCCCGCTGGTTGAACATCGCGTCGTGCGGCAGGCTCAGGTAGCCGAGCCACATCGCGTGAAACACCTCGACGCGCGCGCGGCCCTCGCTCGAGTCGAGCAGGCCCCGCGCGACCTCGCGCACCTGGTGCGGCGTCGACAGGCCGCCGGCCGCGGCGACGTCGAGCAGCGAGGTGTCGGGCGCGCGCCCGAGAACGAAGAACGAGAGCCGCGAGGCGAGGGCGTAGGCGTCGAGCGCGACGGCGCCGTCGGCGGTGGCGGTGCCCGTCTCGACGCGAAACAGCAGCTCGGGGTCGAGCAGCAGCCGCTTCATCACCAGCGACACCGACGTCATGATCGTGCCGCGCTGCCGCGCGAGCGCGTGCAGGCTGGTCAGCTCGGTGACCTCTTCGTCGCTCAGCGGCCGGTGCAGCGCCCGCCGGCCGAAGCTCTTCGTGAACTGGGCGAGGCAGACGACATCGTCGTTGCCGGTGGGGGTGCAGGGCATGATGCGCGCAGTGCGGGCGGGCGACGCGAGCGTCTCGCCGACCACCTGCTCGACCAGCCGCTCGGCCGCCTCGACCCACACGGCCGAGGCCTGCTGCTTCGCGTAGTCGTTGTCGAACGGGGTCAGCTCTTCGCCGGGCAGCAGCGTGAGCGCGGCGTGCGAGGTGTCGCCGACGAGCTCCATCAGGGTGAGGTCGAGCTCGCCGCGCGTGAGCCGGCGCAGCTCGACGACCGCCGGCAGTGCGGGCGTCTCGGGCTGCAGCGGGTCGAGCGGGTTCGAGGGGTCGACCGGGTTCAACGGGTCGGCCGCGCCCGGCACGGGAATGCGAATTTCACCGGTGCAGGCGGTTGTGAACAAGGCGAGGGCGAGGGCGCTTCGCATCGGCCTTCAGCCCAGCAAGTCTCGCACCTCGCCGCGCGCGCACGTTTGCTTCGTGAATTCGCGGGCCCACGTCTGCCGCGGCTGACAGGTGACCACTCGAGTGGGCAATGTGCAGGCGACACGGAGGCGTGTAGGAAGTGGGCATGCGCCCCCTCTTCGCCGTGCTGGTGCTGTTCGCAGCGATCGCCGTCGCCGAAGACGAGCAGTACCGAGACCTGTCGAGCAAAGAGGCGCTCTACATCTCAGACGGGCCGAAGGTGGCGTACCGCGGGCCACGCGGCGGCGACCCGAAGCCGCTCATTCTGCTGAGCGTCGACGGCGGCTCGCAGATGACGGTGCGGTTCAAAAAAGACCCGACACCGTGGACGTTGACGTTGCAGCCCGATCGCTCGCGGCTCGTGTGTGAGGCGCCGGGCCAGCCGCGCCAGGTCTTCGAGCGCATGACGAAAGAGAAGCTCGAGGGGCTCGCGAAGGGCATCGGCCTCGACGGCGGCGTGCACACGGTGCGCATCATTCGGCCCGAAGACGGCAGCGCGTCGTACGACCCGACGGTCGACTTCGACGGCAAGGTGAGCCCCGGCGCGAAGGAGCTGAAGGTCACCGCCTTCGATGCGCGCGGCCGCGTGCGCAAGACGTTCAAGGTCGACGTGCCCGAAGACGGCAAAGACTTCTACTTCGAGGCGAGCAAGGCGACGAAGACGATGTGGATCGGCACGAACCGCTACAAGATCGAGGCGAGCTTCGACGACGGCGCGGTGGCGACCACCGAGGTGACCGTCTCGCTGCACGAGTACGAGGGCGAAGAGGCGAAGCCGGTCATCTACCTGTACCCGCCGGCTCCGACCGAGGTGACGGTGAAGGTCGAGCCGCCGCGGGGGCTCACGAAGAGCGAGCCAAAGTACGAGGGCGGGTGGCGGGTGACGGCGCACCCCGACGGCCGGCTGTTCACGCAAGACGGCGCGCAGCACCCGTACCTGTTCTGGGAGGCCGGCGTGACCGAGAAGCCCGCGCCGCTGCGTGACGGGTTCGCCGTGCCCCGCGCCGAGCTGAAGTCGTTCTTCGACCGAACGCTGGCGCTGCAGGGGCTGAACGCGCGCGAGATCGCCGACTTCGAAGAGTACTGGCTGCCCTTGATGGCGAAGAGGCCGTGGGCCGCCGTGCGCTTCGTCGAGCGCGCAGAGATCGACGCCCGCGCGCCGCTCACCATCTCGCCCGCGCCCGACTCGGTGATTCGCGTGCTCATCGACTACCGCTCGTTCGACACGAAGCCGGTCTTGCGCGAGCAGAAGCTGCAGCGCGCGCACCGCCACGGGTTCGCCGCCGTCGAGTGGGGCGGCCTCAAGTACCGATGAGGTTCGCCTGCCTCGCGCTGGCCTTCAGCGCGTGCGCCTCGGTCGTCGTGGTGCCCGGCACGTACCCCGGCGACGCGCAGATGTGGCAGCGCCTCGTCGCCGCGGAAGAGACGTTCGTCTTCGACGCGCGGCCGGTCGCCGCCATCGCCCCGCACCACCTGATCGACGGCCCCGAGCTGGGCTCGTTCTGGAAGGCGCTGTCGGTCGCGGCCCCGGCCAGGCAGGTGGTCATCATCGGGCCCGATCACCGCCGCCAGGGCAGGGGGCCCGTCACCGTCGCCGACCGGGTCGTGTTCGAGACCCCGTTCGGCGCGCTGAGGCCCGACGCCGCGCTCGTCGCGTCGGTCGACGGCGTC
Organism: Myxococcaceae bacterium; assembly: GCA_016793725.1. Classification (GTDB taxonomy): domain Bacteria; phylum Myxococcota; class Myxococcia; order Myxococcales; family Myxococcaceae; genus Xiheicaenimonas; species Xiheicaenimonas phototrophica. Next base: position 3,756 of record JAEUJP010000219.1, on the reverse strand, counting down.
GCGACCCGAACCGACGGCGCGTTCGTGACCGAGCACTCGGTGCACGTGCACGCGCCGTACGTGAGGCGCTTCTTGCCCGACGCCCGGGTGCTGCCGCTGATCCTCCACCAGGAGTCTCCGCGCTCGGCCCTCGACGCGCTCGCCGAGCGCCTGCACGAGGCGCTGCCGGCCGACGCGCTCGTCGTCGCGAGCGTCGACTTCTCGCACTACCAGCCGCTGCCGTGGGCGAGCTTTCACGACGAGTCGTCGTGGTCGGCGATCGCGGGGTTCGAGCTCGATGCGCTGTTCGAGCGTGAGGTCGACTCGCCCGAGTCGCTGTACGTCGCGATGCGCTTCGCGAAGCTGCGCGGCGCCGAGGCCGCGACGCGCGTGCTGCACACGAACTCGCAGACGAAGCGCCGCGTGTACGTGCCCGACTCGACGAGCCACTTCTATGTGACGTTCACGAAGGGGCCTCCGAAGCCCGAGCCCTCGGTGAGCGTGATGGTGATGCGGCCGGTCGCGGGCCTGACGGTCGTCGATCGCTGGCGCGCGGTGCCCGCGCTGGCCGGGCTGGGCGGGCAAGAAGACCGGTTCTTTCGCGGCGCCGATCTGTGGGTGTTCGACGTCTCTGCGGGTGAGGTTCGGCGCGAGGTGAGGGGCATGCGGGTGGTGGTGGCTCCGCAGGCGACCCAGACGCAGGCCGACTGCGTGATCGTGACGGGCGACGTGCCGCCCGACGAGGTGCACGGCGTCACCTGCACGTGGAGCGGCGTGCGGCGGCGCGTCATACCCCTCACTGCGGAGCTCGGCATCGACGTGCCGCGGCTGCAGGCGTCGATGGAGCGCGAGTGATAGAAGCGACGGCCATGACCGACAAGAGCGCCACGGCTGAGCAGCTGATTCGCGAGCACGTCATCTGGTCGTGCGGGGCCGGCCTCGTGCCGGTGCCGATCGTCGACTTCGTGGCCGTCACGGCGATTCAGCTCGACCTGATTCGGCAGCTGAGCACGCTGTACGGGGTGAACTACGAAGAAGGCCAGGGCAAGGTGTGGATCGGCGCGCTCACCGGCGGGGCCATCGCGCGCATCGGTGCGTCGGCCATCAAGGCGATTCCCGGGATCGGGAGCCTGATCGGCGGCCTCTCGATGTCGATCGCCTCGGGCGCCTCGACCTACGGCGTCGGCAAGGTCATCGCGCGCCACTTCGCCGCGGGCGGCACGATGGGCAACCTCGACGTCGACGAGGCCAGGAGCCGCTACGAGAAGGAATACGAAGAGGGCAAAGAGGTCGCGAAGAAGGCGTCAGAGAACAAGGGCGCGAAAGACGTCTTCGAGAAGCTCGAGAAGCTGGGCGAGCTGAAGCAGAAGGGCATCGTCACCGAGGCCGAGTTCGAGAAGAAGAAGGCCGACCTGCTGGCGCAGCTCTAGACCGCTTTAGACCCCACGAGTCGGAACCGACTCACCGAACGCCTCGGCGCATCGACCGGTTGGAGCAGGCCCGGCCCTTGAAGTGTGACGGGGCTCATGAGAGCCCTTCTCGTCACGGCCTTGACGCTCGTCGCTTGCGGCGGCCCCCTCGAAGAAGAGGCCGATGTGGCCCCGAGCGCGACCGCGACCGGGTCGGCGATCGGCATGGCGCTGCAGGTGCGTGTCGGCACGAGCGCCGGTGAGTCGGGGCTGCGCAACCGCTTCGCGATCGATCAGACCGACGCCGTCTACTTCACCGCGACCGGCGCGCAGGGCGCCGGCACCCACACGGTCGCGTTCGAGGTGTACGACCCGTCGGGCTCGATGTGGCAGCGCAGCGAGTCGACCCTGACGGGGGGCCGCGCGACGGCCTCGATGCCCGTCGCGGGCACGTGGGTGCAGCAGTACGCGCTCACCGGCAAGTGGCAGGTGCTGGTGTTCGTCGACGACGCCCCCGACGCGGCAGGGCAGCTGTCGTTCGCGCTGCGCTGAAATATCGACCGCAGCAATGTCATGGCCCGGTGACTCCCTGCTCGGCAGGGTCTCTGGGCTGAGGCGAAGCGAGCGCGGTGCCCTGGCCTCCGGCCGCGTGCGCGGTGCTCTTCTCGCGGCGGCTCGGTGCGGTGCGTGCGTCGAGGGCCGGCGACGGGGGCGGCCTTCGTCGGGTCGTCGCGACGGCAGACGCGGAAACGGCGGTTCCATCTGGTCTCGGTGCCAAGGCCGTCCACGCGGTCGTCGTGGCGCACAGCTGTTGCGACGCTCCCCGCGTCTTCACGCTCACCTGGGCACGGGCCACAGGCATCTGCCGTTTCCACGTTGGCCGGCGCGCCACGCGACGACCCCACGCCTCCGCCCTGCCGCGTGCGTCACTCGAAGCAATACGAGCCGTCGGGCAGCCGCGTTGCGCCGCGCTCGAACGCGCCGATGTCGGCGCGGGCTCCACCGCCTGAAGGCACCGGCAGCTGGGGGTCGGCTGCATCGACAGCCGGGCTGCCTGAGCCTGGCACCCCATCGGCGCCCAGCTGCGCCGCGCCCTGCACCTCGGAGCCCTCGAGCGCGCCGGGGCTCGCCACGTCGTCGTACAGGTTGAACGCGCGCTGCGCGCTGCCGCACGTCACGCCGTTCGTCGCCCGCTGCACGACGTTGTTTCGAAACGTGCCGCAGCTCGCCGCGGTCTCGACGTTCGTGAACGTGTTGCTCACCACCTCTCGCGCGCCGCGCACGGCGACGAGGCCACCGGCCGTCAGGTCGTGAAACCAGTTGCGCCGCACCACGCCGCTGCCGCCGTTCACGAACTCGACCGCCGCGAACGTCATCGTGCCCGAGAGGTCGTTGCCCTCGACGATGCCGGTCTGGCCCTCGAGCTGAACCGTCGGCCCGTCGCGGCCGGTGACGAACCGGTTGCCCCTCACGGTCACGTTGCTGCACGTCGAGTCGCCGAAGATCGCCGGCGCGCGCGTGCCGGTGAACTGGCTCTCGGTGATGGTCACGTTCGAGCAGTTGCTGTCGAGGTAGACGTCGAACGGGTATTCGGTGCCGCCGCTGCGCGACGTCGCCGTCTTCGAGAACGTGAGCCGCTGAAAGACCAGGTCGCCTGCGCCGGGCGCCGTCGTCAGCGCGTACAGCTTCGACGGCACCTCGAACGTGAGATCGCTCACCCGCCAGTGTGAGCCGTCGATCGTCAGCGTGTCGGTGAAGCGCGCCGGCCCGGCGAGCACCACGGGGCAGCCGGCCGTGCCGCTGCCGGTCAGCCGCAGCGCACCGTAGTCGGCGTTCTGCAGCACGAGCCGCGTGCCGGGCTGAAGGTCGGGAGGCGTCATGCCCGGCGCCAGCGCGACGTCGGTGAACGCACACAGCATCGGCTGCGTCGGCTCGCAGGTGCTCGGCAGCTGGCAGGTCTGCGTCGCCGCGCTGCACTCGAGGTCGCCGGGGCAGGGGCGCTCGCTCGAGCAGCGCTTGCCGACGTAGTCGACCCGCGAGTCGAGGCACGCCGCGAGCAGCACGAGGGGCAGCGCGCGCTTCACTCGGTGAGACCCAGCACCAGCGACGTGATCGCGACCAGCCCGGCCAGCGTGAACGCGGTGCCCGCGATGACCTCGGCGCGCTGGCCCTCGCCGCGCAGGCCGGCCGAAGCGTCGGCCCACTCTTCGGCGCGCGCCTTCGGGTACGACGTCGCGGCCCAGGCGAACGCGGCGCCGCCGAGCGCCGCGAGCACGATGCTGCCGACGAGCCACACCTTCCACGACAGCAGCGCCGGTCGCGACGAGGTCGGCGCCACCGAAACCGCCGAGACGGGCGCAGGCACGGG
>JAEUJP010000125.1 GCA_016793725.1 Myxococcaceae bacterium | reverse complement strand
CCCAGCGTGCCCTCGAACAGCGCGATGCCGGTGAGCGCCTTCAGCCAGGGCCACCCGGTGCTGTGATACGGCCGATGAACCGCGATCGCGAACAGCCCGCTGAGCAACACGACCGCGAGCGACGGGAGCAACACCCACCGGGTCAGCACTTCGATGGCCCGCCGCAACGTCGCGTACTCGACCGGGGTGGCGCTGGCGACGCTCAACAGCACGAGGTGCGTCAGCAGCGCGCCGATGATGCCGGCGGAGCTCAGCTCATGGAGGAACTTGAGCGTTGGCCGCACGTGGCGCACGAACCACACCCGCTCAGTTGAGCTTCGCGTTGCCCCGCAACAGCTGCGAGATGCTGCCGAGCAGCTCTTCGGTCTGCTCTTCGATGACGGCCGAGGCCAGCTCCTTGATGCCGAACGAAAGATGCGCCCCACACCCCGAACACCGGTGTTCGACGCGGTCGGGCGGCGCCTCGACGCTGCCATCGACGTGCGCCATGCGCTGCTGCCGCCGGGCGAGGGCCGAGGTCAGCTCGGTCGTTCGTACGGATCGGTGACACCCCTGACACTTCATTGCGTTACCCAAGGGCGACGACCCTAGTTCCGTTTGGCGCAGTGCGCCACACCTCGAACCAAGCCGGGGTGGATTGCGAGGCGGCGTTGTGCTGAAACTCCGCCCGTTCGATTTCACGTCGTTGTGTTGGAACCCGGGGTGGAGGGGTACCAGATGACCAGCCGTCGAAGCAGCCGTGAGTCGGACCTCGAGTTGGACGAGGCGCCGCGAGATGTGGCGACCTTCCCGCACGCTGACACCGCGTCAGACCTCCTCGTCGCTCTCGAGTCAGACGTCATTCCGCGCTTGATGCTTGCGCATCGAGGGGCCGACCTCGACCCTGAGCTGTGTTCACCGTCGCGACCTCCACCCGCTGAGACCGAGGTCGCCGAGCTCGCCGCCCTGGCCGCCTCTCATGACCTCGACCGCGCGCTCGCGTTCATCGAGCGGCTCTGCCGCGAAGGCATGTCGATCGAGCGCATCTTGATTGACCTCGTCACCCCCGCGGCGCGCCTGCTCGGAGCCCAGTGGAAGGCCGACCTCCGGGGCTTCACCGACGTGAGCGCCGGCCTCGGTACGCTCCAGCAGCTGGTGCACATTCTCGGGCCCAGCTTTGCGCCGCAGCTGCCCCACCGGGGCCTGGTGGTGCTGACCAGCGCTCCAGGCGAGCAGCACACGCTGGGGCTTCAGCTGGTCGGCGAGTTTCTTCGCCGCGAAGGGTACGGCGTGCACGTGGTTGCCGCGATGCCTGAACCAGACCTCATCGAGCTCGTGGCCACGGAGCACGTCGACCTGCTCGGCGTCACGGTGAGCAACACGGCGCTGCTCAAGCCCCTCGCCGGGGTCGTCGCCGCGGCGAGGCGCTCGAGCCTGAATCGAGGCCTCGACGTGATGGTCGGAGGCTCCCTCGAGCTCGACCAGTTTGCGGCCAACCACGGCACGCTGGTGTACAACCGCGACGTCAAGAGCGCGCTCGGGCGACTCGCGCGAGAGAACCGCAGCGTCCCGTCGGCGAAGTCGAAGGCCGGCTAGAGCGCGCGTTCTTCGGGTGTATGGCCGGCTGCATGCAGCGCCGCCATGCGTGTCGAGGTTCACCGCAGCGTCGGTCGCCGCGAGAGCGCATCACGCGCCTCCGACGGGCTGGTCGGTGTCGAGGTCGACTGAAGTAGAATCTGGTTTGTGCGACGGCCCCTGGTGATGCTGATGCTCGTGTGGGTCGGCTGCGGGAAGGCCGGCTCGCCGGGCGGCGGGCTCGAGCTGCACGTGCGCTACGACATCTCGACGCCCGACGGCGGCTGCGTTCGTGTTCGTGCGGTGCCGAGCTCTGGGCAGGCGATGACCGAAGACGTGAGCCTCGCCGGCCGGCCGCGCGACGGGGGGCTGGTCATCGGCATCGCGCCGCTGCCGGGTTGGACTTCGGTGTCTCTGCCCATCTCGCTGCACCACGCCGATGACTGCTCGTCGCCTGCCGTCGCGAACCAGCGGCTCGAAGAGACGTTCCCGGTGGGGCTCGAGGTTCGGCGCATCGATGCAGTGCTGATCGAGGGTGGCGGCACGGCCGGTGGGAGCGCAGGCGGCGGCGCGACTGCGGGAGGTGGAGCGACTGCCGGCGGTGGCGGTGCAACTGCGGGCGGTGGGACGCCGACAGCGGGCGGCGGAATGCCGACTGCGGGCGGCGGTGCGACCGCGGGTGGCGGTGCGACCGCGGGTGGTGGAATGCCGACTGCCGGTGGCGGAATGCCGACTGCGGGCGGCGGCGCGACTGCGGGCGGTGGAATGATGACCGCGGGCGGCGGGGCGACTGCGGGCGGTGGAATGATGACCGCGGGCGGTGGCGCGACTGCGGGCGGTGGAATGATGACCGCGGGCGGTGGCGCGACGGCAGGTGGCGGCGCGACCGCGGGCGGTGGCGCAACGGCGGGTGGTGGCGCGACTGCGGGCGGCGGCGCTGCCGGCGGCGGAGCGCCCGCGAACGTGAGAACGGGCCTTCAGCTCTGGTACCGCGCCGACGTGGGCACGGTGCTGCAGGCGGCGACGAGCAACGTGACGAGCTGGCAAGACCAGAGCGGCAACGGGCGCAACGCGACGAGCCCGGCGGGTCTGCGGCCGGCGCTGATCAACTCGAACTCCGAAATCGGCGGCAGACCGAGCATTCGCTTCACCGGCGACGAGCTGAACTTCGACGGCTCGTTCATGGCGAACACCGCGTACACGGTCTTCGCGGTCGCGGGCCGCAACGGAACACAGAACGGCAACTTCTACGTGTCGGGGACCAGCATGACGACGAACGCGAACTTCATCGCGGGCCCTGAGACGAACACGACGCTGCGTCTGTCTCAGTACAACAACAACCTCGACGCGACCATCGGCGCGAAGGGCGCGGGCCGCGAGTGGAACGTCGAGGTCTTCTGGCTCGACACCGCGACGGGGCACGGCATTCGCCGTAACGGTGTACAGATCGCGACGAACGCGAACACGACGCCGCTCGCGTCGTGGGCCGGGGCGCGGCTCGGCTACTTCGAGCCGTTCGACATTCGGTACGACGGCGACATCGCCGAGGTCATCATGTTCAACCGGTTCTTGCCGTGCTCCGAGCGCCGCGCGATCGAGCTGGAGCTCGCCGAGCGCTGGGCGATCATCATTCAGGCGATACCTTCGTGCCCGTGACTCACACGTTGCGCAGAAAGTCAGCGACCTCAGCGAACCGCGCATCGAGGTAGCTGCGCACTTCACCCTCGACGCCGCGCGCGTTCATCGCCGCCGCCATGCACCGCAGCCACGCGTCGCGCATCGGCTCGTTCACCGGCACCCGCGCGTGCCGCATGCGCAGCCGCGGGTGGCCGTGCGTCGCCATGTAGTCTTGCGGCCCGCCCAGCCAGCCGATGAGGAACATGCCGAACCGGTCTCGACTGCCGCGCGAGACGCGGCCCTGCTCGTCCAACGGGTGCAGCTTCGCGAGCGCGGGCTCCGTCGCATCCATCGCGTCGTAGAACGCCTCGGCCAGCGCGCGCACCGCCTCACTGCCCCCGAGCCGCGTGTACGGCGTGTCACCTTCCGTCGGTATCCACGACCCGACCCGCAGCTGCGTCATGGCTGACCGGCCACGATGACCCGCGGCGGCACCACCACCGGCGGAGTCACCGGGCACTGCGTGCACGGCCCGCGCAGCGGCACGATGAGCGTACGACCCACGCTCAGCAGCGTGCTCGCCAGGCCGCTCGCCTTCTGAATCAGCTTCACGCTGCTGCCGTAACGAATCGCCAGCGCGCCCAGCGTCTCGCCCGGCCGCACCCGGTGCACCAGCTTGTTCTCGTCGGGCCGCTTGGCCAGCAGCGGCTGCACGCGGCGCCCCAGCTCTTGCGAGCGCGGCGCGAAGAAGCGCACGTGAAAGTGGTCTTTGTGCCGGCGCGCGTGGCGGAACAGCGCGTTCGGCCCCTTGAACAGCTTCTCGAGCACCGCTTCGTCTTCGCCCTGCTCACGCCCGTAGTCGTACAGCGCGGCCTGCACCTTCTTGTCGAGCAGCACCACCTGCACGTCGGCCTTCTCGGCGAGCGCTTTGACGAGCGCCCAGTTCGCTTCGAGGTCCATCGCTCCGATGCGGCTGCCCTTCAGCGCGCGCACGTCGGTGCCGGGCACGTAATAGAAGCCGAGGTCGACGTCGCGGCCCGACTGGTGGCTGAAATGCGGGCGCAGGTAGCCGCCCTCACGCTTGCCGATGTGGTTCACGCGCAGCGGCGGCGCACGCGGCACGGCGTTGCCGACCTCGTCGGCGACGATGGTGAGGTACTCGATGGTCTCGGCCGTGCCCCACGCGTTGTCGCGGTCGACGACCTCGACGTGGTCTGACGGCTTCATCTGCACGCCGTTGATCAGCCGGCCGGCCTCCGCGAGCCCGACCGAAATGGAGCCGAGCGTCTCGAGGTCACCGACGAACCGCTGCTCGAGCTCGGCGTCGTCGACGTCGGCCGAGTAGAGCAGGGTGCCGTCGGGAGGTGACTCGAGCACGGCCTCGCTCTCGGCGGGGTCGGGCGTCTCGTCATCATCAGCATCTTCGTCGTTCAACGAGGGTAGCGCCGAGAGCGCTACGAGCAGCAGCAGCATCGCGGCCGAGCATAGTAAGGAATCACCCGTGAAGCAGGTTTCTCCCCTCTTCGTCGTCGTGCTCATCATCGCGACGTGCGGGCTCATCTACGAGCTGATCGTGGGCACGCTGGCGAGCTACCTGCTCGGCGACTCCATCACACAGTTCTCTACCGTCATCGGCGTCTACATGTTCGCGCTGGGCGTCGGCGCGTGGGTCAGCCGGTACTTCGAGCGGAACATCGCGGCCCGGTTCGTCGAGGTCGAGCTGGCCGTCGCGCTCGTCGGTGGCATTTCTGCCCCATTCCTCTTCTTCACCTTCAGCGAAGGCGCCTCATTTCGGGTCACGTTGTACTCGGTGGTCGTCATCACCGGCACGCTGGTCGGCCTCGAGATACCGCTGCTGATGCGCATCTTGAAAGACTCGCTCCAGTTCAAAGACCTGGTCTCGCGCATTCTTTCGTTCGACTACCTGGGGGCGCTGTTCGCGTCGCTCCTCTTTCCCATCGTGCTGGTGCCGAAGCTCGGGCTCGTGCGCACGTCGCTGCTGTTCGGCCTGCTGAACGCGGTCGTCGGTCTGTGGAGCACCTTCTTGCTTCACGAGCAGCTCGGCTCGGCCGTGCGCCTGCGCGTGAAGGGCGTGCTCGCGTGCGTGGTGCTGATGACCGGCTTCGTGCTCGGCGACCGCATGACGCTGCTCTTCGAGGAGCAGCTGTACCACGACGAAGTCGTGCACGCGCAGTCGTCGCCGTACCAGCGCATCGTGCTCACGCGCGGCGCGCGCGGCTTCTCGCTGTTCTTGAACGGCAACCTGCAGTTCTCGAGCGTCGACGAGTACCGGTACCACGAGGCGCTCGTTCACCCGGCGATGCAGTCGGCGGTCACGCGGCGACGCGTGTTGATCTTGGGCGGCGGCGACGGCCTCGCGGCGCGCGAGGTCTTGCGCTGGCCCGACGTCGAGTCGGTGACGCTCGTCGACCTGGACCCCGCCATCACCACGCTCGCGACGAAGTACCCCGAGCTGCACGGCTTGAACGGCGGCGCGCTCGAGCACGCGAAGCTGAAGGTCGTGAACGACGACGCGCTGCGCTTTCTGGCCGAGCTCCCCGCCGACCGGCGGTTCGACGTCGCCATCATCGACTTTCCCGACCCGAACAACTTCTCGCTCGGCAAGCTGTACACGACGCGGTTCTACGCGCTGCTGAAGGGGGCGCTGGCCGAGGGCGGCGTCGCGGTGGTGCAGAGCACGTCGCCGCTGTTCGCGCGGCGCAGCTTCTGGTGCGTCGACGCCACGCTGCGCGCGTCGGGCTTTCACACGCGGCCGTACCATGCGTGGGTGCCGAGCTTCGGCGAGTGGGGCTACGTGCTCGCGAGCATCAGCCCGCTCGAGACGCGCGAGCCGCTGCCCGACGGGCTCAAGTTCTTGAGCGACGCGACGCTGCCGACCCTGTTCGTGTTCCCCAAAGACATGGAGCAGGTGCCGGCCGAGGTGAATCGGCTCAACAACCAGGTGCTCGTGCATTATTACGAAGACGAGTGGCGGCGTTGGAACTGAAGCGGGCGCTCAGCGCCATCGAGGCGGCGCTGTGGAAGATCGACCTCGCCGCGCCGCTGAACTTCACGACCGTCGCGCGCGTGACGGGCCCGGTGAGCGACGAGGCGCTGCGCGCCGCGCTGCCGAAGCTGCAGGCCCGGCACCCCCACCTGCGCGAGCGCATCGAAGACGGTCACTTCGTCGAAGATCTCGAGCTGACGCTCGAGCTGCGAGAGAGCGCGCAGCCGTGGGTGCACGAGGTCGAGCGCGAGCTGAACGCGCACATCACGGCGCCGCTCGCGCGGTTCGTTCGCGCCGGTGATCACCTGCTCATCACGCTGCATCACTCGATCGGCGACGGCATGTCGGGCGTGTACCTGATGCGCGACTGGCTGCGCGCCGCGACGGGCGCCGAGCTCGAGCCGCTCAGAGACCCGGGCGCGGTCGACCACCTGCTGCCGAAGAAGCCCGGAGCCCTCGGAGTCGCGAGGCTGCTGGCGAGCGAAGGCGTCGATCTCGTGCGCTCGGGCCGGCTGTTGCAGATCAAACGTGACGAAGAGCGCAAGGCGTACGACCGCCGCATGCGCATGACGCCGGTCGAGATCGAGCCCGAGCTCGTCGAGAAGCTGACCGCCCGAGCGCGCGACGAGAGCACGACGCTGCACGGCGCGCTGTCGGCCGCGATGGCGCTCGGCGTGCTCGAGCAGGCGGGCCGCGAGAAGGGCGGGCTGGTCTTCGGCAGCCCGGCGAACGTGCGCGGCGCCGTCGGCGCCGGCGAGTCACTCGGCTTCTACGTGTCGATGTTGACGTTCCGCGCGCCGGTGCGCGCGAGCACCCCGTTCTGGCAGGTCGCCCGCGACGTGCGCCGCGCCATCGAGCGGCACCTGAGCGCGAAGGCCGAGCTGTCGATGTTGAAGCTGTTGCCCATCATCTGGGACGTCATCGGCGGCTACCACCACGAGCCGAAGGCGATCGCCGACGGGTGGGACTCGCTGCTGCCGGCGACGACGGGGCTCTCGAACCTGGGGCGGCTCGGCATCGAGACGGAGTACGGCCCGCTCAAGCTCGAGTCGTGTCACTTCGTCGCGAACGTGTCGGCGCTCGGTGAGTTCGCGTCGATGGCGACGTCGCTGCACGGCAGGCTGTTCTGGAACTTCGTGTGGCCGTCGCCGGTGCTGACCGATGTGCACGCGGCCGAGCTGATCGACGGCATCGTGAACCGCCTCATCGCAGCGACGTCGGGTCGAGCGGGCGACTGAGGCGTTGCGTGTGGTGGAAGCGCGTTGTACGAGCGCTCCGTCGTCGGTGAAGGGAACCCGGTGAAAGTCCGGGACTGCCCCGCAGCGGTGTGCAGGAACGAAAGCCGTCATTCAAAGCACTGGGTCTGGGGGACCTGGGAAGCGACGGTGAGTAGGGAGCGGTTGTGCCTGCGAGTCCGAAGACCTGCCAGCGACGGGCTGCGGAATTTTCCGCCGCTCATCCATAGAGCGCCGGCCGAGGGGCTGGCAGGGAGCAGTCACGGTGAAACGGTACACCTGGGTGGTGTGTCTTGGGCTCGTTGCGTGCGGGCCCGCTTCGAACGATGTGGATGGAGGAACCGCAGGCGGCGGCGCGACGGCCGGCGGCGGCGCGACGGCAGGCGGCGGCGCGACGGCAGGCGGCGGCGCGACGGCGGGCGGCGGCGCGACGGCAGGCGGTGGCGCGAC
>JAEUJP010000106.1 GCA_016793725.1 Myxococcaceae bacterium | reverse complement strand
GCCCCCTGAGCACGTTCTTCATGTCGCGAGGTTCTCGCGAGCGCGGCGACTCCGGCCATGGTCATTGGTGCACCCGAGCAAGCGCCGCCCAGGGTGAGCAAGGTTTGCTCACCCCCGCGTCACAAATGCCCATGGCGCCGTGATCGAGAAGTGGCCTCGGCGTTGAAATGACTGCGGGGCATGCGCCCATCACACGTCATCGAGCTGCCCCACCACGCCCTGCGCTTCCCTCCCACCTTCACGCAGGCCGAGCGTGAGGTGGTGCTGCTGGTGCTCGAGGGGCTGTCGAACGCCGAGATCGCGGCGCGCCGGGGCCGCAGCGAGCGCACGGTCGCGAACCAGATCGCGGCGCTGCTCGAGAAGGCCGACGTGTACACGCGGGGCGAGCTGCTCGCGGCGTGCGCTCCACCTCAGCCGGTGGCGCCCGGCAGCTGGGCCACCCTGCTCGAGGGCCGCTGGCGCCTCGCCGCCGTGCCCCGCAGCGACGCGCTGCGCTTCGTCGCCCGCGAGCACCCGCTGAACCTGAGCGACGGCGAGCGCACCGCGCTCGAGGCGGTCGCGCAAGGGGCGCCGAACAAGCAGATCGCCCCGGTGCTGGGCCTGGGCCTCAGGGCGGCAGGGCGCCGCGTCGAGTGTGCGGTCGAGAAGCTCGGCGTGCCGCGGCTCTACCTGCCGCTCTTGCGAGCGCTGTCGAGCTTCAGCTGCCCTCACCCAGTCGAAGCTCACGCAGCTTGAGCACGAAGGTGCGGCGGGGCATGCCGATCAGCTCGGCCGCCTTCGTCTGAACGCCCCCCGCAGCCTCGAGCGCCTCTTTCATGCGGCGGCGCTCGAGCTCTTTCAGCTCTTGCGCGAGCGGCACGAAGCCCGTCTTCGCGGCGGGGGTGCCTTGGGCCGGCGCCGCGCTGCTCGAGCTCGCCGGCAGGTGCTCGGGGTCGATGAGCGGGCCCGTGGCGGTCGCGACGGCGAACTCCATCGCGTTCTTGAGCTCGCGCACGTTGCCGGGCCAGTCGTGGCGCGCCAGCGCGGCGAGCGTGCGGCCCGAGAGCAGCGGGGCCGGGCGGCCGGCGAGCGACGCGGCGTTTTCGGCGAACAGGCGCGCGAGCAGCGGCACCTCGCGGCGGCGCTCGCGCAGCGGCGGCAGGTTCACCACCGCGGCGCTCAGGCGAAAGAAGAGGTCTTCACGAAAGCGGCCCGCCTTCACGTCGGCGGCGAGGTCGCGGTGGGTCGCGGCGACGATGCGCAGGTCGAGCTCTTTTTCTTTCACGCTGCCGATGCGGGTGATGCGCTTCGTCTCGAGCACGCGCAACAGGCGGCCTTGAGCGGCGAGGCTCAGCTCGCCGACCTCGTCGAGAAACGCGGTGCCGCCGTGGCTCGCCTCGAGCAGGCCCTGCTTCGGCGAGGTCGCGCCGGTGAACGCGCCCTTCTCGTAGCCGAACAGCTCCGACTCGAGCAGCGTCTCGGGCAGGCCCGCGCAGTTCACACCGACGAACGGGCCCTTCGCGCGGCCCGAGAAGTGGTGCACGGCGAACGCGGCGTTCTCTTTGCCGGTGCCGGTCTCGCCGAGCACGAGCACGGGCAGCGCGGCCTTCGCGAGCCGCTCGAGCAGCGCGTAGACGGCGCTCATCGACGGGTCGGCGACGAGCACCTCGCGCCGCTCGCCGAGCGTGATGCGCCGCACGCTGTGCTCGGCCGACTCGAGCGCGCCGGTCTTCGCCGCCGCCGCCGCCTGCCGCGCCGCGAGCAGCAGGGTGTCGGCGTCTGACCCGTCTTCGGGGAACACCGCGAACCCCGCGCCCGGCTCGTGGCCACCCGCGGCCAGCGCCTCGACGATGCGCTCGGTCTGCGCGGCGGCCTCGGCGCGGTCGACCTCGGGCAAGAGCACGAACAGCACGCCGTCGACCCACGACGCGACGTCCATCAGGCGCAGCGTCTCTTTGAGCTTTCGCTCGACCTCGGCCGGGTCGGGCGGCGCGGCGAAGCGAAAGCCCGCGAGGCAGAAGCTGCGCTCGAAGCGTGAGGCGCGCTCGAGCTCGGCGGCGAGGCGCTCACGCAGCCCCTTCGGCGAGTGAACGGGGCGCGACGCCTGGGGCCGGGCGCCACAGTGCAGCACCAGCGTGGTGTCGCTGACCGTGATGACGTCGCCGGCGGCGAGCGGCACGTCGGCCCCCGCGCGCTGGCCGTTCACGCGGGTGCCGTTGTGGCTGCCGAGGTCAGAGAGGCCGACCTGGCCGTGCTTCAGCTCGAGGCGCACGTGGCGGCGCGAGACGCCGTCGTCGGCGAGGCTGACCTCACACTCTTTCGCGCGGCCGACGAACACCTCGCCGTCGTCGGGCAGCTGCACCACCCGTGACGTGTCGCCTTCGAACACGAGCAGCCAGGCCCTACGGCCTGCCGGGGCGGCGGCGCGCTCGTCGCGGGTTCGGGTGTCGTCGAGGTTCACTGTCGTGCCTCTGTGTATCTCGCCGGAGCCACGGCGGCGACGGCTTCGGCGACCTCGGCGGCGGTGGGGCGGTGTTCGGGGAGCGGCTCCAACATGCGCTCGAGCAGCGACGCGAGCACGGGCGGCGGCTGACGGGGCGTCACGCGCTCCAAGGGGCGGTGAGAGAGCGCGGCGAGGTAGGGCGGCTCGACGAGGGGGTACTGGGCGCAGAGCAGCTCCCACGCGAGCAGGCCGAGCGAAAAGACGTCGCTCGCGCGGGTCGCGGCCTCACCGCGGGCGACCTCGGGGGCGAGGTAGCGTGGCGTGCCGACGACGGCGCCGGTGTGCGTGAGGTGGTCGCTCTTGCCGCCGGCGCGCGGGGCGGTCGCGGCGGTGTCGACCTCGACGGGCGCATCGGTCTCGGGGCGGGCGACGCCGAAGTCGGCGAGCTTCGCGGCGTCTGTTGCGAGCAGCACGTTCGACGGCTTCAGGTCGCGGTGCACGACACCGGCGGCGTGCACTGCGGCGAGCCCGCGCGCGACGTCGGCGAAGACGCGCAGGGCCCACGCGACGTCGCCGAAGCGGTCGCGCATGGCGTCGAGGCTCGGGCCGTCGACGAGCTCCATCACGAGGTAGATGGGCCCGTTCGGCACCAGGCCGACGTCGATGACCGGCACGAGGTTCGGGTGTCTCAGCCTCGCGGCCAGCTCGGCCTCGCGCGCGAACCGGGCGGCGTCGACGCGCGAGCTCTTGCCGCTCGACAGCTTCAGCGCGAACGGCTTGCCGTCGATGAGGCGGGTGACGCGGTAGACCTTCGCCATGCCACCTCTGCCGATGAGCGCGTCGACGCGGTAGCGCTCGCCGATGACGTCGTCGGGGCGGGCCTCGCGGGGCGTGGGCGGCGGCAGGCTGGCGAGCGCGGTGCGCAGCTCGCGCGAACGCGCTTCGACCTGAAAGCGCAGCTCTTCGTTGAGGCCTTCGATCTCGGCGAGGCGCTGCTCCATCGCGGCGGCCGAGGCGCGAAAGCGGTCTTGCACCACGAGCGCCATCGTCGCCGCGAGCACGACCATGCCCCAGTGGGCGGTGTTCTGGGCGACGAGCTGCAGACCGAAGCCCCAGGCGAGGTCGGGCAGGGCGAGCGCGATGGCGATGCCGATGCCGAGCAGGAGCTTTCGCGCGGCCGGGTCTTTTTTCGCCGAGCGCCCGAGCTGCACGAAGCCCACGATGATGGCCGCCACCATCAGCGCCTGGGCGCCCCACGACGCTGCGCGCAGCGACACGACACCGAAGAGCTGCAAGCCGAGGGCGAGGGCGAGGGCGGCGGCGAACGCCCACACGAAGGCGACGAGCGGCCTGCGGCGCTCGGGCAGAATTCGCGCGAGCAGCAGCATGAACGCCGCGGGGTAGACGAACGACATGACGTCGCGCGCGGCGCGCAAGGCGGGCGGGTCGAGGCCGAGCAGGTTGTCGTGCACGCGCGTCTGCTGCAGCAGCTGCACGCCCATGCCGAGGCAGAACGTGCCGAGGGCGGCGAGCGTGAGGGCCTCGCGCCCGCCGCGCAGCGTGAGCAGCAGCTGAAATGCGCCGGCGATGAGCAGCGCGAACGCGAGCCACAGCGCCGAGGTCTCGGTGCTCACCATGTAGCCGCGCTGCTGGGCCTGGCAGACCGCGAGCACCTCGCCCTCGCGCATGTGCTGCGTCGACTCGAAGTGCAGCACCGCGGTCTGACCGGCCTCGGCCGGCAGCACGGGCACGAAGCACGACGTCGAGGTGACGCGGCGGGAGCCGATGGTCGCGCCCTTCAGGTACAGGCACGCCGAGACCCAGATGGCGGGGTCGATGCAGTCGCTTTGCGGCACGGTGAGCCGCGCCTCGAGCACGGTGGCGCTGCCGCGGCCGGGCGGCTGCGGGAGCAGGGCGGTGACGGGCTGCCAGGCCCCGTCGCCCCAGCGCACCTCGAGCGGCGCGATGCGGGGCCACTGCGGCGTGTCGAGGTCGACCATGGCGCCGCCGGGCCGGCCGGCGCGGCCGCCGCAAGCGGGCAGCAGCAGCGCGGCGACAGCCGTCACGATGAGCGAGCGAGAGACACCGATGACCATGGACTCGAGGCCACATGATGGCTCCGTCAGGGGCGGCGCACCATCCGTGCTGTCACGTACTGAGCGCCGCCACGACCTCTTCCATCGTCGGGCGGGCTGCCGGCGACTCGGCGAGCATGCGGTCGACGAGGGGGCGGTACGCCTCGGGCAGCCGGGTGGGGTGGGGCGTGCGCACGAGCGGGCGGCCGGCGAGCACGGCGA
>JAEUJP010000060.1 GCA_016793725.1 Myxococcaceae bacterium | reverse complement strand
GACCTGGTGATGGGCGCGCCGGGCTACACCGAGGGCGATGCGGGCATCGACGAGGGCGCCGTGTGGTTGTTTCGCGGTGTGCCCGGCCCTTCGGTGATGGGCAACGGCAGCGTGCTCAAGAACCCGCTGCCGATGGGCCAGCGCGCGGGGTCGCGGTTCGGTGAAGCGGTCGACGTGACGCGAGACTGGGACGGTGACAGCCGCCCCGACGTCGTCGTTGCGGCGCCCGGAGCGAAGCGGGTCTTCGTGTTTCGCAGCGCACCCGGCGCGCTGTTCGACGACGGCACGACCCCGCAGGTGTTCACCAGCGGGGCGACGGCGCTCGCGGCCCCCGACATCGATGGCGACGACCAGCCCGATCTGCTGCTCGGCGACCCGACCCGCATCGGCGGCGCGATGGGCACCGGCGACGTCGAGGTTCACCGCCGCAGCGGGGCCGGCGTGACGCTGCGCGGGTCGGGCGGGCTCGAGGGCTTCGGCGCGGCGCTCGCGCGGCTCGGTGACGTGACGGGAGACGGCGTCGAAGACGTGGCGATCGGCGCGCCCGCGCTCGACGCGGGCTCAGGCGGTGAAGGGGCGCTGCTCATCTATCGCGGCGTCGAATTCGAGCGCCGCATCAGCTCGCCCGCACGGCACGCGCGCTTCGCAGCGGCGGTGGCGCCGGTGGGCGACTTCGACGGCGACGGTACGCCCGATCTGCTCATCGGCGCGCCGGGCACCGGTGGAGCGCTGCTCTACTCGCTCGGCCGGCTGCGCGACGGCGGGTCGCTGTCGGTGGTCGAAGCGTTCACCGAAGATGCGGGGCCGGGCTCGCTCGCAGGGGCCGCGGTGGCGGGCGGTGGCGATCTCGACGGCGACGGCTACCCCGATCTGCTCGTGGGGGCACCGGGGTGGAGCACGCCGGTCGATACACACGTCGGCCGCGTGTTCGTCTACTTCGGGCTCGCGGGTGACGGTGGGCGCAACGTCATCTCGGTCGACGCGGGCACCCTTCCCCCGGTCGATGGCGGCTTCAGCATCGACGCGGGCAACCCGTTCATCGATGCGGGAACACCCGATGCGGGCGTGCTGTCTCTGCCCGATGCGGGCATGGCGCCCGACGGGGGCACGCCGGCGCCGATGGGCCGCGGGCCGCTCTCGTTCAGGGCGAGGGGGTGCGAGTGCGGCACGGGGGGGCCGCTGCTGCTGTGCTTGCCGCTCATCTGGGCGGTGCGCCGCCGTGGCGGTGGCCTGCGTTCTTCGCCGCTCGTGCTGCTTGCGGTGCTGGCGGCCGAGCTGCCGGCCGAAAACCCGTGGGAAACCGTGGCGACGGGGGCCATCACGGTGAAGGCACGGGCGAGGCCTGACAGCCCCATCTTCGAAATCTGGGCCGAGGCCGACCTCGACGCGCCGGTGAGGGACATTCAAGACACGCTCACCACGATGGAGCGCTTCCCCAAGTTCATGCCGTACGTGAAGTCGGCGAAAGAGGTCTCGAAAGAAGAAGACGGCGGCGTGTTCACCTACACGGAGCTCGGCCTGCCGGTCATCTCAGACCGCGACTACGTCGTGCACGTGGTGCTCGACGAGGGTGTGAAGCCCGACGGCACCGGCACGTACCGCTGCCGCTGGGCGGCGGTGCCCGACAAGCTGCCCGAGCGTTCGGGGCTGGTGCGGGTGAAGGTCAACGAGGGCAGCTGGGTGGTGAGCCCGAACGAAGACGGCAAGAGCCACGTCGTCTACAAGTTCATCGCCGACCCCGGCGGCATGCTGCCGGCGTGGGCGGCGAACTACGGCAACCGGCGCGGCGTGAGCGGCGCGCTCGAGGCGATCGAGAAGGAAGCGCAGCGGCGCAAAAAAGAGCGTGGCGCGGCGGCCAAGGGGCAACCGTGAAGCGACTCAACTGAAAGAACAGCTCAGTTGATGGTGATGCCGCCGTCGAGGCCGCCAATGTAGCCGCCGTCGCCGCCGCCTTCGATGAGCGTGGGGTCGGGGCAGCCGTAGATGATCTGCACCGGAGTGCCGGGGCTGTTCGCGACGGCGTCGCAGACGGTGCCGTAGAGGCTCAGGCGATCGTTGGCGGGGGTCGTGTAGTCCCACCCGACCTGCTTCGCGGTGTCGCGGGGTATCGACTGGCCGTTCACGTAGACGAAGATCTTGCTCGGGTCGGGCGGCGGCCGCGCGAGCCTGAACTCGCAGCCGATGGCGCCCTGGGCGATCGACGCGAACGCGGCGTTCAGCGTCGCCGGGTCGTCGGCCTGGTAGTACCGGGGCGTCGTGTTGCGCGCGGTGCCCCCCGCGACGGCCATGTTCGCGAGCATGGTCGCGTCGACGTCGGCGCCGAAGCCGACCACGAACGTCTTGATGCCCGCCGTCGCGAGCGCCTTCACCTCGTCGACCGGCCGGCCCTGGCAGTTCTCTTTGCCGTCGGTGACCAGCATCACGAAGTTCGCGCGGCTCGTGTCTTTGATGCTCATCTCGTTCTGCGCGAGGCGCAGGGCGCCGCCGATGGGCGTGCCGTTGCCGGTGGCGGTCATCGGCAGGGCGGCGGCGATGGCGGTGGCGGTGTTGTCGCCGACGGGCACGAAGTTGCGCCCCGCATTGCAGTTCATCGGCGCCGAGAACATCGAGAGGCCGAAGCGAATCTGCGACTGGTACCGGGTGGTCACCTGCTTGAGTGACTGCGAGGCGACCGACCACTTCGTGCCGCCGGTGATGTCTTCCATCATGCTGCCCGACTGGTCGAGCACGATGAGGAAGTTCGCCTGCACGTGGCTCGACTGAAAGAGCTCGCCGCCGCAGCTGCTCGCGCTGCCGCCGCCGGTGCCGCCGGTCACCGGGGTCGGCCTGCAGTGGCCGTCGGCCTCGCAGGTGTAGCCGGCGCCGCAGGCGTTGCTGGTGGCGTTGCACGGCTTGCCGCACGCGCCAGCCTGGCAGAAGTCGCCCGAGGCGCAGTCGGGGTCGGCGCCGCAGCGGTCGGCGGGCACACAGCCGCCGCCCTGGCTGCACTTCTCGCCGGGTACACACGCGTTGTTCGACGCGGTGCACGCCACGGCGCACGAGCCGATCGGCAGGCATGCGCCGCCTTCGCCGCACTCGGAGGAGGCCTGACAGGTCGCTCCGGTGCGGCTGCAGGCAGAGCCCACGACCACGACCGAGAGAGAGAGCAGCGAGCAGAAGAGGGCTTTACGCATGGTCGGCGAGGCGTGATTGCAACTGTCGATCCGCGCGGGGGAGCCGTGTTTCCGCCGGTCTGAGATGAGCGCGTGAGCGAGTGGAGCGGAGCGTGATGCACACTCCAGTTCACAGGCTTACGTGATACGAACGGGCGCATGGCCGTGAGGTGCGTACAACAAGGGGGACGGAGGAATGTCACGTGAACCAGGGCCCCCCCTCGGCCACGCTGCAAGAGTCGTCGTTCGACGAGCTGTCGCCGCTGGTGCCGCGCACGCTGCGGCTGATCATCTTTTCGGGCGACACGGTGACGCACAAGACGCTGCCGGTGACCGGTGAGCTGACGATCGGCCGGAGCGAAGAGTGCGACGTGTGGATCGACGTGCCCGCGCTGTCGCGCCGTCACGCGGTGCTGCGCATCGGGCCGCCGATGACCGTCGAAGACCTGGGGAGCATCAACGGCACGCGGGTGCGAGGTCGCAAGCTCGAGTCGTCGGAGCACGCGCCGGTGGCGCCGGGCGACTCGATCGACCTGGGCGCGGTGACGCTCATCGTGCAGCGCATCTCGTCGCGCTCGGCGCAGACGCAGCGCGGCCGCCGCCTGTGGAGCCACGCGTACTTCGAGGGCCGCCTCGAAGAAGAGTGCTCGCGGGCCGAGGCGTCGGGTGTGGCGTTCACGGTCTTGCGGGTGCAGCTCGAGGGTGCGGCGTCGCCGGCGGTGGTGCAGCAGGTGCTGCTCGACAAGCTGGCGCCGACCGACCTGATCGCGGCGTACGGCCCGGGTGAATACGAGGCCGTGGTGTTCGGCGAGGCGAAGGGCCGAGACGTCGCGAAGCGGCTGGCCGATGCGTGTGCGGCGCGGGCGGCTCCGGTGCGGGTGGGCCACGCGGTGTACGGGCCCGACGGCCGCGACCCCGACCAGCTGTTCGGCGAGGCGTGCGCGCGCATCGAGTTGAGGCAGGGGCCGGGCGCCGACGAAGTGACGCAGAACGTGGTGCCGGGCATCGTGGTGAAAGACCCGCAGATGGAGGCGCTGCACGCGCTGCTCAAGCGGGTGGCGCAGAGCGACATACCGGTGCTGCTCTTGGGCGAGACGGGCGTGGGTAAAGAGGTGTTCGCCGAGGGCGTGCACAACAACTCGCCGCGCAAGAAGGGGCCGTTCTTGCGGCTGAACTGCGCCGCGCTGACCGAGACGCTGCTCGAGAGCGAGCTGTTCGGGCACGAGAAGGGCGCGTTCACCGGGGCGGTGAAGACGAAGATCGGGCTGCTCGAGAGCGCGACGACGGGCACGGTGCTGCTCGACGAGATCGGCGAGATGCCGATCGCGACGCAGGCGAAGCTCTTGCGCGTGCTCGAGCAGAAAGAGGTGATTCGGGTCGGCGACGTGAAGGCGCGGCCGATCGACGTGCGGTTCGTCGCGGCGACCCACCGCGACCTCGAGGGCAGCATCGAGAAGGGCACGTTTCGCAAAGACCTCTACTTCCGCCTGAACGGCGTCACGCTCGTGATTCCCCCGCTGCGTGACCGGGCGGCCGAGATCGAGAGCATGGCGCGGCACTTCATCGCGCGGGCGGCGCGGCAGTTTCACCGGTCGCCCGAGCCGTCGTTGTCGGCCGAGGCGCTCTCGATGCTGAAGGCTTACGCGTGGCCGGGCAACCTGCGTGAGATGCGCAACGTGCTCGAGCGGGCGACGCTGCTGTGCAACGGCAACGTCATCGGGCCGGAAGATCTGCCGCAAGAGAAGTTCTCGGCGCCGGTGCTCGAGCGCGAGCGGCTGTCGTCGTCGCACCCGGCGGTGATGGCGGGCACGGGCACCCCCGAGTTCGAGGCCGAGCGGCAGCGCATCATGGGCGCGCTCGAGTCGAACGGCGGTAACCAGACCTTGGCGGCGAAGCAGCTCGGCATCTCGCGGCGCACGATGCTGAACCGGCTCGATGCGTACGCGATACCGCGGCCGCGCAAGGGCAAGGGCTGAGCGTCAGCTTCTTTTTGCGCATGAACCCGCTCGCCTTCCTCGAGACTCCGCCCATCACCTCGTACGAGGTCATCTCGCAGAACAAGCAGCACCTGCGGCTCGAGGGGCCGACGGCAGGGGCGCGCATGACGAGCGGTGCTGCGAGCGCGTTCAGCGGGGTGTTCGCGGCCGTGGGGCTCGCGATGCTGCGCAACCCGCTGCCGCTGCCGATGCGCATCGTGCCGATCGCGTTCGGTGCGTTCGGCGCGGGCATGGCGGCGCTCGAAGCGTCGAAGACGGTGATGAGCTGTGCGATCGACGTGAAGCCGAAGGGCATCACGCTGACGTGGCGGTGGCGACCGCTGCCCGAGCGCACGCTCGAGGTGCCGGCGAAAGAGATCGAAGAGCTCGAGCTGGTGAGCCACGAGGTCGGCAAGCGCAGCGAGGTGACGGCGATCATCTACCAGCTGACGCTGGTGAAGAAAGACGGCACCGCGATACCGCTCGAGAGCTTCGGCACGAAGGCGCAGGCGAACCTGCGCAAGAGGGCGATTGAAGCGATGGTGCGCAAGTAGTCACGGCGCGGCGCAGCGGCCGTCGCGCTGGCGCTGGCACGTCGTGAAGGCGGCGCTGCTGAGCGACAGGCAGGCGTTCACGCGCTGAACCTCGGCGGTGCACGGCGAGCCCTGCACGAAGGTGCGGCAGCGATCCCACTCGATGAGCTCCATGCGGCAGAGCTCGTCGATGCACGAGCGCGTCTGCAGGTTGAGGCAGATGTTGCAGTCGATGACGAGCGGCTGTTCGCCGCCGCCGAGCGCGACACTCGGCGTCATGTCGGCGGCGATGACGACGCCCTGGCACGCACTCGGGTTTGTTTCGGTGCGGCAGTCGACGATGCCCTGCCACGTCGCGGCGCTGCACCGGGGCAGACACGTGTCGGGCAGGCCGGGCGTACCGCGCGCGTTCGCGAGCGAACAGGTGGCGAGCGGCGCGCCGGCGTCAGAGGGGAAGCGGCCGCCGCGGGGGGCCTCGAGCGCGTCGGGCGAGTAGCGGGCGCCCTCGCTCACCCACTGCTCGACGAGCCGCTGCTGAGCCTGCGTGAGCGTGCCCATCGGCACGAGCGAGCTGCGGCCGTGCGCCACGAGGCGGCTCTGCAGCGGCAGGCCCGGCGCGACGAGAAAGCCCGAGTCGAGCGGCGCCATGCGGTTCACGAGGTCGAGCCACCCCGTTCGTTCGTCGGGCAGGTACGAGAAGATGCCCGCACCTCGAACGACGCCGCCGTGGCAGGCGAACGTCGCGCACCCTGCCCGCTCGAACATCGGGTGAATGTCGCCGGTGTACGTGAGGCCCGCGTCGAACGGCGAGCCGGCGTCAAGGCCGCCGCCGTCGGCGACGCCGCCGTCGGGTGACACGCCGCCATCGTTCGTGACGCCGGCGTCGGGGGTGCCCGAGTCGCCGGGTGGGCCCGCGTCTTCGGGGCCGCCCGCATCGACCGGCGCCTCGCCGGCGTCTGGCGCGCCGGCGTCGGGGGTGACCTGACCCGAGTCGACGGGGAAGAGCGGGAGCGGGAGCGGCTGCGGGCCGGAGCACGCCGCGACCAGGGTGATGAGCAGAGCGCGTCGAGTCATCGTGAGCGCTGGAGTGCTGCGAGCGCGGCACACCTTCCCAATTCTCGTGCGCAGCCTGTAGAAGGCGCGCGCATGTGGCTCGCCGTGACGGCGTTGTGGCTCACGGCGGCGCCGGCTTCGATGGCCGTGCGGCTCGAGCTTCAGCCCAACGTGCGGTGCCTCGGTGAGCCGGGTCTGCGCGAGGCCCTGCGGGCCCGCGGCGTGCTGACGGCGAGGGCCACGGTCTCGCTCGTCGCCGAGCCCGACGGCGAGGGCGTGCGCGTGCGGTTGCTCGACGAGAAGCGAGAAGTGCTGGCGTCGCGGCGCCTGCCGATCGACGCGGGCCCTTGTGGTGCGCTCGCGCAGACGGTGGCGGCGCTGGCGCGGAGTTGGTTGGATGAGCTGGGCGTGAAGGTCGCGCCGCGGCCACCGCCGCCGACGCCGCGGCCGACCGACAGTGTGCGGCCGGTCGAGCCGGTGTTGGAGCCCGTGGTCGAAGAGCCGGCACCTCCTCCACCTCCTGCGCCTGTGGCCCCTGCTCCCGTGGCTCCCGTTCCCGAGCCTGAAGCGGGTCCGGCTCCGACAGCGGCTCGTGCTCCGCCGCCCCTCACCCTGCCCGTCTCGAGCGCTGCGCCTTCATCTTCGTTCGGTGCACGGTGGCGACGCGCCATGGGCGCCGTCGTGCTGGTCGGCGGTGGCCTTCGGGGCGGCCCGCGCGACGTGCTGGTCGGCTCGGGCGGGGTCACCGCCGAGTGGGGGTTCTTCGAGCCGTTCGCGCTCGCGCTCGACGTCGGCTTCGACTCCGACCGCAGCGGCGCACGCGACCCGGGCACGGCGTCGGCCGCCATTCAGTGGGGCTCACTGCTCGTGCGCGGCAGCCTGTTCGGCCCGAAGGGCGGTGGGCTCACGGTGAGCCTCGGCGCCGGCGTCGACCGCATCTCGGCGACGGCGCGGGGCTTCTCGGTTTCGAACAACGCGTGGGTGCTCGCTCCGTCGGCGAGCGCGCGCGTCGAGTGGCGCCAGCCGATTGTGGCGGGGTTACAGGTGTTTGTGCGGGTCGGGCTGCACAGCCGCTTCCGCGACGAGCGCTTCCTCGTCGACAACATCGCCGGCCCCGTGCTGACCGTACCTCCCCTCACCTTCGAGGCGTCGCTCGGCGCGGCCTGGCGATTCTTTTGAAAGGTATTCCCGGGTCACCGCACGTCGCGCATCGTGCAGGCCCTCGAGATGCCCCAATTCCACGACGCGACCGCTGACGTGGCGGCGAGCGTGCGGGAGCTCTACGTCGAGCTGGCTCCGGGCATCGCGAGGTCGCTCGGCCGGCTCGTGCAGCCGGGCGTGCCCGTCGACGACCTGCTGCACGACGTCTTCGTCGTCGCGCTCCGACGGCCCGAGACGATGTTGCGCGCCGAGTCGCCGCGCGCTTGGCTGTACGGCATCGCGATGAAGGTCGCCGTCGGCGCGCGCAGAAAGCAGCGCCTGCGCCAGCTGCTCGGGCTCGCCGACGCGCGAGAGCCGACCATGCCGCTCGACCCGGCGCGCACGCTCGAGCAGCGTGAGGCGCAGCTGCAGGTGACGCGAGCGCTGCACCGGCTCGACCCGAAGAAGCGCGAGGTGCTGGTGCTGTTCGAGCTCGAGGGCCTGACCGGCGAAGAGGTCGCGGCGGCCGTCGGCTGCTCGCTGAACACGGTGTGGACGCGGCTTCACCGCGCGCGCGCCGAGCTCAAACAGAAGTTGCTGCAGCTCGAGACCGTCGACCAGGTCTCGGCGAGGAGAACGCCATGAACGACACCGAGCTCGACGCCGCGCTGGGGCTCTTGCGCGGCACGCCGCCGCCGCTGCGCGAGACCGAAAACGCCATCTGGCGCCGGGCCCAGGCGACCGCGCAGGGCCCGTCGCCGGTGCGCCAGGTCGCGGTCTTCGCGCTCGCGACCGCCGCCGGCATCGGTGCGGTGCTGACGGTCGCGCCGCTCGTGCGCGCGCCCGCCCCGGCCCGCGTGGTCGCTGCGCCCGTCGAGACGCGCATCGAACCGGGGCCGGGCGCCGAGTGGAGCCGCGATGGCCGCGCCATCACGCTCGCCCGCGGCAGGCTGCGGGTGACGTCGCCGGTGAAGGTCACGGTGACGACGCCGCTCGCGACGCTCGAGGCGAAGGGCGCCCGGTTCACGCTCGACGTGGCGGCACAGCACGTCGTGATCAGCGCCGAGATGGGCGAGCTGCTGGTGCGCTCGCAGCTCACGGGTGAGCGGGTGGTGCGCGCCGGCGAGCGCCTGGTGGTCGAGGCGCAGATCGACGCGGCGGCGCGGGTGCTCCCCGCCGCGCTGCTTCGGGCGCCCGAGCCGACCGGGCCGCGCTCGGCGTGCGGCGCAGAGCTCGACTGCCTGACGCGCACCGCGAAGGGCGACACGCTCGCGGCGCAGCTGGCGCTGTTCGACCTCGGGCTGGCGGCGAGCCTGCGCGGTGACCGCGAGCAGGCGACGCAGCTGTGGCGGCAGTACCTGACGCGCTTCCCCGACGGGGCGCTGGCGCCCGAGGTGAGCGGCGCGCTGATTCGTGCGCTCGTGGTCGCCGACCCGGTCGAAGCGCTCGCCCAGGCCGAGCGGTACCACGCGCGGTTCGGTGCAGAGCCGTCGGCGGGCGGCGTCGAGCTGTTGCGCGCGCACCTGCTGCGCGACGTGGGCGGGCGGCCCGAAGACGGCTGCGCGCTGTTCGAGGCGCTGACGGCGCAGCGGTCGATCGCGGTGCGAGGTGAAGCGCTGTACCAGAGCGCGATGTGCCGGCAGGCGCAGGGCGACGTGGCCGGGTCGGCCGCGCGGCTCGACGAGCTGCGCCGGGTTGCGCCCGAGTCAGAGAGGAACGCACGATGAGCACGAAGGGGAGCGAGAGCATGAGCAGGCTGTTGGTGGCGGTGGTGGCCGCGGCGGCGAGCGCT
Organism: Myxococcaceae bacterium; assembly: GCA_016793725.1. Lineage (GTDB taxonomy): Bacteria > Myxococcota > Myxococcia > Myxococcales > Myxococcaceae > Xiheicaenimonas > Xiheicaenimonas phototrophica. The sequence continues at coordinate 1,575 of JAEUJP010000060.1, read as the reverse complement.
TGCAGCCCGGCAGGGCGCGAGACGACGCTGGGGCGGCAAGACGGCGCCGCAGGAGGCGCCACCGCAGGCGGCGGCGAGGTGATGGCGACGGCGGGCGGCGGCATGAAGCAGGTCGAGGGGCCGAGGTACGCGTGCGGTGTCGCGACGACGTTCTCGACCCGACACTTCAACAGCCTCGGGCAGACGGCGACCGACCTGTACGGCGCAGAGCGCAGAGGGGCGCTGGTGCGGCTGCCCCTCGACGGCAGCGCCGAGGTGGTGCTCGAAGAGAGCGCGACCGACCGCCGGCTCGACGGCATGATGGCGGTGACGTCTGAAGGCGTGTTCTTCACGACCGAGAACGACGCGCAAGACGAGCTGAAGGTCTGGTTTCGCGGCTTCGGTGCGAGCCAGAGCGTCGAGCGCCACGCGATGGTGAAGGCGGTGACCGGCGGCGACCGCCTGATGGCGGCGGGCGACACGGTGCTGGTGCGCTACATCGAGCGCGCCGTCTACGAGCCGCACCTGGTGCTGCTGCAGCCGGGTCGAGCGCCGACCGAGGTGACGATCGGCCAGGTGGCGTCGTCGCAGTTCGCGTTCGACGGCACGAGCTTCTTCTACGAGCAGGGCCAGGCGGTGTGGCGGCACCCGATCGGCGGCGCGGCCGAGAAGCTCTTCGACCGCCCGCGCGGCGTCGCGTGGGTCGGGCAGATGGGCAACGACGTCTACACGACCGACTACGACTTTCCCCGCGGGCTGAGGCGCATCTCGAAGAGCGGCGGGCCGATCGAGACGATCGTGCAGGTGTCGAACCAGCTGCTGGCCGAGGTGACGGTGCGTTCGGGCGACACCACCTACTACGCACTGCACGGGCCGCTCTCGACGGGCATCTTCCAGAAGCCCGACGGCAAGGCGGCGAGCGCGGTGGTGAAGGGCCCGTGGGTGATCATCGACCAGCTCGTCGTGACCGAAGGGGCGGTGTTCGTGGCGGGCATGCCCGAGGGGCTCTTGCGCATCGGCCGCACGTGCACGTTCGAGCAGCTCGTGCCGGCGGTCGGCGGCGTGGGCTACGACGACGACTTCTGCTTTGCGCCCGAGCCGGGCGACACCGCCGGCAAGTGCGACTACGCGAACTACGCGGTCGGGGTCTCGTGTGTCGCGGGCGGCACCTGCACGCGGCCGTCGGGCAGTGGGCCGACCTGCGCGCCTGCAGCGACGGCGTGCGAGCCTGCGCCGAACTGCGGCAACGTCGTCTGCGGGCCCGGCTGCCGGTGCATGAACAGCGCGCCGAGTCAGTGCGGCTGCGGCCAGCCCTGAAGCTTCGCGCCTCTGGCGCGGAAACGGGAGCGCAGCGACCAGAAGCACGAAACCGACGCTCCGGCGCGACATTCTGCGGGTGGCATCGTCTGGTGGGGGTGAGCCGCTGCCCTCAACGCGCTGACCTGCTCGACTACGTCGATGATCTGCTGCCGGTCGCAGGGCGGCTCGAGCTCGCGAAGCACCTCGACCTCTGTGGCGACTGCCACACCGCCGTACGCGAGCTGGTGACCCCGAGCGAAACCGAAGCGCCGACGAGGCTGGCCGACCCGCTCGTCG
>JAEUJP010000059.1 GCA_016793725.1 Myxococcaceae bacterium | reverse complement strand
GCTGCCTCCTGCCGTCGCGCTGCCTCCCGCGGTGCCGCCCACGGGCACGCAGATGCCGTCGCGGCAGGTGAGCTCTTCTTCGCAGCCGCGCGTGGGGCCGCACGGCTCACCCTCGACCGAGGGCGCGGTCGAGCCACAGTTGCACGCCACGAAGAACAACGACGCTGAGCACACGAGGGCCGAGAGGCGCATGGCGGTGCGACACCCGACGCGAAAACGGCGTGCAAAAAACTTCACAATGCCGGGCGATTGCGGGGCTAGCGCCGGGGTACCGAGCGGCGTAGAAGGCCGTTGATTCCATGGCCGGTACCCCCTTCGACGTCACCCAGATTCTGACCGGGCGCCGCGTGCTGTTTGCGGGCGCCACCGGCTTCGTCGGCAAGGTCTCACTGTCGATGTTGCTGCACCGCTACGGCGACGTGCTCGCCAAGGTTTATGTGCTCGTCCGCAAGGGCAGCGCGGCGAGCGCACACGCGCGGTTCTACGACAAGATCATCGGCCTCGAGCCGTTCGAGCCCCTGCGCGAGAAGTACGGCGGCGAAGCCGGCGCCCGCGCCTTCATCGAGTCGAAGTGTGAGGTCATCGACGGCGACGTCACCGACCCCTGGCTGGGCATGGAAGAGGCGAAGGCGCGCTCGCTGAAAGGGCAGTGCGACGTCTTCGTGAACTGCGCGGGGCTCGTGAGCTTCACGCCGTCGCTCGAGGTCGGCCTCAACGTGAACACGTACGGCGTGAAGCACGCCGTGCACCTGTGCCTCGAGCTCGACATGCCGCTCGTGCACATGAGCACCTCGTTCGTCGCGGGCGTGCGCAACGGCGTCATCTGGGAAGACGAAGAGATCGTCGGCTACTTCCCCAAGCGCGACGAGATCGACGGCCGCGACTTCAACCTCGAGCAGGAGCTCAAAGACTGCGAGAAGATCGTCGCTCGCCTGCGCGAGACCGCCGACGACAAGGCGCTGACCTCGACCTTCCGCGACAAGGCGAAAGAGCGCCTCACCAACGAAGGCCGCGACGCCACCGACGAGAAGGCCATGCGCCTCGCCATCGGCCGCGAGCGCAAGCTGTGGCTCTCGACCCGCCTCGTCGAGGCCGGCATGGAGCGCGCCGCCCACTGGGGCTGGCCCAACACCTATACGTACACGAAGTCGCTCGGCGAGCAGGTGATCGCCTCGACGCCGGGCCTGCGCTACTCGATCGTTCGCCCGTCGATCGTCGAGAGCGCCTTGCGCTACCCGTTCCCGGGGTGGAACGAGGGGTTCACGACCTCGGCCCCGCTCTCGTACGCGGTGATGAAGGGCCAGCGGCGCGTGCCCGCCGGCGAGAAGACGATTCTCGACATGATCCCCGTCGATCTCGTCGCCGGCTCGCTCATCGCGATCACCGCGCAGGCGCTGTCGACGTCAGAGCGGCGCGTCTACGCGCAGGCATCGGGCGACTCGAGCCCGTTCAACGCGCAGCGCTCGGTCGAGCTCGTCTCGCTCTACCGCCGCAGGCACTACCGCAACAAGAAGGGCAACCGGTTCTGGAACGACCTGTTGTCGCGCATCGAAGGTCGCGCGGTCGACAAAGACGAGTTCAACGCCATCTCGGCGCCGCTGTTCTCGAAGGGCAGCCGCTGGCTGAAGAGCACGCTCGAAGAGCTGAAGCCGACGTGGGGCGCTCCGCGGCTGAGCGCGCTGATGGAAAAGGCCGGCGAGGCGCTCGAAGAGGTCGGTGAGCAGGCCGACTCGGTGAAGATGATCGGCGAGCTGTTCATGCCGTTCTTGCACGACAACCGCTTCGTCTATCGCTGCGACAACACGCGCAGCCTGTACACGAACATGGCGGCCCACGACCGCGAGAAGATCCCGTGGGACCCCGAGAAGATCGACTGGCGCGACTACTTCTTGAACGTGCACCTGCCCGGCCTCGAGAAGTACGTTTTTCCCGGGCTCGAAGAAGAGACCAAGAAGCGCAAGGTCGTCTCGGCCCACAAAGATCTCATCGAGCTGTTCGAGGCCGCGACCCACCAGTTTCGCCACCGCGTCGCCTTTCGCATGGTCGAGGGCGACAAAGAGACCCGCTTCACCTACGGCGAGGTGCACCGCTACGCCGGCCGCATCGGCACGTTCTTGCACCGCTCGGGCGTGAAGGCCGGCGATCGCGTGATGATCGTCTCTGAGAACCGGCCCGAGTGGGGCATGGCCTGGTTCGGCACCCTGCGCGCCGGCGCGACCGCCATACCCGTCGACCCCGAGCTCAAAGAGGCCGAGGTCGTCAACGTCGCCCGCCGCTCGCGCGCCGCCGTCTGCCTGGTCAGCGAAGAGGCCGCCGCGTCGCTGCCCGGCCTACACCGCGCGCTCGCCGAGGCCGGCGTCGGCACCCAGGTGCACACGCTCGCCCAGGCGATGACCGGCGACGATCAGTTCGAAGACGGCATCGGCCCGCTGCAGCGCTCGGCCTCGCCCGACGACGTCGCCTCGCTCATCTTCACCAGCGGCACGACCGGCAACCCCAAGGGTGTGATGCTCACGCACCGCAACTTCGCCGCGCTGGTCGCGAAGCTCGCGGGCGTGTTCGACCTGTCGATGGGCGACGGCGTGCTCTCGGTGCTGCCGCTGCACCACACGTTCGAGTTTTCGGCCGGCTTCCTCTTGCCGTTCATGCGCGGCGCCGACATCACGTACATCGACGAGCTGAACGCCGACCGCATCGGCGAGGTGCTCGAGACCGGCCGCATCACCGGCATGATCGGCGTGCCCGCGCTGTGGCAGCTCTTTCACCGCAAGCTCACGCAAGAGATGGCCGCGCGCCCGCGCTTCGTCGAAGAGGCGTCGAACGCGCTGATGAGCTGGAACGGGCGTCTTCGCGAGAAGGCCGATCTCAACCTCGGCAAGCTCCTGTTCTGGCCGGTGCACCGCAAGTTCGGCGGCCGCATCAAGTACATGGTGTCGGGCGGCTCGGCGCTGCAGAGCGACGTGCGCGAGGCCTTTCACGAGCTCGGCTTCAACCTCTCTGAGGGCTACGGCCTCACCGAGTCTGCGCCCGTGCTCACCGTCACCGACCCGGGCAACAAGCTCGAGGCCGGCTCGGTCGGCCGTGCGCTGCCCGGCATCGAGCTGAAGATCGACAGCCCCGACGACTCGGGCATCGGCGAGGTCTGCGCCAAGGGCCCGAACGTGATGGCCGGCTACTTCGAAGATCGCGAGTCGACCGACGCGGTGCTGAAGGGCGGGTGGCTGCACACGGGCGACCTGGGCCGCCTCGACGCCGACGGCCGCCTGTACCTGGTGGGCCGCAAGAAAGACGTCATCATCGACGCGAACGGGAAGAACGTGTTCCCCGACGAGCTCGAAGAGGTCTACGGCAGACACGAGCACTTGAAAGAGCTCTCGATCGTCGGCCTGCCCGACGACGCCGGCGGCGAGAAGGTCGCCTGCCTCGCGGTGCCCGACTACAAAGACCGGCCGCGCGACGAGGTTCGCAAGGAGCTCGAGAAACACTTCCGCGAGGTCAGCGCCGAGATGCCGTTCTACCGGCGCGTGAAGGTCTTGCGCTTCTGGGAGGCCGAGCTGCCCCGCACCTCGACCCGCAAGGTGAAGCGCAAGCTCGTCGTCGAAGAGCTGAAGCGCCTCGAGCGCGTCGTCGCGACCGGCGAGAAGGCCAAAGCGCAGGCGAAAGACGCGAGCGGCAACACCGACTGGCTGATACCGCTCATCGCCGAGGTGCTGCAGAAGCCGGCGGGCGACATCACCGGTGGCTCGAAGTTGACCGGCGATCTCGGCTTCGACTCGCTGATGCTCAACGAGCTGTCGGTCGCGCTCGAGCAGGCGGGCGTGCCGGTGGGCGCGATCTCGGACCTGTCGAAGATTCAGACCGTCGATGACCTGCGCAAGGTCATCGCGCAGACGGGCCGCAAGGCGCCGGCCGCTTCCGGTGAGAAGCGCGCGATCGTGAAGCGCGCGGCGACCGACGAAGAGCCGAAGCGAATGGATGTGTCGAAGCTCGAGGTCGATCTGCCCGACTTCGTGGCGAACGCCGGCTCGTCGCTGCTCAACGCGGGCCAGCGCGCGCTGTACCGGTGGTTCACGGTGAAGACGAGCGGGCGTGCGTTCGTGCCGCAGAACCGCAACTTCCTCGTCGTCGCGAACCACGCGTCTCACCTCGACACCGGCCTCATCAAGGTCGAGCTGGGCGAGCAGGGCGATCGCATGGTGACGCTCGGCGCGCGCGACTACTTCTTCGACACCGCGATCAAGCGCACGTACTTCGAGAACTTCACCAACGTGATTCCGATGTCGCGGTCGGGCTCTCTGCGCGAGAGCTTGCGGCTCGCCGGCGAAGCGCTCAACCAGGGCTACAACCTGCTCATCTACCCCGAAGGCACGCGCTCGACGACGGGCGAGATGGCCGAGTTCAAGCCGACGCTCGGCTACCTCGCGCTCACGTTCAACGTCGACATTCTGCCGGTGTACCTGCGCGGCACGTACGAGGCGATGCCGAAGGGCGGCATCGTGCCGAAGCAGCGAGACCTCGAGGTGCGCTTCGGCCCGGTGTTGGAGATGGATGCGATGCGCCCCCGCGTGAAGGGCATGTCGCGCAGCGAGTCGTACCGGCTCGTCACCCGCATGTGTGAAGAGGCCGTGCACGCGCTGAAAGACGGCAAGGTGGTCACGTTCGAGCCTGATGTGCCGGCGCCGCAGGGCACGACGACTCCGGGGCACGCGAGCAAATGAAGATTCTGGTGACGGGCGGTACCGGTTTTTTGGGCGCGCACCTCGTGCCGCTGCTGCTCGAGGCGGGCCACGACGTTCGGGTGATCTCGCGCAGCCCGCTGCCGGGCGCGTGGGCTGAAAAAGTTCAGCACGTGAAGGGCGACCTCACAGAGCGCGACGTCGTTCGCAAGGCGCTCGAGGGAATCGAGGCCATCTACCACCTCGCGGGCCTCGTCAGCTTCAAGCCCGAAGACGGCCGCAAGATGTACGAGCTGCACGTCGACTGCACGCGCGAGCTGCTTCGCGACGTGCGCGCGCTGGGCCTCAAGCCCCGCATCATTCTCGCGTCGACGAGCGGCACCATCGCGGTCTCGAGAGAAGAGCGCGTCGGCACCGAGGCCGACGACTACCCGATCGAGGTCGTCGGCACGTGGCCCTACTACCTGTCGAAGATCTACGAAGAGAAGCTCGCCCTCGAGTACTGCAAGAAGAACGACATTCCGCTCGTCGTGCTGAACCCCTCGCTGCTGATGGGGCCCGGTGATGACCGCCTGTCGTCGACGTGGACGGTCGTGAAGTTCCTCCAGCGCGACATTCCCGCGATGCCCGGCGGCGGCATCTCGTTCGCCGACGCCCGCGACGTCGCTCAGGCCGCGTTCAACGCGCTCACCCGCGGCGAGCTCTACGGGCGTCACCTCATGGGCGTGAACCTGAGCATGGACGAGTTCTTCTCTCGCCTGCAGCGCCTCACCGGCGTGCCCGCTCCGCGCGTCAAGCTGCCCAAGACCGTCAACCTGCTCGGCGCCTACGCGCTCGAGAAGCTCGCGAAGTGGCGCGGCGCCGACGTGAAGCTCGACCCTCAAGAGGTCGAGATCGGTGAGCACTGGTTCTGGCTCGATGCTTCGAAGGCCAAAGACGAGCTCGGCTACGAGGCCCGCGACATCTACGAGACCCTGCACGACACCGTGCAGTACGTCATGTCGAAGATGGCGCCCGGGAACATGCCCGGCCTCAAGGGCGAGCTCGCCGAGAAGCGCGCCGGGCGTTAGCGCGGCGATCAGCGCTTGCGCGCTCGGGGCGGCATCACCATGAGTACCAGGCGATGATCGCCACCGCCGCCGCGGCCCTGTTTTTCAGCCTCGCCCCCGAGCTGCCCGAGGCGAAGACCTTCGATCGGGCGACCTCGGTCTACTTCGAAACGAGCGTCGAGGAGCTCGCGCTGAGCAAGCTCGAGCAGGAGTCGATGAAGCACCTCGGGCTCGACCCCAACGAGCTCGACGATCATCGGCTGCTCGCGTTCGTCATTCGCGGGTTTCACTACCGGTACTACGCGGTTCAGACGTCGGGTGACCGCGCGGATCTCGGTGTCTACGCCTACAACCTCGGCTCGGTGAAGGTCGGCGACCCGATTCCCGTTCTCGATGCTTCGTCTCTCGAAGGTGTGCCCACCGAGAAGCTCGGCGCGACACTGCACGCGCTGTTCGACCCGATTCGCAAGAGCGGCGAGCCGAGGGTGATGGTGGCGTACTCGCGAACCCGGAGCGGAGAAGAGTGGTGGCGACGGATCTTCATCAACGCCTTCGCCTCGCAGAAGCAGTTTGCGACCCGAGGCGTGTTGCGCTTCACCCGCGCCGCAGACACCTCAGGCCCCGCGACCCGCATCGCGAGGCCCGACGGCGTGCTCACCGACCTCGACTTCGAGCTCGAGGGTGAGCGCGATGGCAAGGCCTGGCACGTCTCGCAGGCCGATGCCGCCCTGCAGGTTTCGCGCGCCAAGAAGCGCTGACCGAACGCGGCCGATGCCGCCTACTCGCCGTCGTCTTCTGACTGACCCAGCGGCCTCGTCGTCGGCCGCTCGATCGTCAGCTTCTCGACGTCGGCGTCGATCTGCGCGATTCGCTCTCTCGCCGCCGCGCGCTCTTCGTCGGCGTCGCTCAGCGCCGACCGCGTCGCCCACAGCGGCGCCGGTGACAGCTTCGGCTGCGTCGCCTTCTTCGGAGCCGGCGCCGGCGACGACGACGGCGTCATCTGCCGCGCAGGCGCTGCCGCCTTCACCGGCTCATCGGGAACGTGCGCCGGCCCCGTCTCGGTCGACGCCGGCACCGAAGACAGGCCCTTCTCGCTCTTCGACGGCACGTGTGTCGGCGCCAGGCCCGTCACGAGCCCCGTCGCGCCTTCACCTGCCGGCTTGTGCGGTGGCCCCATGTCGGTGCGGCCCGGCTCGGGCTGCAGCATCTCGGGTCGCAGCGCAGATCTCGCCATCGTGCGCGCCAGCCCCACCTCGTCGTCGTCTTGCAGCGACGAGGGGCGCGTCATCACCGCCGGCATCGGCACCGGCCCTGCCGCCGCGGCTGACGCAGGCACCACCCTCGGCAGCTCGTACCCCTGCAGCGCCACGAACTGCTCGACCGCGGCCTCCATCAGCGCGTCGGCGCTCTGCTGCCCGTCGCGCGACATGTCGTCGAGCGCGACCCACAGGTGCTCCGGCAGACTCACGCTCTTCTGTGCCGACATCAGCTGCCCCTCACGTTGTCTTGCCACGGCGACCGAATCGTCTTGTCGGTCAGCCAATAGAACACCGCCTGCATCTCGGCGTATTCGCCCTCGGCGATGCCCGCGAGCGCGACCGGCACCTCTTCGATGGCCATGCCCTCCCACTGAAAGCTCGGGCTGTCGACTTCACGTGGCCCCATCACGCGCAGATCTCTCGCGCGCCACAGCCGCTGCTGCGACATGCCCGCCGCCTGCCCGTAGTCGGCCGGAGCCGCCACCTTGATCGGCATCGCCACCTTCGTCAGCCCCGCCGCCCAGCACAGCCACGTCAGCGCACCCCACTCGGCGCGCGCGATGCGCATCAGCCGCGGCACGTCGAACCCCTCGACCTCGAGGTTCTCGTCGATCTCGACCTCGGTCTCTTCGCCCTCGTCGTCTTTCACCGTGAACGACGTCGTCTCGAGCGTCACCTTCGCGCCCTTCAAGAAGCTCGAGACGTCGGGCACCATCCACCTCACGTCGGGCTTCATGCGCGTGAGCAGCTCGGCTCGCACCCGATCGATTCGGGTCGCCAGCTTCTGCGCCACCTCTTTCACCTCGGCCACCGTGCGATCGGGCCCTTCAGGCAGCCCGTCGTACGTCGTCGTCGGCTTGTCTTTCGCCGGCCAGAAGTCGAACGTCGGGAACAGCGCGTCGAGGTAGTGCAGCAGGAACTCGGCCTGGTCGCCCTCGACCGCCGCCAGTGCGTTCGCGTCGTGCCGCGCCTGCTCGTCGAGCCCCAGGCTCATCAGCACCAGCGCCCGCGTGAACAACAGGTCGAGGTGATCGGGCGCCAGCAGCATCGCCGCGTTGATGAAGTCGAGCGCCGCCCGGCTGTACTGCTCCTGGTCGAGCCACACCGCGATGCCGCGCAGCACCATCGCCGGCGACGCCCCACGCAAGAGCGCGTTCACCGCCACCCCCAGGTCGAAGCCCTGCGTCGGAGCCGCCTGTTTGCCGAACGCCTCTGCCTCATCGGGCGGGCGGGGCAGGGTGTGCTCGCGCAGATAGGCGTCGAGCTTCTCGACCGAACGCGACGACGCCGCCGCGCGCGCCATCGCGAGCGCACCTTCGCCTGGCCTGCCCGCCTCGGCGTGCTCCTTCGCGAGCGCCTCCCAGGCGTCGGCGCCCTGGCGTCTGTCTTCGAAGACGTTCGAGCCCTGCAGCGCCGCCGTGTCGAGGCGCGCGCCGAACGAGCCGGCCCACAACACCTTGCCGCCGTCACCGAGCAGCGCCCACTCGTCGACCGCGTGATCGGAGTCGAAGTAGCCGCGCTCGTACGCGCCTTCGTCGACGCGCCCGATGTAGCGCCCGTGCCGCGCGCCGTGCTCGTACTCGGCGTGCATCGCCGGCTCGCCCTCTTTCGTCCACGCGCGCCAGCTCCCGTGCCGCTCACCCTTCGCGTCGAGGTTCGGCTCGACCCACTGGTTCAGGTCGGGCCGGTATTCGGTGCCGCTGAACGGCACCTCTCGCGGCCGGTCGGGGTACTTCGTGCCGTCGGGCAGCACCCGGTTGTCGGCCTTGTCGAAGTGGCGAACGGCGATGACCCGATCCATCTCGTAGTCCATCTCGCTGCGCCACACCGTCGGGCTGACGCCGTTCTCGTGCATCTTTTCGGTCGTGTGCCCCTCGGTCGCGAACCACACCCGCGTGCCGTTCAGCTTGCCCTTGAAGAACATGCCCTCTTGCGAGGTCTCGCCGTTCTCGTGAAAGCGCTTGAACGGCCCGTCGACCACGCCCTCGACGAACATGCACTCGTTGCAGAGCGTGCCGTCGGCCCGCCAGTACTTGTACGGGCCGTGCTTCTTGCCGTTCTTGAGCGAGCCGGCCTCCCACTCCTGGTCGGCTTCGATCCACACGGCGTTTTTGGGGACCTTCGGCGGGCGCGCAGGGGCTGACATCGCCCCAGAAGAAACCACGGGAATGGCGGTCGCGCTACGAGAGTCACTCAGCGCATCAGCGTCAGGTACGTGTCGGCCCCCGTCGGCACCGTGTCGTCGACCCACAGGTAGTACGTGCCCGGCGCCATCGACGTCTCGAACCCGCCGCCGGCGCCGCACACCACCTGGCTCGAAGCCAGGTTGCACGTCGACCGCACCGACAGCGTGATGGGCGTCGACGACGTCGACGTCGAGATCGACGCCGACACGCCCGCCCCGCTCGTCAGCGTGAACACGAACACCACGTCGCGACCTCCCGACCCCTCGTTGCAGCTCGCCGTCATGTCGTCGCTCGCCATGCGCGTGTCGGCGTGGAGGTTCGCCACCCCGCTCGCGTTGAACGTCACCGGTATCGCGTTCGCACAGCTGTCGCCTGCCGCCGGCACCGCACTGCCGCCGCCCGTGCCACCGTTGCCGCCCGCCGTGTTGCCGCTGCCGCCCGCGGTGCTGCCGCTGCCGCCCGCAGTCGCGCTCGTGCCGCCGCCCGCCGTGCCGCCGCTGCCACCGGCCGTCGCCCCGCTGCCGCCGCCCGTGCCGCCCATCGCCACACACGTGCCGTTGTTGCAGATCTTGCCGGTCTCACACACTGCGCAAGTCGTGCCCACCGCGCCGCACGCGCCGTTCAGGTTGCCCGGCTGGCACCGGTCAGACGCGTCGCGGCAGCCGTTGCATGTGCCGCCCTGGCAGGCGCCCATCGCCGTGTTGCACGTGGCCCCGTTCGCCGTGCAGTCGGAGCAGCTCATGCCGCCCTTGCCGCACTGCGAGTCAGACATGCCGCCTGCGCTCAGGCACGAGCCCGCCGAGATGCAGCCCGCGCACGTCGTGTCGACACACTCACCTGCCGCCGTGCAGGCCTGTGAGCCCGTGCACTCCGAGCACGTCGCGCCGCCCTTGCCGCACGTCGCCAGCTCCGCACCCGTCTGACACGTGCCCGTCGTGTCGCAGCACCCCGCGCACGTCTGCGCGCACGTGGGCACGATCGCTCCGCCCGCCGTCGCGCCCGAGCCGCCTGCGGTGCCCGAGCCGCCGCCGGTCGCTCCGCCCATCGCGCACACGCCCTGGGCGCAGACCTGACCCGCCGCGCACACCGAGCAGGTGCCCGTGGCACCGCACGCCGCCGTCGTGGTGCCCGGTTGACAGGCGCCGGCCGCGTCACAACAGCCGGTGGTGCAGGTCGCCGCGCAGCTGTTGTTGCCACCACCTCCCGAGCAGGAGGCGACCACAAACACGACGAATACGGCCGAGAGGAGCGCGAGGGCGAGGCGGTTCATTTGCCGCCTGACCCTTAGCCTGCGTTTGAGGTGCAAACTACTGCTTCAAGCTGGCGACGAGCGCCCGGGCCTCGACGATGTTGTCTTCGATGGAACAGTACGTCCACCCGCCGTAGCGGCCGAGCGAGAACACCCCGTGCTTCGCCAGCTCTGCTCGGCCCGCGCTCACCTTCGCGTTCGAGTCTGACGTGATGTGCACGTACGCCGGGTTCATGATGACCGAGTGGTGCGACACCAGCTTCTGCGTCGTCACCGTGCCGTCTCTGCGCAGCGCCTCGATCACCTGCTCCAGCGTCGCCGCGCCCTTGCCCTCACGCGTCAGCCCCACCTCGACGTAGAGGCTCATGCGGTCGCCGTCGAAGATGTTGTCGTAGAAGCCGATTCGGTAGAACGGCACGTCTCGCTCTGGGTAGTAGACCCAGTGCACGTCGCGCGGCCCCTTTGCGTCGAAGCCGAGGTTGAAGACCTGAACCTGGTTCCAGCTGTAGCCGTCGGGTGTGCCGCGACCGCACAGCTCGAGCAGGGTGGGGAAGGGCGCCGACGACACCAGCCGCTGGTACCGGTACGTACCCTTCGTCGTCGTCGCGACCTTCTTCTCGAGATCGATCTTCACCAGCGCCTCGCTCAGCTTGAGCGCGCTCGGCTCGACCTCGGTGAGCAGCGCCTTCACGTACTCGATGGCTCCGCCGCGCGGGTACGTGAACGTCGCGTTGTACGTCGCGTTGTCGGGCTGCTTCATGTTGCGAATGATGTCAGCGACGTCGGCGTGCGGGAAGAAGCGCCCCATCGCGTCTCGGTCGAGCTTCCCTAAGTCGGTCGCGTACAGCTTCTCGTTGTACGGAATGAGAAACCGCTCACAGATGCCGCGCCCGAACCGCCCGTACAGCATGCCCTTGAAGCTCGTGTCGGCCGGGTCGGGCTTCGCGAAGTAGAGGTCGTGCAGGCAGTCGATGAAGTCGGCCTGCGGCAGCTGGTGAATGTTCTTCTGAAACGGAAAGTCGACGAGCTTGCCGCCGATGCGAATGAACGACTTCTTCGCCACCGTGCGAATCTCTTGCCCGACCATTCGCTCGCGCAGCCACGCTTCGATCTCGGCGTGCTTGAAGTGAAAGAAGTGGCCCGAGTAGTCCCACACGAAGCCGTCTTGCTTCACCGTCTTGCAGTAGCCGCCCGGCTCGCCGTCGCGCTCGATGATGGCCAGCGATGCGCCCCTGCCGAGCGCGGCCGCCGTCGCGAGGCCGCTCATGCCCGCGCCGATGATGAGGGTCTCGACCGTGGTCTCGTTCACAGGGCGGGCACCATAGGCCACACGGTCGACCTTCTGCGGCCGTCTTCGACCCGCTTCGCGAGGTACGGCTTCACCTCTCGTGCTTCGAACGCCTTCTTCCACGCCGCGAAGCTGCCGCCCGCCCGCCACGCGTCGTACGCCGCGAGGCCCCCTTCGGGCCCCGACTGCGCCAGCATGTACTCGACCCACGCCCATCGCGCGCTCGTCGGCCGCACCTCGACGCGCCCTCTCAGGCCCCGCTGCAGCCGCTTCAGCCGCTGCTCGATGGTGCTGATGCCGGCGAAGGGCGCCCCGTCCATCGGGGTGTTCCGCTTCGCCGCGAACGGCGCGACGCCCAGCGAGACCGGCAGAATTTTTGAGAGCTCGATCGAGAACCGCGCCAGCTCGTCGATGTCGACGTCTTCTTCGGTCGGCAGCCCGACGATGTTGTAGACCTTCGCGCGCGCCATGCCCGCACCGCGCGCGAGCGTCAGCGCGTTTACGATCTGCTGCTCGCTGTGCTTGCGGTCGACGAGGTCTCGCAGGCGCTGCGACGGGCCGTCTGACGCCACCGTGATGCCGCGCGCTCCGCCTTCTTTCAGCGCCTGCACCAGGGGCGCAGTGAGCCGCTCGGCCCGCAGCGACGACACCCCGACCTCGCGCCCCGACCTCACGATCGTCTCGAGCAGCTCGACGATGCGCGGGTGGTCGGTCACCGCCGCGCCGACCAGGCCGACGCGCCGCGCGTTCTCGGGGATCAGCTCGAGCACCCGCTCGGGGGGCACCGTGCGCATGCCTCCGTTCGTCGTGCGCCGCATCACGCAGTAGTGGCAGCCGCGCGAGCAGCCCCGCTCGGGCTCGATGAGAAACATGCTGCGCAGCTCGGTGTTCGCCGTGATGATCTGTGACCGCGCCGGCAGGTTCGCGTCAGACGACTTCGCGACGAAGAAGCGTGAGGCCGGGCTCGACAGGCCCGGCACCCGAAAGCCCGGCAGCTTCGCGAGCTGCTCGAGCAGCGCCTGCTTCGCGCCACCGCCCGCGATGCCGTCGAGCAGCGGCTGCAGCAGATCTTCCGACTCGCCTTGCACGATGACGTCGACGAACGGCTCGAGCGGGTCGGGGTTCGAGAACGTCAGCGGGCCGCCGGCGACCACCAGCGGGTGCCGCGCGTCGCGCTGCTCGCGAAACACGGGGAGCCCCGCCAGCTCGAGGAGCGTGAACAGGCCCGGCAGCTCGAGCTCGTAGGCGACCGAAAACGCCAGCGCGTGACATGCGCTCACCTCGCGCTGCGACTCGAGCGTGAAGAGCGGCACGCGCGCCTGTCGAAACGCGTCAACGTCGTCGGGCAGGAAGACCCGCTCGGCCGAGAAGCCGGGGCGCTCGTTGATGGTGCGGTAGACGGTCTGATAGCCCAGCGAGCTCATGCCCACGTGGTATGGGCTCGGGTAGCAGAGCGCGACACGCACCGGCGCCTCGCGGAAGATCGTGCCGACCTCCGCCTCGAGCGTCTGTTGTGCGGCTGCCCTCAGCGACCGTGCGTCCACCGCGGCTGGGTAACAGATACGCGAGGCCGGCGCGACCTGCGCAATAAAGGGGACAGGCTACTTTTCTGCGCAATGCGGCACGCCGCTTGCGCCGTTGCGCAGAAAAGTAGCCTGTCCCCTTTTCTGCGCTACGGGCCCGTCGTGAAGTCCGACACCGGGCGCGTCATCTCGCAGACGCCCCAGTCCGAAATTCCGTATACCGGCAGCGGGTTGCCGGCTTCGTCGAAGTCCGAGATGCCGTAGGTCGCCGTGTACGCGTGCACCGCCGCGCTGTTGTTGCAGCGAAAAGGGTGCTCTTCGTTCTCGAACGCAGGGTTCAGCCCCGAGCCCTGAAACCGCCGCGCCGGAATCGAGATGTCGGTGTCGCTCGCTTCGGGCAGCGGGTTGGGGCTGCAGTCGAGGTCGGTGTGGCACAGCGTGATGGGCCACACGCCCGTCACGTCGTACGTCGCCGTGCACGTGTCTTCGGTGTACTCGAGCTGCGCCGTGAAGATCGAGCCCGGCACCTCACCCGTCGACACGAACTTCAGGTTCGACCACGCGTACTTCAGGTACAGCTCGGGGAAGACCGCGACCCCGCCGTCGACCTCGGCCCGGCTCGACACCTCACCGCCCGGCACGAGCGTGAAGCGCTCTTCTCGAAAGCGCTGCTCGTTCTCGAGCGCGCCCGTCACCGCGCAGGTGTTGTCGTCTTCGGGCCGCGCCGCCAGCGCCGCGATGCCGTTCACCTTCGCCCCGTCGGGGTCGGCCGGGTCGACGCGGTACACCGACTCGGGGCCGTCTTGCGCCGCGTCGTAGTCGGCGTAGTCGAGCGCGCCATAGCCGTCGGGGTTGCCCCTGATGTAGCTGAGGAGGAAGGGCCGAATCGCCACCTTCGTCTCGTCGGGCTTCAGCGGTATCTCGAGCTTCTGAAAGCCGACCTCTTCACCGGGCAGCGTCGAGCACGCGCCCGTGCCGGTCTTGAGCGTGTACGACGCCCAGAAGTTCGGCAGCCCCAGCTGCACGTGCGAGAAGCCCAGCGGGCTGCCCGGCGAGGGGAAACCGAGCGGGCTGCCCACCGCCACCGGGCACAGTGGCCGCGGCTGCGCGCACGAGCCCACCACCGCGCTCGCCACCACGAAGCTGAAGATCTGCGCGCGCATCAGAACGTCACCCTCAGGCCGAACCGCACCGTCAGCGGCTGCTGGTACTTCGACACCCGCTTGAAGTTCGGGCTGTAGTCGGCCGACGTCACCGGCGACGTACCCGCCACGTTCCCCGCGGCGTCGTACGAGTACTTGGTGAGCTCCGACTGGCAGCCCGCGTTCGCGCCCGCGAGGCACGCCGAGCCTTGCGGGTTCTGACCCGCCTGCGGCACGTAGGGAATGATGTCGGAGTTCGACAGCCGCTGATCGACCTGCTCGGCCCCGTCGAAGTTGAACATGTTGAAGACGTCGACCGAGAACTGCACCGTGTTTTCTTTGTTGATGCGCGCCGTGCCGACGAGCTTGCCGTTGACCTGGTGGATCCACGGGGTCCTCCCCGCCGAGCCGCGCGGCAGCACGAACGTCTCGTCGGTGCCGTAGATGGGGTGCGACGCCAGGTAGCTCACCGGCGTGCCCGAGCGGCCCGTGTACGAGAGCCCCAGCGTCACGCTGAACGTGCCGTTCAACACGAACTCTTTCGCCGCGAACGCCTTCAGCGAGTGCGTGATGTCGCCCGGCAGCGGCCCGTCGCGGTTCACCGTCAGCGACTGCAGGTCGAAGTCCGAGTTCTGGTTCGGGTTCAGCTGCCCGGTCTCGGGGCGGAACAGGCCCGCGTAGTTCCCGCGCAGCGAGCTCCAGGTGTAGCTGACTTGCGCCATCCACAGATCGGCGAAGACCTTCGAGAAGTAGACCGACACCGCGTCGTAGTCGCGCTTCGCCACCGGAAAGTCGCTCGCGATGCCGTACCCCGGGTTGCCGATGAAGTACGTCGTGCCCTCGTCGCGGCTCATGTCTTCGATCACCGCGTTCATGTTGCGGTGCGTGTAGCTCACGCCCAGCCGCCCGTTTTCGAGCACCTCGTACTCGGCGCCGATGAGGTACTCGTCGCTGCTCTGCGGCCGAAGGTTCGGGTCGACCGGCGACTTGCCCGCGCCCGTCACCAGGCCCGTCTGGCTCGGCTCGGTCGGCGAAGCCAGCACCAGGTTGTTGCGCGGGTCGCGGCACTGCTGCACCGTCTGATCGACGTTCAGCAGCGGCTGGCAGCCCGGGTTGCCGTTGCCCAGCCCGTTCGGCTGCTCGATGCGGTTCGCCCCACCCTGGTACTCGCCCGACAGTGAGCGGTCGGCCACGTTCAGCGGTATCGACTCGTAGTAGCGCGCGAAGCTCGCGTACACCTTCGACTGCCCCCGCTGCGTGAAGTCGTAGATGAGCCCCACCCGCGGCGACAGCATGCTGTTCAGCGTCAGCCCCAGCGACCCGTCTTGCCCGTACAGCTGCTGCGTGTCGTAGCGCAGGCCCGCATTGATGGTGACCACGTCGAGCAGGCTCCAGCTGTCTTGCAGAAACGCGCCCAGCTCGGAGCCCGACGACCTCTGCACCCAGCCCGTGTTGCCCGGCCCACCCTGGTTCACGAAGTTGTCGGGCGCGTCGTAGTAACCGAACTGCCGGTACTCGCGGTAGGCACCGCCGCCCGCACTCTCTCGGTACAGCGCACCGCCGCCGTAGTCGCGCACCGAGTCGATGAAGCTGCGCTGGTAGTCGACGCCCGCCTTGAACACGTGGTGACCCAAAAGGTTCGCGAGGTACGTCACCACCACCTTCGCCTGCAGCCGGTCGTAGGTCGCCTTTTCCATGTAGTACGCCCCGCCGTAGTCGTACTCGAGGCCCGAGCCCGTCGCCGGGCACAGCCGCGGGTCGGGGTTGCCGTTCGCGTCGCTGCACAGCGCCGCCGCTTCGGGGTTCAGCCGCTCGAAGTCGAGAATCGAGTGCGCCGGCGACCTTCGAAAGATGACGCCGCTGCGGCTCGCCGCGCCGAACGTCGACCCGATGTCAGACCCGTCGTCGGGCAGCTGCGCCACGTACTGGTGGTGCCAGCCCAACGTCGCGTCGACCAGCAGGTGTTTGTCGAGAAAGCCGGCCGTGTATTTGAGCGAGACCGACAGGTTGTCTGACGTGTCTTGGTTGCCCGCCAGCTTGTTGCCGAACGCCGGGGTCAGCACCTGCTTCGTCGCTCCGTTCAGCGACAGCGCCAGCCGCTGGTTCGACGACAACAGGTACGTCAGCTTCGCGAGGTAGTTGTACGCACGCGCGTCGTGGAACTTGTACTCGGTCGTGCCTGGCAGCTCTGAACGCACCTGGTTGCCGTCGCCGTCGACCACCTTGCACGCGTCGTCGTCTGAGCCCGCCGTGCAGCCGTCGCGCGCGTCGTCGTACTCGAGCCGGTACAGCGTTCGGCGCTCGCGCGTGCGCGCCACGCTCGCCGCGAACCCGACGTAGAACCACAACTTGTCTTTGATGATGGGCCCGCCGAGCTCGACGCCGAAGTCGCCCGTGTTGAAGTTCGCGACCTGGTTCTCGAACGTCGATGCCTCTTTGAAGATGCCGCGCTGCTGCGCGGTGAGAAAGCCCGGCGTGTACGTGCCGAACACGCTGCCGTGAAACTCGTTGCTGCCCGACTTCGTGATCGCGTTGATGACGCCGCCCGTGCTGCGGCCGAACTCGGGCATGTACCCGCCCGTGATGACGTTCACCTCTTCGACGAACTCGACCGGCAGGCTCGCCGACGACATCGTCAGCCCGTCGACGCCCGTGCTGTGGTTCAGGCCGCCGTACGCCACGTCGGTCACCGACACGCCGTCGATCATCACCGCGTTCTCGGGCGACGTCGCCCCGTTCATCGAGTACCCGTACGCGTCGGCGTTCACCTGCGGTGCCACCGCCGCCAGCGCCTCGAAGCTCCGCGTGCCCGTCGAGTTCGGCTGAATGAACGGCACGTTGTTCACGAACTCTTTGCCGACGTTCAGCCCCGTCGTCGTCGACCCGATGTCGACCGTCGGCGCCTTGCCCACCGCGATCACCTCTTCGGCCTGAATCGACTCGGGCTGCAGCTGCACGTTCAGCCGAATCGTGCGGTCGACGCGCAGGCTGATGTCGCCGCGCGTGTACGGCTTGTACGCCTCACCCTCGAGCCGCAGCGTGTACTGGCCCGGCGGGAGCTGCGGAATTCGGTAGAGCCCCGTCGCGTCGGTCACCCCCACCTGCTCGCCCTGCAGCGCCGGCGACGTCGCCGTCACCGCCACGTCGGCCACCGGCTTGCCCGTCGCCGCGTCGGTCACGGTGCCCGTGAGCACCGCCGTACCCTGGCTCTGCGCGAACGATGGAGCCGCCGTCAAACACAGCGCGGCCACCACACACAGCAAGACAGCAGCGTTCCGGCCAAGGCGCACGCGTGGGCCCCCTCCCAGGGGTTGCCGCTGTTAACCACGTGTGTCCGGAACTCGCAACGGGCTAGAAGTGTGGTTCTCCCTCTGTGTTCGACTCGGTTCTGCACCGCGAGACCGCCCCGAAGAGCCGCCTCGGGGCCGGCGTCGTCGTCACCGTGCTCGTGCACCTCGCCGCGGTCTTCGCCCTCGTCTGGGCCGGCTCCCGAAGTGATGCGCCCGAGCCGTCGTTCGCCGAGGTGAAGTTCTTCGCCGGCCGACCCGCTGCGCCGGCGCCGCCACCTCCGCCGGCCGCGCCCGCTGCTCCGACGGCGCCCGCCCGGCCGGCCGAAGCGCCCCCGAAGGTCGAGAAGCGGCCTGCGCGCCGCGAGCTCGTGGCCCCGAAGCAGCTGCCCACCGAGAAGCCGAAAGAGGCCGAGCCCGAGCCTGCTGCGGCGCCCGAGCCTGCTGCGCCCGCCCCGGCAGAGGGGCCGACGGCGACCGACGCGCCGGCCGCTTCGAGCGAGCCGGCGGGCAGCGAAGGTGGCGCCGTCGGCGGCACACCGGGAGGCACTCCCGGCGGGAGCGGCACCGACGTGGTGGCCTTCGGGCCCGGCATGACGCGGCCCGAGAACATCAAGAGCCCGCCCGCGTTTTCGTGCCCGCGCGAGGCGAAAGAGGCCGGCGTCGAGGGCGTGCTGCTCGCGTCGTGTACCGTGACGCTCGAGGGCACGCTCAAGGCGTGCAAGATCATCAAGCCCCTGCCATTCATGGAAGACGTCGCCCTCGATCTGCTCGCCCGGTGGAAGGTCGGCGTCGTCACGTTTCAGGGCGAGCCGGTGCGGGTGAACTACAAGATCCCCATTCGAATGGTCTGCAAGTGAGGTTATGAGGGCGGCCCATGCAATTCACGCTCGAAGGGCTGTGGGCCGAGATGGGGCTCTTCGCGCGGCTCGTCGTCTTCGTGATGGCGGCGATGAGCGTGGCCTCGCTGTACGTGATGGGCGAGCGCGGCTGGTTCTTCTTCCGCTCGGCGCGTGAGTCGCGCGCGTTCGCCGCGCGCATCGCGAAGCTGATCGAAGGTGACGGCGGGCTGAACGCGGCCGCCGACGCGAACCTCGGCCGCGGCCCTGTGGGCTACCTCGGGCGCGTTCTCGGCGCGGGCCTCGCGGCGTTCAAGAGCGCCCCGGCGAACCCCGACGTCGCGACCGAGTCGGTCGCGCGCGCGCTCGAGCGCCAGGCCTCGCGCGAGGTGCAGACCTTGAAGCGCGGGCTCGGGCTGCTCGCCACCGTCGGCTCGACCGCACCGTTCGTCGGCCTGCTCGGCACGGTCGTCGGCATCGTCAGCGCGTTTCAGAAGATGGCCGAGACGGGCTCGGGCGGCCTGGGCACCGTCTCGAAGGGCATCGCCGAGGCGCTGGTGACGACGGCGTTCGGGCTGCTGGTCGCGATTCCGGCGGTGATGGCGTTCAACTTTCTGCAGGGCTGGGTCGACGGGCGCTCGGTCGACATCGCCGAGTCGTCGAACGAGCTGCTCGACGCGGTGTCGCGGCACTACGCGACGAGGGCCTGATGGCGTTCGGCACCGGCACGGGGCGCGGCCGCATTCGAAGTGACATCAACGTCACTCCGCTCGTCGACGTCGTGCTGGTGCTGCTCATCATCTTCATGGTGGTGACGCCGCTGTTGCAGCGGGGCAAAGACGTGAAGCTGCCCGAGGCGGCGAAGGTCGACGCGCAGCACCCGCGCACAGACCCCATCGTGGTGTCGGTGACGGCCGACCGTCGCGTCTGGCTCGAGAGCGACGCGCTCGGTGACGCCGCGTTCGAGGCGGGCTTGCGCGCGCGGCTCGCCGAGTCGCCGGGCCGCAAGGTTCTGCTCAAGGGCGACAAGGGCCTGAGCTTCGACGACGTGCGCCGGGTTCTCGCGCTCGCCCGCGGCGCGGGCGCGAAGGGTGTCGCGCTCGGCGTCGAAGAGGTGAAAAAGTGAAGCGGCGGGCGCGCAAGGTCTCGGTGCAGCCGCAGGGGCGGCCGAGCAGCGACATCAACGTCACGCCGCTCGTCGACGTGGTGCTCGTGCTGCTGATCATCTTCATGGTGGTGACGCCGCTGCTCGAAAAAGACCTCGAGGTGCGCGTGCCCGAGCAGGAGCAGGTCGAGCTGCCCTCTGACGTGCCCCCCGATCAGCTCGTGGTGTCGGTGGCGGCCGACGGCGTGTTTCAGCTGAACTCCGAGGCGCTGGCCGACGGCGACTACGTGCCGCGGCTCGCGAGGGCGATCGCCGCGCGCGCGAAGGGTGACCGCGTGGTGTTCTTCGTCGCCGAGGGCGCCGCGAGCTACGCGCGGGTGGTGGCGGCGCTCGATGGCGCAAAGGCCGCCGGCGCCGAGACGCTCGGCATGATGACCGACGCCGTGCGAACCGTCTCTCCAGACGGACGGTAGTCCCGAATTTCGGACGGTCGGTCGCACTATCATCTTCTCAACCCGTGAGATTCCCCCAGTGAAACGCGCGCGCGGGTCGATCGCGGTTACGCCGTGCACGCGCGTTGCTCTGACCCTTCGACACTCAAAGGAGGGAGAGCACCATGCTCGCCAAAGTGAAGTCAGGAGCACTGATGGGAGTCGACGCGGTGACGGTCGACGTCGAGGTCGACATGACGTTGGGCCTGCCGTTCTTCGCCGTGGTGGGTCTGCCCGAGGGCGCGGTGAAAGAGAGCAAGGTTCGGGTGATGTCGGCGCTGAAGCACTGCGAGTTCGTGCTGCCGCACAAGCGCATCACGGTGAATCTGGCGCCGGCCGACATTCGCAAAGAGGGGGCCGCCTTCGAGCTGCCGATCGCGCTCGGCGTGCTGGTGGCGGCCGACCAGCTGAAGCCCGAGCCGCTCGCGAAGTACCTGTTCGGCGGCGAGCTCTCGCTCGACGGCCAGCTGCGGCCGATTCGGGGTGTGCTGCCGCTCGCGCTCGCGGCGCGGGCCGGCGGGTTCAAGGGGGTCGTGGTTCCTCCAGAGAACGCACCCGAGGCCGCGCTGGTCGAGGGCATCGAGGTGATCCCCGTCGGGCACCTGCGCGCCGCAGTGAAGCATCTGACCGGCGAGGAGCCGCTGAAGCCGTTCGATCGGCTGTCGCTCGCGACGCCGGCGTCTTCAGACTCGGGGCTCGACCTGAAAGACGTGCGCGGGCAAGACGAGATCAAAGACGCGCTCGAGCTCGCCGCCGCCGGCTCGCACAACATGATCATGTCGGGCCCTCCGGGCAGCGGCAAGACGATGCTGGCGCGGCGGCTGCCGTCGATTCTGCCTCCGATGACGATGGACGAGGCGCTCGAGGTCACCAAGATCTACTCGGTGCTCGGGCTGCTGCGCGACGGCCAGTCGCTGATCAAAGACCGGCCGTTTCGGGCGCCACACCACACCATCTCTGACGCGGGGCTGGTCGGTGGGGGCCCGCTCGCGAGGCCTGGTGAGCTCTCGCTCGCGCACCGCGGCGTGCTGTTCCTCGACGAGCTGCCCGAGTTCAAGAAGCAGGTGCTCGAGGTGCTGCGCCAGCCGCTCGAAGAGGGCGTCGTGCGTCTCGCGCGCGCGGCGCAGAAGGTCACCTACCAGTGTGGGGTGATGCTGATCGCGGCGATGAACCCGTGCCCGTGCGGGTACTGGAACACCGAGCTGCGTGACTGCCGGTGTGGCGAAAATCGCGTCGTCGACTACCACGCGCGCGTGAGCGGGCCCTTGCTCGACCGCATCGACATCACGCTCGAGACGCGGCAGGTCGACTCGAAACACTTCGCGTCGGAACATGACGGTAAGCCGTCGAGCTGGTACCGCGACCGGGTGCTCGCGGCGCGGGCGAGACAGACCGAGCGCTTCAAGTCGGAGCCCGAGGTGCTCTGCAACGCGCAGATGACCCCGGCGCTGCTGTACCGGCACTGCCGCATCTCGGCCGCGGCGCAGAAGAACCTCGTCGCCGCGATCGACAAGCACGGGTTGTCGGCGCGTGCGCACGATCGCATCTTGAAGCTCGCGCGAACGAGGGCCGATCTCGAGGGAGCGGGCGACATTCGTGACGAAGACGTGGCCTTCGCGATCGAGTGCCGGCGGCTCGATCGGCGCGACTACATGGTGGCGGCAGCACATCGGAAGACGCGGGCGACGACCTACAACGACAAGAATCTCGAGCACCTGGTCGGGCGCCACGGGTCGAAAGCGGGGCGGCCATGAGAACGCGCGACGACGTGAGCTCGAGCTTCTCGGTCGATCGGGTCGAGCGGCTGTTGCTGCTCAAGCTCAT
>JAEUJP010000050.1 GCA_016793725.1 Myxococcaceae bacterium | reverse complement strand
TCGACCGTGCTGCCCGCGACCGCAGGCTGCAGACACATCGGCCCGGAAGGGAGCGCGTGGGACGCTGTGAAGACCGCCGAGCGCCTCTGCGTGACCGCGCTCGGCAAGACCGGTTGCCGCGCTCTTCGCTGAGCGCTACCTCTGACACCGCTCGCAGAAGTACGTGCTGCGCGCGCCGAGCCCCTGCTTGAAGAACTTCACCAGCGCGCCGCACTTGCGGCACGGCTCGCCCTCGCGCCCATAGACCCACAGCCGCTGTGACGGGTCTTGGGCGCGCGTCGTTCTGCGCAGGCCGAAGTACGTCGTGATGCCCTCGTCGCTGCCGACCTGCACGTTCGCGCGCATCAGCTGCTGCGCCGTCGCCCAGAGCTCGCGCAGCTCGGCGTCGCTCACGTCTGGCCCGCGCCGGTCGGGCCGCACGCCGCACATGAACAGCACCTCACTCTTGTAGACGTTGCCCATGCCTGCTGCGACCCGCTGGTTGAGCAGCAGCTCGCCGATGGGCTGCGGGCCCTTCGCGCGCAGGCGCGCGACGGCTTCGTCGACGTCGAACGGGTCGTCGTTCAGCAGGTCGGGCCCGAGCCTGCCCAGCTCGCCGCGGGCGAGCTGCTTGTCGTCGACGAGCTCGGCCACCGGCACATCGAACGCCACCGCCTCGAAGTCGGCCGTGCGCAGCACGAGCCGCATCGCGCTCTTCGGCCGCTTCCACCGCTCGCCTGGCCGGTAGAGGTGCCACGAGCCGTTCATGCGCATGTGCGTGCGCAGCGTGTAGCCGTGCGAGAAGCGCATCAGCAGGTGTTTGCCGACCGCCGACACCTCTTCGACCGTCTCGCCCGCCACCGGGTGGTTCTCGACGGCCACCGCCACGTGCGCGTATTCAGAGATGAGCTCGACCACGCGCTTGCCTCCGAGCGCGAGCTGCAGCGTCTTCGCGGCGCGGTACAGCGTGTCGCCTTCAGGCACGCCGCGCCCGCCTGCCGAACGACGCGCGGCGCGACTGCACGCCCGACGCCGTCTTCGTGAAGCCCGCCTGTTCGAGCGCCGCGGCCAGCGGGTGCTCGCTCGCGTTCTTGCCGTTGATCTCGAGCAACAGGCCCTCGTGCCGCTCGAGCCGCCGGGGCGCACGCTCGGCGAGCCGCGTCGCGATCGCCTTCGCCACCTTCTGCCGCTCGACCTCGTCTTCGGGCAGCCACGCGAACGCCCGCTGGCCACCGCGCGACAGCCACAGCACCAGCGCGCCGTCGACGAGCACCACCTGCGCGCCCGCCGACCGGGTGGGCCCTGACGCCGCTTCGCCCGTCACCTTCGGCCACGCGAGCAGCGCGCCGTACGGGTTCGCCGGGGCGACCGCCGACAGCATCACGACCTCGGGGCTCGGCGGAGCCGCCCGGTAGCTCCGCAGCAGCTCGAGCACCGAGGGGAGCGCGAACTGCATCGCTCCGACGCCCGAGACGAAGTAGCCGCGCCGCGCCTTGCCGGCTTCTTCGAGTGCGCTGAACACCTGCGAGACGGCGGTGAAGCCACCGGGTATGCCCTCGGCGCCCGCAACCTCGCGCGTCACCAGGCCGTAGCGGTTGAGCAGCTGCTGCGCGAGCGCGTGCGAACGTTCGGTCGCCGACGCCTCAGACAGCCCCCTGCTCTGAACCAGCGCCCAGCGCCCTTCGGACATGGGCGTCACCGCGCGGCGCGAACGAAATGCGCGGCCGTCGAGGCTCTCGCGCCGGTCGCGACGCCCGCTGCCGGCCTTCAGCCACAGCGAGCGCAGCGCGAAGAAGCTGTCGTTGGTGATGACACCGCGCCAGACGAGGCTCCACAGGGCGTCGAGCGTCTCGGGCGGGAAGCCGCCGCCGCACGCGGCGTGCAGGTCGGTGAAGAACGAGGCGCCGCGCGCGCGCAAGACGTCGAGCACCTGCTGCTCGCGCCTGGGCAGCGTCGACTCGTCGAGCGGCGGGGGCCGATAGAGCCGGGTGAGGTGGTCGGTGAGGTACAGCGCGACGCGCCCGTCGCGCTCGCCCATCGGCTCGACGCCGACCCACAGCACCTCGCCCGCGGCCGCGAGCGCGTCGAGGTCAGACGGCAGGTACTGCTCGAGCCGGGCGGGCAAAATTTCGGTCTCGAGCATCGAGGCCGGCAAGGGCAGGCCCTGCAGCTTCTCGACGACGTCGAGGGTCGCGTCGAGGCCGCGGCGCTTGCGCGTCACGCCGTGCCACGAGCCGAGCAGGCGCCCGAACGCGGCGGGCTCGACGGGCTCGATCTCTCTGCGGGCCTTCGCGAGCGAGCGGCGGCGAACGCGGGCGAGCACCTCGCCGTCGCTCCACTCGTGCTCGAGGCCCTTGGGTCGAAACGCGCCCTCGAGCAGGCGGCCGGCGCGGGTGAGCGCATCGAGCGCACGGGTGACCCCGATGCGGGTGAGGCCGAAGCGCGCGGCGGGCTCGCCGGCGGGAAACGGAGCGTGCGTGCGCGCGTACCGCATCAAGAGCTCGCCGAGCGCGTCAGGCACCGGCTCGAGCAGCGTGGTGGGCAGGCCGAGGGGCAGCGGCACACCGAGCGCGTCGCGGTACCGGGCGGCGTGCTCGACGGCGACGAAGCGCTGCTCGCCGCCCACCTTGAGCTCGACGGCGCGCTTCTCGGCGACGAGCGCGTCGATGGCGGCGGCGACCTCGTGAGAGACCGAGCGCGCGGCCAGCTCGGCGCGCGACAGGTCGCCGAGCTTGAGCAGCACGTCGTGCAGGGCATCTTTGCTGCGCGCGCGGCTCTGCTCGTCGCGAAACTGCAGCTGCGCCTCGACCTCGTGCAGCACGTCGGCGTCGAGCAGCTCGCGGAGCTCGGCGTCGCCGAGCAGCTCGCGCAGCTGCAGCGGGTCGACGCTGAGGGCCTGGGCGCGGCGCTCGGCGAGCGGTGCGTCGCCCTCGTAGATGTAGTTCGCGACGTAGCCGAACAGCAGCGACGAGGCGAAGGGCGAAGGCGTCACCGGGTCGTGAACCTCGAGCTTCATCGCGCGCGACTCGACCGCCTTCAGCGTCTCGACGAGCGCGGGCAGGTCGAACACGTCGCGCAGGCACTCGCGGTACGTCTCGAGCAGCATGGGAAAGGCGGGGTACTTCGACGCGGCCGCGAGCAGGTCGCTCGCGCGCTTGCGCTGCTGCCAGAGCGGCGTGCGGCCACCGGGGCGGCGCCGCGGCAACAGCAGCGCGCGGGAAGAGGCCTCGCGAAACCGGGCGGCGAAGAGCGGCGTCTGGGCGAGCTGCTGCGTGACGCGGGCCTCGACCTCGCCCGACCCAGGCAACAGCACCGAGACGTCGGGCGCGAC
>JAEUJP010000031.1 GCA_016793725.1 Myxococcaceae bacterium | reverse complement strand
ACCGCCGCCGACGACCCCGGCATCGACCCGCGCGAGCTGCCCGCCGCCGTGAAGCACGCGCGCGATCGCCTCGAGTATTTCTGGGACGCGCGCGACGGCAGCTGGGGCCTCCGCCGCAAGGTGCCCATCGGCATGAACGTCGTCTGGGAGCTCACGGGCGGCGACCCGAAGCGCGCCGTCTTCACCCTCGAGAAGCAGAGCGCCCTGCTCGACCCGGTGTGGGGCGGCATCTACCAGTACTCGGCCGCCGAAGACTGGAAGAGCCCCCACTTCGAGAAGCTCATGACGTACCAGGCGCCGAACCTCGAGGCCTACGCGCTCGCCAGCGCAGCCACCGGCCGCGCCGATCTGCGAGCCGCCGCGCGCGGCATCGTCGGCTACATCGCCGCGTTTCTCACCGCCGCCGACGGCACGTTCTTCGTCAACCAGGACGCCGACGTGAACGCCCACGATCGAGCCAAGGGCTTCGTCGAAGGCGCCGCCTACTACGCGCTGCCCGACGCCCAGCGCCGCGCCCTCGGCGTGCCCTGGGTCGACACCCACGTCTACGCCCGCGAGAACGGCCTCGCGCTCGCCGCACTCGCCGTCAGCGGCGACCTCGACCGCGCGCGCCGCGCCGCCGCCGTGCTCGTGCGCTCGCACCTCACCGCCCACGGCCAGGTGCGCCACGACGCGAAATCGAACGGGCCGTTCTTTCTCGCCGACGCCGCCGCGCTCGGCCTGGGCTTCGCCCGCCTCGCCGCCGCGACCGGCGACGTGCAGCACGCCTGGGCGGCCAACCGCATCGCGCAGGTGATGGTCGAGACGTTCGCCGACGCCGCCAACGGCGGCGCGCTGTACGACTCGACGCCCGACCCCGCCGCCGCCGGCGTCTTCGCGAAGCGGCAGAAGCCGTTCGTTCACAACGTCGTCGCCGCGCGCCTGCTCGCCGCCGTGGGTGAGCCCGAGCGCGGCCGCAACGTGCTCGCCGGCATCTCTTCGCCGGCCAAGATCGACGCCGAAGGGGCGTGGGTCGGTGAATATCTGCTCGCCGCACGAGAGCTCGGAGTCACACCATGAGAACCACCGCCGTCGTCGTGCTCTGTCTCGCCTCTGCGTGCAGCTCGCCGCCAGGCCCGCCTGCTCCGTCGGTGTCGAACGGGCCCTACGCCGTCACCGCCGACGGCGGCACCATCGTGCTCTCGCGCGATGGCGCGCCGCTGGTGACGCTGCCGGCCGACGCATTCGAGCTCGGCACGGTGCGCGAGCTCGACGAGACGAAGAGCTACGACCCGTACTGGCTCGTCTACGACGACGAGTTCTTCGACCCCGTGGTGCCGCAGGGGCTGCGCTTTCGCAAGCTGGTCTCGACCACCGTCACACAGACCTCGGCGACGCAGCTCGACCTGAAGCTCGGCTTCGAGGGCGACGTCGCCGCAGACCTCACGCTCACCGCCGAGGCCGAGGGGCGCTTCAAGGCGAAGTGGGTGCCGGGCGCGTCGACCTCACCGATCGCGTTCATGCGCGTGCGCCTGCGCACGAACCCCACCGAGGGCTTCTACGGCCTGGGCGAGGTGTTCGACGCGGTGAACCACCGCGGCAAGCTGAGGCCGATGCAGATCGAGCCCGACCTCGGCATCGAGAGCGCGGTGAACGAAGCGCACGTGCCGGTGCCGCTGCTCATCGGCACCACGGGCTGGGGCGTGTTCGTCGCGAGCAAGCGATACGGCCTGTTCGACGTCGCCCGCTCGGCAGATGATCTCGTCGAGATCACCTATGGCACGGCCGAGCAGTCGAACGCCGGCCTCGAGCTTCACCTCTTCGCGGCGCAGCACCCGCTCGACATCACGCGCAAGTACTACGACGTGACGGGCGACCCGCTCTTGCCCGGGCAGTGGGCGTTGGGCCCGTTCTTGTGGCGCGACGAGAACATCGATCAGGCGCAGGTGCTCGACGACGTCGCGCAGATCCGCAGCCGCGATCTCGCGGTGTCGGCGATGTGGATCGACAGACCCTACGCCACGTGGGTCAACTCGTTCGACTTCAACGCGCCGCAGTTTCCCGACCCGCCCGCGATGATCGCCGCCATTCGTGCGGCGGGCCTGCGGCTGTCGCTGTGGCACACCCCGTACCTCGAGGCCGGCAACGAGCCGCTGCTCTCGCAGGCGACCGACGCCGGCTACTTCCCGCCGAAGACGGGCTCTCACGCCCGCTGGGGCCCGCCCATCGACTTCACGAACCCCGCCGCGTACACGTTCTGGCAGACGAACCTGCAGCGGTACGCCGACCTCGGCATCGAGGGCTACAAGCTCGACTACGGCGAAGAGGTCGCCGCCGGGCTCTCGGGCGCGCGCACGAACTGGGGCTTCTTCGACGGCTCGACCGAGCGCACGATGGCGCACGACTTCACCGTGCTGTACCACCGCGCGTACGCCGAGAAGATCCCCTCGGCGGCCGGCGCCTTCTTGCTCTGCCGCGCCGCCCGCTGGGGCGACCAGGTGCGCGCCAGCGTCATCTGGCCGGGCGACATCGACGCGACGCTCACGAAGTGGAAGGAGCCCATCGTCGACGGCAACAAGATGGTCGCCGGCACCGGCGGCCTGCCCAGCGCCGTCATCGCCGGCATGAGCCTCGGCCCTGCGGGCTACCCGTTCTTCGGCGCCGACACGGGCGGGTACCGGCACTCGCCTCCGAACAGAGAGACGTGGGTGCGCTGGGTCGAGCAGTCGGCGCTCTCGACGGTGATGCAGGTCGGCGACTCGTCGTCGCAGATGCCGTGGGAATACAACGCCGCGAACGGCCGCGACGACGCCGCGCTCGAGGTGTTTCGCACGTACGCGCGGCTGCACCTGCGCCTGTTCCCCTATGAGTGGTCTTACGCGAAGAAGCTCGCCACCGACGGCCGCCCCATTCAGCGCGCGCTGGGGCTCGCCTACCCCGCACTCGGCAAGCACCCCGACGACGAGTACCTCTTCGGCGACGATCTGCTCGTCGCCCCCGTGATCACCGCCGGCGCCACCACGCGCACCGTCATCTTCCCCGAGGGCGAGTGGCTCGACTGGTGGGACGGCTCGATTCACGGGAAGGGCGAAGAGACCGTGCCCGCTCCGCTCGAGAAGCTGCCGCTGTACCTGCGCCGCGGCGGCATCGTCGCGATGCTCAGGCCCACCATCGACACGCTGTCACCCGCCACCGACCCGATGGTCGACTCGTTCGCGAACGACGCCGGCGTGCTCTGGGTTCGCGCCACGAACGGCGGCGCGACCACGCTCTACGACGGCACCGGCATCGAGGTCTCGGCCACGCAGGTGAAGCTGACGGCCGGCACCGTGTTCAACAAGGGCGCCGTGCTCGAGGTGCTCGACGTGCCCCGGCCTGCCTCGACGTCGCTGACCGCCCGCGCCTCACGCGCCGAGGTCGAGGCGAGCGAGGGCTGGTTCCACGAGGGCCGCACGCTGTGGCTGCACGTCGCGCCGAGCGCGACCGTGACGATCACGCCGTAGTCAGACTCCGCTCAGCCCTGAGCGGAGGCCCAGCCACCGCGCGAGCGCGATCTCGGTCTTCGCGTCTTGCACCTCGCCGCTCGCAAGAGCCGCCTGCAGCGACTCGACCGTGCGCCACCTCGGCGGCGGCGACTCTTCGAGCGGGCTGCCGTCGCCCGACGGCACCGCGCCCTCGCGCCCGGTCACGTCGACCACGCACAGAAAGATCTTCTCGCTCACGATGCCCGGCGCCACGAAGAACGGCGGCCCCAGCGTCACGATCTCGGCCGGCGTCACCGCGTAGCCCGCCTCTTCGCGCACCTCTTCGGCCGCGCGGTGCTTCAGCCCCGCCTCGCCCGAGTCGTCGTTCTCGAGCAGCCCCGCCACGATCTCTTCGCAGTACAGGTGCGACCGCCCGTCGGGCATCGGCTGCGCCTTGTCTTTTCGAAAGTACGCCGCCGGCCGCAGGTTCATGCGCGTCAGGGTCTCCCACCCTGATGCGCCCTTTCGCACCACCAGCACGGCCACCGCGTCGAGCCGCGGCCGGTCGACCACGTCGACCCGGTACACCGGCGACGTCGACCCGTCGTCGCGCCGGTTGCGCACCCTCAGGCGACGAATCTGCAAGAAGCCCTCGTCGCACCTCGCCGTCGCTGAAAAGTCTTCGAGCACCTCGATCGCATTGACGCTCATCGCCGGCGTGTTTAGCACCGCCGAAATGAAAGCCATTCGCATCGAGCGCACCGGCGGCCCCGACGTGATGCACCTCGTCGACGTCGCGCCCCCGGCGCCGGGCCCCGGCGAGGTGCTCGTTCGCCACCACGCCATCGGCGTGAACTTCATCGACACCTACCACCGCACCGGGCTCTACCCGCTGCCGCTGCCCGCCGGGCTCGGCCTCGAAGCCGCGGGCACCGTCGAGGCCGTCGGCGCGAACGTCACCCGCTTCGCGCCCGGCGATCACATCGGCTACTGCTCGGGCCCGCCCGGCGCCTACGCCGAGCTCCACGTCGTGAAGGCCGAGCGCGCCGTGAAGGTGCCCCCCGAGATCGATCTTCAGATCGCCGCCGCCTCGATGCTGAAGGGCATGACCGCCCGCTACCTGATTCGCAAGATCCACCCCGCCGGGCCCGGCACCACTGCCGTCGTGCACGCCGCCGCCGGCGGAGTCGGCCAGATCGCCGTGCAGTGGGCCTCGTCGCTCGGCGCCACCGTCATCGGCGTCGTGGGCTCCGACGCCAAGGCCGAGCTCGCGAAGAAGCTCGGCGCGAAGCACACCATCGTCTCGACCCGCGAAGACATCGCGAAGCGCGTGCGCGAGCTCACGGGCGGCGCCGGCGCCGACGTCGTCTACGACGCGGTCGGCAAAGACACGTTCATCGCCTCGCTCGACAGCCTGAAGCCCCTCGGCATGATGGTCAGCTACGGCAACGCCTCGGGCCCCGTCGAGCCGTTCAGCCCGCTGCTGCTCTCGCAGAAGGGCTCGCTCTTCCTCACGCGCCCCACGCTGAACCACTACACCGCGACCACCGCGCAGCTCGACGAGACCGCGGCCGATCTCTTCGACGTGTTGCTCCGAGGTGTCGTGAAAGTCACGACTCCGTCTCGATATGCGCTCGGCGAAGCCGCGCGGGCCCACCGCGATCTCGAGTCACGGAACACGACGGGCAGCCTGGTTCTGGTGCCCTGACCGCAGGCCCTTTACCTGAACGCGCGAGCCGCGTAAGGGTGCGGCCCGCGTGAGACTGTTTCGTCTAGTCGTTGCTCTACCGGCGCTGCTCGCCGTCTCGTGCTTTCCGCTGCTGCCGGGTCAAGACATCGACCTCGCCGGGCAGCAGGTGCGCCTGACGTTCTTGCACACGTCGGACATTCACTCACGCCTGCTGCCGTACGACTTCGCGCCGCTGCGCACCGACATCGATCTCGGCCTGATCCCCGAGGCGGGCCCCTTCGGCGGCATCACGCGCATGGCCAGCCTGATCAAGCGCGAGCGCAGCAACGCCGACCGCGTGCTGCACCTCGACAGCGGCGACAGCTTTCAGGGCGCGCCCATCTTCAACATCAACTTCGGCGAGGTCGAGTACCGCTTCCTCTCGAACATCGGCCTCGACGCCGCCGTCATCGGCAACCACGAGTTCGACGCCGGCGCGCTCAACTTCACGAAGCAGGCGCAGTTCGCCGCCACCTTCCCGGTGCTCGCCGCGAACTACTTCTGGGACGACCCCCGTGCCATCGACTCCAACAAGACCGCGCTCTACACGCAGCCGTACACGCTGAAGAACGTGAAGGGCATTCGTGTCGGCATCATCGGCTTCGCGAACCTCGGCTCGCTCAACTCGATCGTCGAGGGCGGCAACTCGCTGCAGATCACGCCGCTCGAGCAGAACGAGGCCATTCGCCAGTACGTCGAGCTGCTCAAGCCGGTCACCGACCTCATCGTGCTCACGAGCCACGGCGGGCTCACCGAAGATCAAGATCTGATTCAGGGCTATGAGGCGTTCTTCGAGCTCGGCCGCATTCGGCACTTCTTGAACCGCGACTACGCGAAGTGGACGGTGCTCGAGGCCTTCGGCCCCGAAGACGCCGACACCACCGTCGTGCGTGTGCACATCCCCGGCGTCGTCGGCATCGACGCGATTCTCGGTGGCCACCTGCACATCATCTTGAACCCGCCGCAGCAGCTCGTCGACCCGTCGGGCCGCAAGGTGATTCTCGCGCACGGCGGCGCCTTCACGAAGTACCTGAGCCGCCTCGACGTCGTCGTGCAGATGCCTGAAAAAGACGACGCGAACCCCGAGAAGGGCGAGATCATCAGCCACGACTACAAGGTCTTCCCGATCGACGGCCTGTGGTGCTCCGAGGCGCTGCACCGCTACTACAGCGACCGCTTCTGGAACCCCGGTGAGTTCATCTCTGACCCGCGCGTGCAGGCCGGCCTCGCCGAGTGCCAGAACCTCGAAGACGGCGCCACCACCCACCTGCTGTTGCCCTACGTCACGCAGCTCGACGTCGCGCTGCAGCTGACCTCGCTGTTCGGCTTCGCGCCGCGCGACATCGCCCGCCGCAACAACTCGAGCGGCGGCGACAGCCCGCTCGGCAACATTGCCGCCGACTCGATGCGCAAGCGCCGCCGCGTCGAGGCCGAGGTCGCCGTCACGAACTCGCTCGGCATTCGCGACAACCTCTACGCCGGCCCGCTCACTCAAGAGTCGATGTTCAACGTGTTCCCCTTCGAGAACACGATCAACGTCATGTACCTGAGCGGCAACGAGATGCAGGAGATGCTCGACTTCATCACCGATCGCTCTGCCGAGCGCGGCTGCGTCAGCCAGGCCCAGGTCTCGGGCGTTCGCTTCACGATGGACTGTGCGCAGACCCAGCTCAACGCCCAGCGCTACGGCTGCGACCCCACCCTCAGCGGCGCCTCCAACGGCAGCGACTGCCCGAACGGCGCCGACCGCGGCACGCGTGCGGCCTGGCAGTGCCTCGACGACGACCTTCAGGGGGGCCGCTGCTGGGCTCACACGGGCATCGAGATCGAGATCAACGGCAAGCCGATCGACCGCTTCGCCACCTACCGCGTCGCCGTGAACGACTACATCGCGAAGGGCGGCTCGGGCTTCGCGGTGCTGAAGCGCAACACCACGCGCATCGAGACGGGCATACCCCTGCGCGACTCGCTCATCGGCTACATGCAGAACTTCTGCACGTGCTCCGATCTGCTGAAAGATCAGCGCGGCCCGCATGGCTTCGTCGTCGGCAAGAACGGCCAGCTCTGCGGTTCGCTGCAAGAGGGGCAGTGGGTCATCGACTCGCAGGTGCTCTCGTACTGTCGCAACTCCGAGCGGTTTCAGAACGCGCTGCGCGAAGACCTGGGCGACGGCTGCACGTGCACCGAAGCGCTGCGCGGCAACTGCGCCGGCGACCCGGCGGCGCTGAAGGCCACCTGCTACGCGAAGATCTCGAGCGCGGCCACCGGCGCGGGCGGCCCGAACCTCGGCAAGTGCCTCTGCGCCGATGCCCTGAGCTCGAACCCGCTCTGCGGCCACGTCACGAGCCAGGTGCGCGCGTTCTGCGAGAACCCCCTCGACATGGCAGTCGCTGTCGGGGTCGAAGACGGCCGGATCAAGCGGAGAGTCAAATGAAGCGCGCCCTGCTGTGTGTGGTGCTGGTGGGGGCGGCGTGCACCGAGATACAGGTGCCGGCCCCCAAGGGCATCTCGTCGTTCAAGGTGCGCATCGACGGCTTCTTCAAAGACAACGTCGGCATCGTCACGAAGCTCGACGTCGTCGCGCCGTGCGCCGAGCAGTGGGACGGCGGGCAGAAGGGCGTGCCCGACGAGGTGCGCGGCACGCTCGAGTGCCCGTATGCGATCGCGCGCGGCGAAATTCAGCTGCAGATCTCGGCCTCGGCGGTCGACGCGAAGGGCCAGGTCGCGACCGAGTTCAACGGCCCCGTCTCGTTTCGTGTGGTGCCGGGCGAGCTGACGGGCGACTACAACTACCGCTGGGCCCCGGCCGATGCGGGCAACGTCACCGGCCTCGTGAAGACGATTCACCAGTACGGGCCGGTTCGGGCATGGGCCGAGCACGCTCCGCCGAAGGCGATGTTCGCCGACGCGGGCTTCGGCGGCACGGTCGAGCTGATGCCGCCCGCGAACGAGCCGTGGACGTACGCGACCGGCCTCTCGCCGGTCGTGTACTTCGAAGAGCCGACGCTCGCGAAGGTGCAGGTGCCCGACGGCCTCGACAACCGCAGCTCGCCGCTGATCGGCGAGTTTCTCACCATCGGCAAGCGGCCCGAGACGGGCATGAAGCTCTTGCAGTCGTGCTCGCACGACCCGGCGCGCAACAACCAGGTCGTGAAGATGGTGGTGACCGGCACCGATCAGTCGGGCTTCTTCGTGACCGACGTGACGGCCTGTCGCCTGCTCGAAGATCAGGGCGTGCGCCCCGCCGAGCCCAACGAGCCGTGCGTGAACAGCCGCTGCGAGATCAGCCAGCGGGCGTGCACCACGTCGGCCCAGTGCCTGCGCTATGGCGCCGGCACGTACGGCCACATGTACATCTACAACTACTCGTTCCCCGAGGGGCTCGACACGGGCGACCTGTTGTGGACGCTGTCGGGCAGCGTGCAGGAGTTCACCTCGACCACGCAGCTCACCTTCCCCTCGTGGACGATCGCCGAGCGCGTGCACCTGCTCCCGCAGGAGCAGTGGAACAAGTACCTCGACCAGGTTCCGATCGTCGAGGTCAACGGCCGCCTCTGCGGCCTCGACGACGCGTTCAACCCCTTTCTCACCGACGCGCTGTGCGGCCACAACCGCAGAAACCTGAAGATGGAGGCCAACGAGTCGGGCCTCGTGCGCATGCGCAACGTGCGCTTCCCCACCGAGTTCGTGAACTGCGATCAGAACAGCGATCAGAGCGTGCCCTTCTTCTGCGAGACCACCGACCCGGGCGGCACGTGGATCTGGAGCTCCTGCAGCTTCGGCGAGGTTGAACCTCCGCAGGAGCAGGTCGAGCGCGTCTGCAACCACGACTGTGTCGTCGGGCTCGGCGCCCACGCCGGTCAGGTCTGCACCGAAGAGTCGACGTTCATCGGCTTCGGGCAGTTCGTCGTCGAGCTCACCCCGCCCGGCCTGCCCGGCACGCGCGCCGACTCGAGCCTGAAGAACCGCTACATCGAGCTCAACATCTCGCTCGGCGCCCCCACGACGCACACGATGATGTTGCCGGCGTTGGCCCCCGTCGCGCTGGTCTGCAACTTCCCCGCGCACTACCGGTTCGGTGACGGCACGGGCGTCACTGCGGCCGACCCGGTGATTCAGTCGGGGCAGCTGGTGCGCTACACGCTGGCGCCGGGCGAGACGAAGGTCGCGGTGCAGGCCGAGGGCGCTCCGGGGCTCGACGCGCGCTGCAGCATCTCGGTCGACCCGCGCGTGCGCATGAACCTGGTGACGAAAGACGCGGTGCCCGACCTCGAGCCGCACTGCCGCGAAGACGACCCCGACGCCGAGGCGGCGGCCAACTGCCGTGCGCTGCACGCCGCGACCTTCGACGTGATCGGGCACCTTCGCCAGGTGCAGCCGGCGCGGCCGCGCTGGGTGGTGCTGCCGCGCGACGCCGACGACATCTGCTGCCGGCCGGGGCCGGGGCTGTCGTGCCCGAAGCCGATCAAGCAGTGCGACAGCGTGAGTCCGTGAAGAACGTGAAGCTCTGAAGTTCCCTGAGGGAGGGGTGCAGTGAAAACGTGGTGGAAGGTCACAGCCCTGGTCGTGGTGTTGTCTCGCGTCGCGCTCGCCGGCGATTTCGTCGATACGCGCCTCACGTTCACCTTCGCCGACGACAACGTGCTCGCCGGCGCAGGCGAGACGACGCCGAACAGCCCGAACGCAGGCTTCTTCGCCGGTCAGCAGAACACGCTGTTCTTCGACAACTTCAACACCAAGTTCAGCGGGTTCGAGTCGCTGTCGAACCTCACGCTGTACAAGAAGTCGCCGTCGTTCTTCGAGGGCTTCACGGCCGAAGCGGCGCTGTCGGTGCTGTTCCTGCTGACGCCGGCGGGCGGGCTGCAGGTGCGCGACAACTCGAGCTACGTGACCCTGAACTGGACGCCGCCGGGCTGGGGCGAAAGAGAAGGCATCTCGCTGACCGGCTTCCCCGTGTCGGGCGACCGCTTCCGGCTCGGGTACGCGTACAAGATCAGCTGGGGCGGCAACGACATGTTCACGTCGCGCGCGCAGAACGACGCGATCCCGGGCCTCAAGATTCAGCTGCAGCGCGAGCGCTTCTACGTGTTCGCCGGCGTGAAGACCGGCCTGTTGTTGAACGACTACATTCTCGAAAAAGAGCGCATCTACGGCGGGCTCGTGGGCGGCGGGGTCGACGTGACGCCGTGGTTTCGCATCGACCTGGGCGGCGGCTACTTCCAGAAGGGCATCGTGCCGGGCCTCGCGAACCAGGGCATCGTCGCGCCGGTGAACTCGGCGGGCGGCACGGCGCGCCTCGTCTTCTACAAGGGCATACCGCCCGGCACGAGCATCGACTTGCGCCTGTACAAGAACGACCCCGAGTACGCCGAGAAGTTCTTCGCACCCGAGACGTACCCCGGCGGTCTCGCGTTTCAGGCGAGCCTCGAGGCGACGTACCTGACCCAGACGCTCGAGAACCCCGACATCTTCGCGCGTACGCAGTTTCAAGGGGCGCAGGCGCTGGCCCTCCAGGCGCGCCTCAAGTGGAACTACCTGCGCGTCAACTTCCTCGGGCTGTACCGCACGCTCTCGTACATTCAGTTCAACGTGCCGGGTCTGCCGCCGTACAAAGACTTCCCCGCCGGCACCTCGCTGACGCCCGAGACGTTCGCGGCCATCGGCGCCGACTACCACTTCCCGCGCGCGCACCTGACCACGGGCGTCATCGGCGGCGTGCAGCTGCCCGCGACGTTTCGCGCGCCGACCGCCATTCTCGGCGGCTCGAACCCGATGCCCGGCCTCTCGGGCTCGCGCACGCTGGTCGTTCGCGACGTGAACCAGTTCTCGATCTTGCCGACGAACTTCAGCTCCGAGCCGATCATTTCGGTGAAGTCGATCACCCGCCTCGACATCAGCGACTACTTCGCCGCGATCCTCGAGGTCTATTACACGTACGACAGCAACCGCACGACGTTCAGGGACTCCGTGACCGGCATCGCCGAGCCGAGCTTCGAGAAGCCGAACGCCATCGGCTTCAACGCCGTTCTGCAGGCGCGCTACTAGGCCCTCGCCCGGGTGCTCGCCGGGAGCTCTTGGGGCCGGGCGTCGAGCTCGAGCACAACATCTCGAATTTGCATCTATTTCGTTGTGCGGCGATGTCGCACAACCTGCGACCCCGTGGGTTCGACAATGGTGCATGCCTGCCATCGACTCGAAGCCCACGTCGCTGTCTTCGCTGCGCGGTCTCGAGCCGGCTGAGGTCGCGGCGTTGAAAAAAGCGGGCGTGACGAACAACGCGCAGCTACTCGAGGCGACGAAGACGCGTGCGGGGGCGAAGTCGCTGGCGAAGGCGACGGGGCTCACGGCGACGCGCATGAAAGAGGCGGTCAACCGGGCCGACCTGGCGCGCATCGACGGCATCGGCGGAGCGGCGGCCGACCTGTTCGAGAACGCGGGCGTGAACTCGGTGAAGGAGCTCGCGACGCGCAACCCCACCGCGCTGCACGCGACGCTGGTGAGCTACGCGGCCTCGCGCACCGACGTCGACTACACCGTGCCGTCGGCGAACACGGTGAAGAGCCTGGTGGCGAAGGCGGTCGAGGCGACGAAGGGCGTGACCCCGCCGCCTGTGACGCAGTCGCCGCAAGAGGTGGCGACAGAAGGCCTGCACCAGCACATCGACACGGTGCTGTTCGGCACCGACCCCGCGGGCGCGAGCTTCCGCCGCGCGATTCTCGACGGCCGCACGCCCGACCAGCAGGCCGCCCTGAAGGCGCGCATGCACGCCGAGGTGGCCGGGTTCTTCTCGCACCCCGACACCGAGTACCACGAAGGCCCGACCACGAATGGCTGGGCCGGCCGCCTGCTCGACCTCTACACCGAGGTGCACGTGAAGAAGACGGGTGGGCTCGACCGCGTGTACGTCGAGATCGACTGAGGCGGGCCGGGCTACAGGCCCATCTGCTTCGCGACGATCTCGGTCATGATCTCGCTCGTACCGCCGCCGATCGGCCCGAGGCGCGCGTCACGCCAGTGCCGCTGAATGTCGAACTCCATCATGTAGCCGGCGCCGCCGTGCAGCTGCAGCGACTGATCGGCGATGCGGCAGCACATCTCGGTGGCGACCTTCTTCGCCATGGCGGTCTGCCCGAGCGCGTACTCGCCGGCGTCGTGCAGACGCAGCGCGTGGTACGTGAGCTGCCGCGCGGCCTCGAGATCGATGGCCATGTCGGCGAGCTTGTGCCGCGTCACCTGAAACTCGGCGATCGACTTGCCGAACGCCTTGCGGTCGCGCGCGTACGCAATCGCCGTCTGCAGCATGTCGTCGGCGGCGCCGATCGCGCCGAGGGCCATCGAGATGCGCTCCCACTCGAAGTTGCCCATGATCTGATAGAAGCCCGCTCCTTCGTCGCCGAGCCGGTTCGCGACCGGCACGCGCACGTCTTCGAGCACCAGCTCGGCCGTGTCTGACGCGCGCCAGCCCAGCTTCTTGAGCTTCTTCGCGACCGAGAAGCCCTTCATGCCCTTCTCGACGATCAGCAGCGAGAGCCCCTTGTGGCCCTTCGACGCGTCGGTCTTCACCGCGAGCACCACGAAGTCGGCCCGCACCCCGTTCGTGATGTACGTCTTCGCGCCGTTCACGACGTAGAAGTCGCCGTCGCGCTTCGCGGTCGTCGAGAGCCCCGCCACGTCGCTGCCGGCGCCGGGCTCGGTGATGCCGAGCGCGCCGATCTTCTCGGCCCGAATCGCGGGGGCCAGAAACCGCTTCTTCTGCTCGTCGTTGCCGTAGCGCCACAGCGGGCCCGTCGAGATCGTGAACTGGGCGCCCAGCCCGGCCGCCACGCCGCCGCTGCCACACTTCGCGAGCTCTTCGATGAGCACCGCCTCGAACAGCGCCCCCGCGTCGGTGCCGCCGTACTCGGTGGGGTAACGGAGCCCGAAGAAGCCAAGCTCGGCGCAGCGCTGGTAGAGCGAGAGGGGGAACTCCTCGGCCTCTTCCCACCTGCCGACGTGCGGCTTCACCTCGCGCTCGACGAACTGCCGCACCGTGCTGCGAAACGCCTCGTGCTCTTCTTTGAAAAGACCGAACCCCGAGCTCATGTGATTTCTCCGACGCGGCTTCGTGCCCGACGTCGCGCCCGAAAAAGTCAGGAAACGAGCGCTTGACGCTTCCCCAATGCCGATGCGTATATGTCCCGCGCAGCTCAGGGCGCCATAGCCAAGTGGTAAGGCAAGGGTCTGCAAAACCCTCATCCCCCGGTTCGAATCCGGGTGGCGCCTCTTCAGCACCTCGCAGGCTCACGACGAATCGCAGCCGCACCTGAAACGGCCGATTTGACCCGAGCGTGCCCGGCGACTACAGCCCCAGTCGCTCCCCTATGAAGGCCCCCCCGGCGAACGTCGCTCAGCCGCTGCTCCGGGTGATGCTCGTCGGGGCTCGGCCAGACCGCTTGCGCTTCGCCGGCCTGCTCGCAGCGGGCACCGATCTCAAGTGCGAATTTCTCGAGGCCGCCACCGTGCCCGAAGCGCGCGCCATGGCGCACGCATGGGCGATCGAGCCCCTGTGCTGTGCCGTGCTCGACGTGAGCGGCGCCACCGACCCCGCTGCGGTCGCGAACGACATCGACCTCCTCACGGGTCTCGGCGCGCCCGTGCTGCTCGTCAGCGGCTTCGACCGGCACACCAACCGGCAGCTGCTCCGCTCCGGCGCACAAGAGGTGCTGAGGCGTGAGCAGCTCGACGCCGAGAACGTGGGCCGCGCCGTCGAGCACTCCGTCGAGCGGTGGGGGTGGGTGCAGGAGCTCCGCGCCACGGAAGACCGCGCTCGGCGTTCGCTGCAGTCGCTCGCCGACACGCTCCCTTCGATCGTCGCGCGGTTCGACACCTCGCTGCGCCACGTCTTCATCAACGAGGCCGTCGTACGTGCCACGGGGCGGCCGCGCTCGACCTTCCTCGGCAAGACCAACCGCGACCTGGGCATGCCCGCCGAGCTGTGCGATCGGTGGGACGACGCGCTTCGCGCCACCTTCGAGACGGGCGAGCCGCGCACGATCGCCTTCGACTTCGAGGGCCGATCGTTCGTCAGTCGCCTCGTGCGCGAAGAGACCGACCAGGGGCCGTTCGTGCTCACCATCTGCCACGACGTCAGCGAGCTCAACGAAACCGAACGGAGCCGGCGCATCGAGCAAGAGCGGCTTCACCACCTCGCCGACGCGATGCCCCAGCTCGTCTGGCGGGCGAGCTCCAACGGCGTCGTCGACTACTACAACGCGCGCGTTCACCGGTACTTCGGCGCCGCGCTCGACGACGCGGGCCGCTGGCACTGGCAGCTGCTCGTTCACCCCGACGATCTCCAGCGCACCCAAGAGGCCTGGAGCGCCGCCGCCGCGCAGGTCGTGCCCTATGCCTGCGAGCATCGCATCCGCATGGTCGACGGCACCTGGCGGTGGCACATGAGCCGCGCAGAGCCGCACCGGGGCTCGAACGGTGTCGTGACGTGGTACGGCACCGCCACCGACATGCACGATCTGAAGCTGGCCGAACAACGGCTCGAGAGTGCCCTGCGCGAAGCCGAGCTCGCTGTGCAGGCCAGAAATCAGATGCTGTCGCTGGTCTCTCACGATCTGAAGAACCCGCTCGCGACCGTCGCGCTCGCCGTCGGCAGCCTGCAGCGCCTCCAAGATCGCGGCGCCCTCACTCCCGACCGGCTCGCGCCCCACCTCGGTCGCGTCTCGGCGCAGGTGAGGCGCATGGCGAGCCTCATCGACGAGCTCGTCGACACCGCCTGGCTCCAGACGGGTGCCCCCCTGGCGCTCCGTCGGGCTCCGACCGATGTCGGCGCCATCGCGCAAGAGCTCGTCGACGAGGCGCGCCGCACGGCCATTCACCATCACTTCGAGGTGCGCGTGCCCCCCGAGCCCGTGCTGGGCCAGTGGGACGTCGAGCGTCTGACGCGTGTGTTGGGCAACCTCATCGACAACGCGCGCAAGTACAGCCCCGACGGCGGGCGCATCATCGTCGAGCTCGCGCACGAGCGTGTCGGCGGGGCCGCCTGGGCCAGGCTCTCGGTGACCGATCAGGGCATCGGGGTCGGCGAGGCCG
>JAEUJP010000021.1 GCA_016793725.1 Myxococcaceae bacterium | reverse complement strand
TTTGTGCTGCTCGTGGCTGCCGTGAGAGAAGTTGAGGCGGGCGACGTCCATGCCTGCCGCGAGCAGCTTCTCCATCATTTCCTGGCTGGTGCTCGCCGGGCCCAACGTACAGACGATCTTCGCGCGTCGCATTTGTCGCGTGTCTTATACAGGCTGCGTGCTGCTCTTCCAGAAGCGCTTTCATCAGGGTCTCGTCGACGGCTCGATCACCCTCACCTTTCGCCGGTGGCAGAAGCCGCACGTCAAGGCCGGAGGCCGCTACCGCGTGCACCCCATCGGCGTGGTCAGGGTCGAGGCCGTCACCCTCGTCACCGACGCCGACATCTCCCCCGCCGATGCCCTCGCCTGCGGCTTCGAGTCGCTCGACGCGCTGCACGCCTACCTGAAGCCCGGCCCCCAGCCCCTCTACCGCGTCGTGCTGCACCACGCCGGCGACGGTGACCGCATCGAGGCGGCCACCGACGACAACCTCACGCCCGTGGCCCTCGCCGAGCTGAAGAAGCGCGTGGCCCGGCTCGAGCGAAGCGGCCCCTGGGTGAAGAAGGTGATGCGCCTCATCGACCGACACCCGCGCGTCGCTGCATCGAAGCTGGCGAAGAAGCTGAAGCGTGAGACGCTGCCGTTCAAGGTCGACGTTCGCAAGCTGAAGCGCCTGGGGCTGACGATGAGCTTCGAGGTCGGGTACGAGGTCAGCCCGCGGGGCCGCAGGTTTTTAGCGGCGAAGTAGCCGCTTGAGGTGCTGCTTTTCCCAAGCGATGGCGTCGCCGTACCGGGGAAAGGTCTTCTCGCGGTCGCGAAACGCCTTCGGGTGGTGCGCGTTGGGGAAGAGCTGATGCAGCATCTCGTGAAAGACGATGTACTTGACGAAGAAGTGCGGCACGTCGGGCCCGTCGAGCGAGGGGTGAATGCGAATCTCGCGCGTCTGGTGCTCGTAGACGCCGAGGCGAATCGTCTTGCGGCGGCGGCCCTTCGGAGCGCGCGCCCAGCCGATGCGGGCGCGAATGCTGCCCTGAAAGTGCTCGCGGTTGAGCGCATCGAAGATGGCGGCGAGATCGAAGCAGCGGCCGCGCACCACGAGCTGCTCGCCCTGCCGGCGCGCCCGTCGAATGCGGCCGTCGCGCTCGTCGATGTAGTCGTCGATGACGCGGCCGGCAGCGCGGTTGCCTTTGCCGGCATAGTGGGCGAGCGCCTCGACGACGTGGTCGGGAGCGTCGAGGAACATGTGGTGGAGCCGCAGCGCGAGCACGCGGTCTTGGCGCTGATAGCTGACCATCGTCGAGCGGTTGTCGGTGACGGCGAGCCGAACGGGCACGCCCGCGTGGCGCGAGATGCGGCGAGCGAGCGCGTCGGCGAGCACGAGGCGCTCTTCGCGCGGCGGGTACGGCAGCGCCGCCAGGGCCGGGCCGGCGGCCGAGAACAGCTCGAGCTGGGCGTGCAGTTCGGCGCTCATCGGCCGCACATCTAATCAACTCATGATCTCGGTGGCTATCGTCTGGCCGCTCGCTCGCGCTTGACGTGCTCCGAGACCTCGGCGCGCAGCTTGGCGGCGAGGTCTCGCACGCGGCTCGCGGTGGTGCCGAACGCCCGGTACAGCTCGCGCAGGCTGCGCGACTCTTCGACCGCGAGGCACGCGTGCGCTGCGCCCTTCACGACCAGGCGGCGGGCTTCGTCGAGATCTCCGAAGCGCTCGACCTGCAGCATGCCGGTCTCGACGTCGAACGGGTAGATGCGGCAGGGCGTGGGCCGCGCGTCGGGCTCGAGCGAGCACCCGTGGTCGCCCAGCAGCGTGCACCGGCCGCCGACGGCCCTCAGCGAGAGCCGGCGGGGCGCGACATCGAGGTAGCCGCGGTAGGCCGGGTGCAGCTCGAGCCAGGCGTGGGCCTGGTCGGCGTCGAGCCACTCCCACTCGGTGAATTCGGTGGCGTCGAGCCCGGTGGCGGCGCGCACCCGCTCGACGTCGGCCCAGGTGATGGTGGCGAGGCGCTCGTGAGGCTTCACCTCACAGCACGAGGTGCTCATCACCTTCGGGCAGCGGGCGCAGACGTTTTTCACGGGCTTCACCCACCCCAAAAACGACTGCGCCCGGCGCGACGCTGAGGTCGGCCGGGCGCGGAGTCTTTCATCGACTTCAGCCGCGAATCAGATCGCGCGGCCGAACACGCCGTACAGGCCGCGCATCATCTCGAGGTTGCGCACGTCTTCACGCACGCGACCGTCCCAGTACTTCGAGTCGCGGGGCACGTTGCGCTCGTCGTTGATGAGCACGTCGTCGGTCGGGTCGTCTTTGTTGGGGCCCTTCGCGTCGTTCCACTTGGTCACGTTCGCCTTCGTGCGCTCGACCATCTTCACCGCGGCGGCCTTGCTGCCGGGCTGCGAGACGCCGTTCGGGTCGAACTGACGGCGGAGCGCGGCGTACACGTAGCCACCCCCGAACGGGTCATCGACCGAGATCACCGTGAAGTCTTGCGCCGGGGTGATCGCGTCACCCGAGCCCAACCGGTAGATCTGGTTGAACATGGCGTACTCCTGGTTGTAGTTCTCGGTGAAGTACGCCATCGACAGGAGCTGCGCGTAGAACCGCA
Organism: Myxococcaceae bacterium; assembly: GCA_016793725.1. Lineage (GTDB taxonomy): Bacteria > Myxococcota > Myxococcia > Myxococcales > Myxococcaceae > Xiheicaenimonas > Xiheicaenimonas phototrophica. The sequence continues at coordinate 3,805 of JAEUJP010000021.1, read as the reverse complement.
GGCCCCAGTTCGTGGTCGGCTCGACCTTCTCCATCGGCATCGCGTTGCCGTTGTTGTCGACCGGCACCTGCGGAGGCGGCGGGTAGTCGAAGTTGTCGATGTAGTTCTCGCCACGAATGAACGTGCGCGGCAGAACGCGAGCCGTGCCGTCGCCGAGCTTCACGAGCGACGACGCGTAGGCCGGGCGATCTTCCGTCCACAGTGAGCCGAAGGTGGGCGCGAGCTCTTTGTCGAACGTCGAGTAGTACGGCAGCGAGTAGCGCTGCGCGTCGGCGCCACGGTCGACACCGAGGAAGTTCGTGGTGCTCGTCGTGAGCGCCTCGAGCGCGGCCGCCTGATCCCAGAAGTGGCCGACCTCGTCGATCTTCGAATAGAAGTCCCAGCCCTCGCTCGAGTACTGGGTGAACATGCTCCGGCCCGGGCCGCGCGGCACGTACACCACGTCGGTGTAGTTGTGCTTCAGCTTCATGCGCGAGATGAAGTCGTTCTCGGCCGCGACGCTGGGGATGCGCACGTTGTCTTTGTTGTTGTCGGGCACGTACAGCCAGTTGCCCGAGATCGCATCTTTGCCGTGGTAGCCGGCCGACGGCGTCGAGAACTGCTGCAGCAGCAGGTTCGTGCTGTCGATGACCGCCATCGTCGTGTAGTTCTGCCAGATCGGGTCGCCGAGGCCGTACTGCTCGTCGAGCTGCTCGGGCGTCAGGTAGTAGTAGCGCTGGAGCTGGTACACGTTGAACAGCCACTGCTGGTACACGTTCGGCATGTTGCCCAGGTAGCGAATGAACTTGCCCGCGTAGACATTGAACGGGTTGTAGCCGTAGCGATCGCGCCGAAAGTTCATGAACGAGTAGCTCTGCTCGAACCGCTCGATCCACTTCGACGACATCTCGTACACGTCGGCGCCCTGGTCGTTCAGGTTGCAGAGCTGGTTCGCGCCAATCTCGGAGTCAGAGCAGAACCAGTACGGAACTTCGACCGGCATGCCACGGCCGACGCGGCCGATGATCTCACGCGCTCGCTCCCAGTCGCTGCGGAAGCTCGCGTCTTTGATGAACTTCACCGAGAGCTGATAGTCCTTCAGCTCGGTGCGAATGTTGTCGTAGTACTTCTTCATCTCGCTCCACTTGCGGAACGAGCGGCTGTTCAGGCGCGAGATGCCCTGCTCGAGAGCTGCCTCGAACGGCAGGTTCTTCTCGGCCATCATGAACGGCACCGTCGTGTAGTGGAACTTGTCGGTGATGTACGTGTTCACCGGCGTGTAGTGCTCGACCTGAAGCAGCGGGAACTCGACGCGCGCGTTGCGAACCATCATCGTCTTCGAGACGTTGTCGGTCGCGACCGAGAAGTTCGGCTCGTCGTAGTCGTTGCGGAGCTCGTTGAAGACCTCGACGTAGCCCGGCTCACCGCCGCCCGAGTACGCGAACAGAATCGCCGCGTCGTCGTACTTGCCGACGCCGTGGTTCTGCGCGTTCACGCGGGCGCCGTAGTCCATGATCGACGAGTACTGGAGCTCGTAGATGCCGTTGTCGAGCTGCTTCTGGTTCGGCTGCACCGCGTCGAGCATGTTCTGCGGCGTGATGGGCAGCACGCGCTGGCCCGCCACCTGAACGCCGATCGTCTCTTTGCGCAGGTCCCAGTAGCTCGACGGGTAGTTGATCGCGTCGGCCGAGCCGATGAAGTTGTGGCGCAGGCCGAGCGTGTGACCGACTTCGTGCTCACCGACCGACCGCCACGCCTCACGGCGGATCTCATCGAAGATCTCTTTCTTCGCCGTCGCCTTCGCGACCTCGGCCGTCTTGCCTTCGGCGACCAGCGCCGCGAGGCGCGCCTGGTACTTCTGGAACTTCGCCTTCGCCGTGCCCAGGTAGTCGGGGTCTTGGTAGTCGAGGTCGTACTCGCAGCCCTCGGTCTCGTTGTGCTTCGACATCTGCTCGCGGCGCTGCTTCAGGCCCGTCGAGATCGGGTCGACGCCGAGCAGCACCTGGCGCGCCACCGTCTTGTAGAACCCGGGGTCGCTCTCGAGCCGCTTCTGGAACCCGACGTTCGGGACCTGCGACATCACCATGCCCTTCACTTCGGGCAGCGAAATCAGCGTCGCCTCGAGATCGGGGTTCTTGGCGATCAGCTCGTCGACCACCGCGCGGCGGTCAGACGTCTTCAGCGGCAGGTGACCCTGCGACTTGTACGCCGCCAGCTGGCCCCGCAGGGCCGGCGACGTGCGCACCATCGAGCCCATCGGCCGGGCGCTGTCGGAGGTCAGACCGCCCGAGCCCGTGTTCGGGCCCGTCGCCACGCGGCGCGGGTCGGTCGGGCTCAGGTTCGCCTGCACGAAGTCTTTGATGTCTTCGCCCTTGAGCAGCTGCGACAGCGTGATCTCGCCGTTGAGCACGTCAATCACCTGCATCGAGCTCGCCGCCCACGTATCGAGCGTCTTGCCGTACATGTTGGCCGTCGCCCAGACGATCTCGCCCGTCTCGGGGTCGGTGTACGACGGCCCATAGCCCAAAAGGCCGCCCGCGAGCTGCTCGATGTACGTGATCTGGTGGTAACGAATGTCGCCCATGCGCACGTAGAGGCCCGGAGCGCCGCATGCGTTCTGACGCGCCTGCGCCTCGGCCGCGCTCATACCGGCCTTGGTGCTGTAGTCAGGCACCGGGTTCTCGCAGACGAAGAACATCTGCGGCACGGCCTCGGGCTCGAGGCCGCGGGGCACCGCGACCGCACGCCGAAACGCGTGGTCCCACGACGACTCGAGCGAGTTCGGGCCGATCGCCGCCGCCCAAAGCTCTTCGGGCATGCTGCCGTTCATGCCGCCCGTGAGGTGGTACGCGATGGGGCGCAGGTCTCGCTGCGTGACGGGGAGCAGGTTCTCGGCGCAGGCCATCGCACCGTTCGGGCACTCTTTTTCGAGGTCGTGCGCGCGCTGCCAGATGTTGTGGCGCGACGCGTACAGAATGCGGCCCTGGTCGGTGAACGTGTAGCCCTTGTCGTACGCCCAGGTCTGGGTGCGGAAGTAGCCGAACTTCACCATCAGGTGGTCGTCGTAGACGAGGGGCTCGTAGTCTTGCACCCGGGGCTCGTCGACGCGCTTGAACGACGTGCGCAGATAGAAGTCGGAGCTCTCGCAGTCGAACGTCGAGTTGATGTAGCAGTACGGCAGGCGGCCGTAGCCCGGGTAGTAGAACGTCGCCGGGTCACCGACGGCCTGAACCGTGAAGTCGAAGTACTGCAGCGTGCCATCGGCCGACCGCTCTTCGACCGGCGCGTTGTCGCGCTGAACCGCGTCTTGCTTCGTGATGTAGCGCAGCGCCATCGCAGACGTGCCGTAGCAGCCCTCGGGGCCGTCGCACTGCTCGGAGTTCGACAGGACGTTCATCGACCAGTCGACGCGCATGAACTCGCGCTGGTACCAGGGCCGGTCTTGCGCGTCTTCGACGAGCACGTTGGTCTGCTCGCCGGTCGCCGGGTTGTAGCGGCGCTGACGGTCGAAGTGGCTCTCGATGGCGTACGCGACCACGGGCGTGCCCTTGTAGGGGCTGCCGTCGCGGAACTTCGTGGCGCCGATGCGCGACTTCTCGAGGTCGATGCGCGGGTCGCGACCTGGCACCGGCTCGTAGGTGCGGTAGCCGACCAGGAGCTTCTCTTGAATCTCCCAGCGGATCTTCTCGAGCTGACCACCGAACGCGACACGGGTACGTACCGCGGTGTTCGGAGAGCCGACGACGGTGTTCTTGTAGTACCACTGCCCGTCGAGCAGGTCGGCCTTCTTCGTGTACTCGGGCTGCGTCTTGTCGACGAGCCCCGG
>JAEUJP010000210.1 GCA_016793725.1 Myxococcaceae bacterium | reverse complement strand
ATGCACCGCGCTCGGCGCCATTCGTCTGCGAGGTCGCTGACAGCAGCCTGCGCTTCGACCGCATCGAGAAGCTCCCGCTCTACGCGACAGCCGGTGTCAGCGAGTACCTGATCGTCAACGTCAAGGCCCAGGAGCTCGAGCAGTACCTCGGCCCGACGAAGAGCGGCACGTACCGCAAGAAGCACCTCTACCGCGGTGCCAGCCCGTTCACCTCGACCGCGCTGCCGGCGGTGACGCTCGTGCCGGAACAGCTCTTCGCGAAGCTGAAGCGATAGTCCCGACGGCCCCAGCCAGCGCGATCACGGGCACGCAGTGCCGGGCTTCGCAGAGCACGTCGCCGTCGCTGCGATGCACTCGTCGCCGCACGGTTTTTGCGCCCCGCAGAACACCTTGCACTCGCACGCCATCATCTCGCCCGTCATCGGCGGCGGCACCGGCTTCATCGACGGCGCGCACGCGGGCTGCGTCGTGCCCGAGCAGCCCCACACGAGCGTATCGAGCGCACACATCACCTCGTTGCCGACGCCGGCCGCGAGCAGATCGGCCACCACCGGCAGCGCGCGCTCGGCGTTCGACTGCCCCGCCGTGCCGGTCGTCGAGAACAGGGTCTGGCAGACCTTCGCCGCCGAGTCGATCGCCTGCTCGTCGGCCACGATCGCCGCCGACAGCGTGCCCAGCAGGTGAATCAGGGCGCCGCGCTGGTCGATCACCTGCAGATCGTCGAGCAGCTTCGCGAGCCGCCGAATGCCGAACTCGGGCAGCTGATCGCGCAAGCCCAGCCGGTGCAGCATGCGCACGAGATCGTAGTTCGGGTCGCTGTACGTCAGGCACACCAGCGAGCGCTTGAGCGGGTTCATCAGCTCGGGGCGCCCCAGAATGAATTTCAGGTCGTCGATCAGCGGCTGCAGCTCGGTCTTGAACTGGTTCAGCGGCGGCTGCTCGATGAGGTTCTGCAGATCGCTCGGGCTCGCGTTCTGAATCGCCGGCCCCAAGATGCGCGCGATCGCCACCGCGCCATCTTCGCTCAGCGCGTTCGGCGCCGAGCTGTCGAGGAAGCCCTGAATCGTCGGGCTGTTCAGCAGCACGCGCACGTCGTCGAGCGTCTTTTTGCCCTCGGTGCTCTCGAGGTACGCCGACAGCGCGACGAGCAGGTCGAGCCCGTTCGACAGCTGGCACTGCCCGTTCTGGCTGCACGCGCGCGAGACCACGCCCGCGATCTCGAAGTGCTTCGTCTTGTCTTTCCCGCGCCCCAAGATGTAGTTCAGCGCGCCCGACAGCTGCGGGTCGACGAGGTCGATCACGTCGATGCCCTTGCCCTGGTGCACCAGCACGTACAGCAGCCGCCGTATCTCGCAGAGCTGGTTCGCCTGTGCCACCGGCGGCCACAGCGCCTCGCTCTCGTCGGGGGCGCACAGCTCTTGCGGCCTGTTCGGCTGCTTCGGCGGCGCGTTGCGCTCGGCCGGCTGCGACGCGAACCCGTCGATGAGCCCGAACACCGCGCGCAGCACGTCGTTCAGCGGCGGCGCCTCGCCGTTCACCTCTTGCAGCAGCTTCGTGCGCACCACACACGCGAGGTTGTACGTGCTGTTCTGGTTGATGATGGTCGTGAAGTTCGGCGCGAGCTGGTCGAAGCCGCGGCAGACCGGCCCCTCGAGAGGCGCCCGACGCGGCGCCTCGGCGTTCTCGGCCCCGCACGCCACCAGCACCAGGCCGAAGCCTGCCGCCATGACCGCCAGTGCGAGAGCGACGTCGCGCTTCATCGGCCGGCGAGCTTAGCAATCTCGTCGGGGCTGAAGCCCGCCTCGGCGAGCACTTCGGCCGTGTGCTGCCCCAGCTCGGGCGGCGCGCCCTTCGGCAGCGGGCCCAGGTTCACCGGCGTACGCAGCTGGCCGCCCTCGAACATGCCGCGCGCGACGAGCTGGCGATCTCGAAGCACCTCGTCGCCCTCGTTCACCGGCTCGACGCACGCATCGGCGGCCGCGAACGCAGCGAGCCACTCGGCCCGGTCTTTCGTCGCGAAGATCTTCTCGAGCTCGGCGCGAACGCGCGCGCTGCCCCCGCCGGTCGAGTCGTACGCGCCCTCGACGAGCTCGGGCCGGCCGAGCACGTCGCACACGGCCATGAAGAACTTGGGCTCGAGCGCGCCGACCGCGAGCCACTGGTGATCTTTCGTCTCGTACAGCCCGTAGCAGGCGTACCCGCCGTTCAGCGCGTCGGTGCCGCGCTCGAGCGGCTTGCCCTCGGGCCCCGCGAGCAGACGTGCCCCGAGGTGCATGTGAATGAACGACATCGCCGTCTCGGTCATCGAGATGTCGACGAAGCGGCCCATGCCGGTGCGCTGCCGCTCGTAGAGCGCCGCGAACAGGCCGACGAGGCCGAACAGCGAGCCCGAGATGTCGCCGACCTGCGCGCCCGGCATCGCGGGTCGCCCGCCGGCCTCACCGCCGTACGCGAGGGTGCCGGCGCGCGCGATGTAGTCGAGGTCGTGCCCGGCCTTCAGGCGATCGGGGCCGGTCTGGCCGTAGCCGCTGATCGACACGTAGACGAGCCGCGGGTTCACCTCGGCGAGCGCGTCGTAGCCGAGCCCCAGCTTCTGCATCACGCCGGGCCGAAACGTCTCGACCAGCACGTCGTAGCGCGCGACGAGCTTCTTCAAGGCGGCCACGCCGGTCTTCAGGTCGAGCGTCAGGCTGCGCTTGTTGCGGTTCAGCGCGCCGAACAGGCCCGGCCCCATGGCGCGGATGTAGTCGCCGCCGTTGGGGTCTTCGAGCTTGTCGACGGTCGCGCCGAGGTCTGCGAGCACGAGCGTCGCGTACGGCCCCGGGAGGAGCCGCGACAGATCGAGCACTCGCAGACCTTCGAGCGGTAGGCCCACTGCGCGATGCTCAGCTGAGCAGCTTGCCCAGCTTCATCGCGAGGCCCATGTCCATCGGCTTGAACTTGAGCTTGCCCTGCATCGCCGCCATCTGCGCGTTCAGCTGCTTGCTCGAGATCTTCACGAAGTCTTCGCCCGAGACCGTGATGGTCATCTTCGGCGTGCCCGTGTTGCCCGACGACACCCAGCTGTCGGCCTTCGTGCAGTCGAGCGTCCACTGACCGCCGTCGTTGCCCGTCACGTTGAAGTGAATGACGGCGTTGATTTCCTTCGCGATGTCCGGCTTCGCCTGGATGCGCTTGGGGATCTCGACTTCGATGATTTCTTTCGCGGTCGGCATTGTTTCCTCGTGTGGGTGAACGGCGACCGACTGGTAAGTCAAAGCTGCGGCGGTTTCAACAGAAGATGACGCACTGCGCTGCCTCACGTCATCGCCGAGAGACGCCGAAACCCCACGGCCATCAACATCCACGTGAGGCAGAGCAGCGTGCCTCCGAGAATCGCGGGCGACATCGACTCGCTGAAGCCCTGCAGCACCACCGCGAGCGCCTTCTCTTGCAACCCCTCGTTCTGCGCCACCACGTGCCCCACCGTCGCCAGGTCGGCCGCGATGCCCGTCAGCGTCGCGAACCCCGTCGCCACCGACAGCGCCACCACCGTCGACACCCGCTTGCGGTCGGGCGAGCGCATGAACCGCGCCGCCGAGACCAGCCCGAACAGCCCCAGGGCCAGCACGAACACCATGGGGAGCCCGCCGTTGACGAAGAACTGGAGCATGCCTTCGAGAACGTACGGCGCCGGCCGGCGTGACAAGAGATTTTCTGTCACGCTCTGCCCCCTCGGGAGTTCATCGCGAACGCCGTGACCGACGACGCCAACCTGGTGGCCGGGCTGAAGCGGGGCGACCCCTCGGCCTTCGAGCACGCCTTCGCTACCTGGCAGCCGGGCATTCACCGGTTTTTGCGCCGCCTCACGCAGAACGACGCCACCGCCCGCGAGCTCACCCAGGACACGTGGCTCAAGCTCGCCGAAGAGGCGCCCTGGCTGCGCGACGACACGGTCTTGCGCGCCTGGCTCTTCACCGTCGCGCGCAACCTCTTTTTGAGCCACCGCCGCTGGAGCCTGCTCGATGGCTCGCGCCTCGACGAGCTGCTCTTCTGGGGCAAGGGCCGCGCCGACGAGCGCACGCCCGAGACGAGCGCGTCGAGCTCACAAGAGGCCGCTGCGCTCGAGCGCGCGTACACCAGGCTGCCGCTCAAGTACGCCGAGGCGCTCGCGCTGGTGGCGGGCGAGGGCTTCGAGCCGACCGAGGCCGCGCAGGTGCTGGGCATCAAGCCCGAGGCGTTTCGGCAGCGCCTGTCGCGCGCGCGCGAGCAGCTCAAAGACATGATGGAGTCGAAGCCATGAAGCCCGAAGACGCCGACCAGAAGGTGCACGACGCGGCGGCGAAGGCGTTCGCGCACCACGCGGCAGAGGCGAGGGCTCGGGGCGGTCGCACGCGCAGCCTCTGGGCGCGGCGCATCGAGCCGTGGGTGCTGGCGATTGCGGTCGCTGCGTTCATGGGCTGGGCGCTCGTGCGCGTGTTCGTGTCACGCTGAGCTTCGCGGCGCGTTCTTCCGGGTGCAGCAACACACCCCAACCCGGAGCAACGAACATGAACCGCCTCCTCCTCGCCGCCGTGCTCGCCGTCGCCGCCTGTGATGCACCCTCTTCGCCCGAAGCTGCCGCCACGCAGAAGGCCCAGCTCGCCGACGCGCGCGGCACGTGCGTGAAGTTGTTCGAGCGCCAGCGCGCGTGCAGCGCCGAGTTCATACCCGCGCTCGTCGACGTGCGGCGCGGCCTCGACAAGCCCGCCGGCATCGCCAAAGCGAACCGTGACGAGCTCATCGCGGCGGCGTTCGCCGAGTGGAAAAGCGACTCGACCGACGAGGCGATCGGCAACACGTGCGACCGCATGGCCGGCAAGCTGCCGCCGCCCGCCGTCGAGACCGCGAGGGGCTGCATCGCGGCCGGGCCGTGCGGCGAGTTCGTCACCTGCGTGACGCCGCTCGTGCGTGCGCAGCTCGGCCAGTGAGCCTAAGCTCGCCGGCCGATGCTCTGGCTGCTCGCCTCGTTGAGCCTCACCGGCACGTTGGGCCCCGAAGTTCAGCTCGCGCCCCGCGGCGGCTTCGCCTCGGCCGCCCACCTGCAGTGGGACCCGAGCGTCGCCACCGACGGCACCGACTTTTTCGTCGTCTGGAGCGACAAGCGCAACGAAGCCCAGACCCACGCCACCTACGGCGCCCGTATTCGCCGCGACGGCCTCGTGCTCGACCCCGCCGGCATCAAGCTCGGGCCGGTTCACAGCGACGAGGTCAACGCCACGTACATCGGCGGCGGCCGCTACGCGATCGCCTGGAGCTTCGCCGGCGGCATTCAGGCCCGCATCCTCGCGAGCGACGGCACCTGGGCGAGCCCCGTCATCGACGTCGGCGGCGGCTACTGCAGCGACATCAGCGGCGCCAACGGCCGCTTCGCCGTCACCTGGTACGACGGTGAGATCGCCGTGCGCCGCTACGACTCGAACGGCACCGCCCTCGACGCGGCGCCCGTTCAGGTCTCGACCGGCCTCACGAGCGGCACCACCTGCGCCCGCATCAGGGCCGACGGCTCGACCCCGCCCGCGTACCTCGTCGAGTGGAGACAGGGGCAGACGCTGCTCAGCTCCTATGTGGGCGCGACGGGTGCCCCCGGCGCTCCCGTCACGATGCACACCGGCACCGGCGAGCTCGTCGTTCACGACGTCGTCCACGCCGGCGGCCCCCTCTTCGTCAGCCTCTTCTCTGACTTCGACGGCGGCGTGAGCCCTCTGCTCGCGAGGCGCTACGCCATCGCGATGGGGCACGGCGCACCCGAGACCGTCTGGCCCGGCGCGGCGCCGACGCCGTGGGCGGCCGCGGGGGCGACCGGCGCCGATGGCCGCGTGCGCTCGATCTTCACGCTCGGCGACTACGGCAGCGGGGGCTTCGCCACCAACACCCTGCCGCTGATGAGCGGCGGCGCCTTCACGCCTGGCCCCTCGGCGCCCCAGTACCTCGGCGACGGTCTCTCGATGGCC
>JAEUJP010000928.1 GCA_016793725.1 Myxococcaceae bacterium | reverse complement strand
GGCGCCGGCCTACGCGACGGGTGAGGTTCAGGCCGAAGAACAGGTGCCGATCACCGGCGAGGTGCCGACGACGGCGACCGACCTCGCGATGCCGGCGCCGTCTGCGCCGAACGGCTTCTCGCCGATGAACGCGCCGCGGCTCGAAGAGCTGGGCCCGTCGGCGTCGCACGCGTTCACGCCGGGCGAGATGAGCGGCCCGTTCAACCTGAGCGCCGAGGGGCTCGCGCTGTCGGTGAACGGCGAGCTGCTCGCGCGCATGCCGGGGCTGCTCGCGGTGGTGGGCTCGGTCGAGGCGACGCCCGAAAACCGGCGGAGCCGAGGCCGCACGACCGAGCAGCCGTTCGGCGAGGCCGAAGACCAGCTGCAGCGCGTGACGGGCGCCGGCGTGATTCACCTCGACCCGGGGGGCTTCACGTACCAGGCGATCGATCTCGCCGACGAGGGCGCGTACGTGCGTGAAGAGCGCGTGTTCGCGTTCGAAGAGGCGGTGGCGTTCGAGAACGCGCGGCTGACCGGCACGGGCAACATCGGCGTCGACGTGGTGCACCTGAAAGGGCAGGGCAAGGTGCTGCTCAAGCTCGACGGGGCGCTGAAGGCGATGGCGATACCGCCGGGCACGCCGCTGAAGGTGCCGCTGGCGCGGCTGGTGGGGTGGTACGGCTACGTGTCGGTGCGGGTGATGGGCTTCGTGGGCCAGGGCGCGGTCGAGCTGACGGGCGACGGCTACGTGCTGCTGGCGGCGTGAGGCGCTGCTAGAAGTCGCTTCGTGGACAAGGAAACGAAGCGGAAGGCCAAGGCCGAGGCCAGGCAGAAGCGGAAGGAAGAGAAGCTCCGCCGGCGCGACGAGAAGCGCTCGCGCAAGGCAGCGCGCGGCCCGAGCCCGCTGTTGAAGGAGTTCTGGAACCTCCCCAACATGCTGACGATGGGGCGCATCGCGGTGATCCCCCTCTTCGTGTGGTTCACCTACGAGGCCGACCCGTTCTACTCGCTGCTGGCGGCGGGCTTGTTCACGCTGGCGGCGGTGACCGACGTGATCGACGGTTTTCTGGCGCGCCGGTGGAACATGATCACGACCGTGGGCAAGCTGATGGACCCGCTGGCAGACAAGCTGATCGTGATGGCGGCGCTGGTGATGGCGACGCGGCTGGGCCGAATTCCCGCGTGGGTGGTGATCGTGCTCCTGTCGCGCGAGCTGATCGTGTCGGGTCTGCGGCAGATCGCGGCGAGCGAGGGCATGGTGATCGCGGCGGCGCAAGAGGGCAAGTGGAAGACGTCGCTGCAGCTGTGCGGCATCATCGCGCTCTGCATTCACTTCGTGCACCCGGTGTACCTGGGCGCCTTCGTGGTGCGCATCGACTTCAACCTGGTCGGCAAGATTCTCATCTACATCTCGACCGCGTTCAGCGTGTGGAGCGCCGCAGGCTACTTCCGCGCCTTCCTCGCGATGCTCGCGACGCGTGGGGCCCCGAAGCCTGCGGCCTGACTCGGCGCTTTCGTCAGGTGAGCGGTGGTGCCCGCGTCGGGCTTTCGCAGGACGACACGCGGGAATAGCTCAGCGGTAGAGCACTGCCTTGCCAAGGCAGGGGTCGAGGGTTCGAATCCCTTTTCCCGCTTCGAATGGTGGTACGAGTCGCGGGGTGACCGAGCTGCTGAAAGAAGCGGGTCCGTTCGCGTATCTCAACGTCGCTGCCGGCGGGCTCGGCGTGCTGCTCGCGCTCGTCACCCTGGCGCTGACCGCGAGGCAGTCGAAGGCAGCAGGCGTGACCGGCGTGCTGTGCCTGCTGCTCGTGCTCGGGATTCTGGGGCTCGGCGCGGTCGGCTACGGGCTCGGCATGGTCGCGACGAACGCGGCGGTCGGCAACGTGCCCGACGACGTGAAGGACATGCTCCTGCGCAAGGGCACCGAAGAGTCGCGCGCGAACTTCTTCATCGCGCTGGTGTGCGCTGCGCTGCCGCTGCTCGCCGGGGCGACCGTGGTGTTTGCGCGTCGACTGGTCGTCGGCATTCTTCTGACGCTGGTTGCGGCTGGCGGCTTCGCGGCGGTGGTCTTCATGTACACGCGCCCGCTGCCGTCGCTCGAGCCGAAGGTCGCTCAGGTGCCGGGGCTCGAGCTGCCGAGCTCGAGCTCGACGCGCCGGCTCAGCACCTGGGCGCTGATCGCGCTGACGCCCGAAGGGCTGTGGGTCGGTGGAACGAAGACGCCGTCGCTGGCAGACGCGCTCGCGCACCCCGACGTGCAGGCGCGCAACTCGGGCCGGCTGCAGCTGCTCGTCGACCGCCGCGTGAAGTTCGCCGCGCTCGTCGACGTGCTCGAGGCCGCGAGCGCTGCGGGGCGGCACGGCGTCGATCTCGTCGTGCAGGGCGACAACGTGGTCGGGCTCGTCGATGCGCCGGCAGCAGAAGGCGCGAAGCCGCTGCTGTTGACGCTGTCGATCGCCGACGATGCGCTGAGGCTGGGCGCCGTCGGCGGCGCGCTCGACCCGCTGCCGCGCGACTGGCGGGCGCTGAACGACAAGCTGGCCGAGATCAAAGCGGTGTTCCCCGACGTGCGAACGCTGCGGGTGACGGCGACGCCCGAGACGCCCGTCGGCGATCTGGTGGCCGCGCTCGACGCGGCGCGCGAGCGCGAGAAGAAGCTGCTGTTCGACGAGCAGGTGGTCGGCCGATTTTCGCTGCCGAAGGTCGACGACCGGCCGGCGTCGCCGCCCGTGGCGCAAGACCCGGCGCGCGGCCAGGTGACGGGCATCGAGCCTGGGTCGGGTGACGGCGTCGATCGTGATGCGCTCGCGCGGTACGTGAAGGCACGCCGGCCTGCGATCGTCGCCTGCTACGAGAAGGCGCTGAAGCGCGACGCGGCGCTGAAGGGCAAGGTGGTGGTGCAGCTCGACATCTCGACGACGGGCCGGGCGACGAACATCGAGCTCACCGAGAACACGGTCGGCGATGGCGCAGTCGGCACGTGCATCGAGCGCGTCGTTCGCCTGTGGGTGTTTCCGTTCAAGCCGGCCGACGCCGTGAGGGTGTCGCTGCCGTTCAACTTCTCGCCCGCTCCGTAGATGGCCTCGCGACGGTCGGTGCTGGTGTTGCTGTTGGCCGGCTGCATCTACGGCGCGCCGCGGGCGACGGCGCGCGACGACGAGTGCCGCCGCATCTGCGCTGACACGTATGCGACCTGCGTGCGTGAGGGCGTCGGTCGGCAGCTCGGCCTGCCCGGGGTGACGCACGACGTGTGCTCGAGAGAGCAGGACGGCTGTGTCGAGCGCTGTCGGCCGTCGAGCGGCGCGGTGGCGCGCTCCAAGGCCTCGAGCGAGGTGTCGACGCCGCCGCTGGCGTGGGACGGTGCGACGCTGCGGTGCGCAGGCGGGGTTCTCTCGCTGCCGGCGGCGTGGGAGGTGAAGGCGGCGAGCGACGCCGAGGCGCAGCTGAGCGCGACCGATGCGGTGGCGGTGGTGCAGGCGGGGCGGGGTGAGCCGGCTCCGCTGTTCGAGGTGTGGGCGAAGCTGCACGCTCGGCTGAGCCCGGACGGTGGCGCGCCCTCGTTCACGGCTGAGGCGACCTTTGTGCCGGGCTCAGGCTGGGCGTTCGATTACGCGGCGGCAGATGGTGGCGTCGAGCGCTTTCACGCCGAAGAGCGCACGGTGCGCCGCGGCGGCGGGTACTGCCGGGTGCTCGCGGTCGAGCGAGTCGGGCCCATGCCCCAGGTGAAGCCGCTGCTCGATGCGCTGCGCGACTGACGGCTACTGCACCACGACGGTGTGAACGGTCACGACCGAGGCGATGTTGCGAATGACCCAGCCCGACGGAGTGACGACCACATTCGACTCGTAGCGCAATCCGATGCCGCCACTGCCGGTGGTCAGCAGCTGAGTCACATTTCCCGGGATGGTCATGCTGCAGCTGCTGGGCTCGGGCACGCAGAAGACGGGGCGCACGGAACCAGCGCCGATCAGCTGAATGTAGTCGGGAGTTCGAGTCGACCACGCGATCGGCAGGTCGGCCCCGCGCGTCACGCTCGTCGGCACCGGAGCCGTGAGCTCGTATCGGGCTGGCGCAGTGAGGGTTGCCGTAAAGGCGGGAGCGCCTCCGTCGCTGCTGCCGGAGGCCGTCACGGTGATGGTGTCTGCCCACCACCCGCCGATTTCGGCGCTTCCTGAGTAGAAACCCGCGGCCACCTGAGTCATCGAGATGGTCTCCGAACCGATCTTCACCTGAATGTCACCTGCCGAGACGGGAGCCGCGCCACCGGTGCCCGCGTCAAGCGGGCAGTCGAGAATGATGCAGGGCCCGATTGTTGTCGACGTGCAGCCCGCCAGCAGGCCACCCGGAACGACGTCGGCGTAGAAAGCACCGAGCGCAAGCCTGAAGCCTGGGTTCTGCTGAACTTGAATGTAGCCCTGTCGCGCGCCGCCGTCGGTTCCCTGCTGTGGGCCGGTGCCGCCACCGACGCAGGTGGTAGTGCCGCCATCGCCACCTGGGTTGCGGGCGACACATTCGCCGCTCGTACAGGTCTGAACGGCGGTGCACGGCTGACACATGTTGCCCTGCTGGCCGCAGGTCGTCGTCTCGGTGCCGAGCTCACAGCGCCCGCTGAACGAACAGCAGCCGGCGCAGTTGGTGGCGTCGCAGCGCGGCGAGGTGCCGCAGCTCGAGAGCGCGGCGGCAACGAACACGGCGATGAGGGCGAGTCGGCGCATGGGCCTCCGGAGTGGAGGCACCCTACGCTGCTTGTGAAACGCAGCGCTACGCGCTCGTCGTGCGCAGCGACTGCGTGCCGCGCTTCTTGAGCTCGCGGTGAATCAGGTAGAGCAGCACGACGGGGCTGCCGCCGAGCGCGGTGCCGAGCATGTACGGCCAGGCGGTGATGCCCTGTGCCTTGGCGTCGTGCTTGAGCCACATCCACGCGATGAAGAGCGAGATGCCGAGATCGATGAGCATCTGCATGGCCCACGGCTCGCGGGCGGCGAGGGTGAGGAAGCCGAAGAGCCCGTGAGAGGCGACGACGGTGAACGACCAGCCGGTGAAGGCGAGGAAGACGATGACGAGAATGGGGAGTCGCATGGTGAAGACAAGATGCGCTCGGGCGTGCAGGGAAGCCATGACCTCCGAGGTCATGGCCGGGCGATTGCGGCCCGGTAGAGTGGGGCGGTGGCTGACCCATTCGGACCTTTGCTGAAGCGCTGGCGGCAGACGCGGCGCATGTCGCAAGAGACGCTGGCGCTCGACGCCGAGATCTCGACGCGGCACCTGTCGTGCCTCGAGACCGGCAAGGCGAAGCCGAGCCGCGACATGGTGCTGCTGCTCTCGAGCGCGCTGGAGCTCGACCTGCGCGAGCGCAACGTGATGCTGGGCAGTGCGGGGTTCGCGCCGATGTACACGTCGAGCGGGCTCGACAGCCTCTCGATGGCGCCGATACGCAAGGCGGTCGGGCTGCTGATGGCGCAGCAGGAGCCGTACGGCGCGCTGCTGGTCGACCGCGTGTGGAACGTGCTGCAGATGAACGGGGGCGCGCTGCGCATGATGCGGCGCTTCATGCCGGTGGCGCCGGAGGACCCGAAGATCGCGAGCAACGTTCTGCGCGCGACGATGCACCCGACGGGCCTGCGGCCCGCGATCGTGAACTGGGTCGAGGTGGCAGTGCTGCTGCTCGAGCGCATGGACCACGAGTGTGCGATGTACCCGCACGACGAAGAGCGGCTTGCGCTCCGCGATGAGGTTCGGGGGTACCCCGGGGTGGCCGCGCTCGAGCTGCCCCAGGTGCCCGCGCCGGCGGCTCCGGTGTCGCTGGTGCACATGAAGTTGGGCGAGCACGAGGCCCGGCTGTTCACCATGGTGACGACGATCGGCACCCCGCTCGACGTGACCGCCCAGGAGCTCGCCATCGAGTCGTACTTCCCGGCCGACGAAGCGACGGATGAGTGGCTGAAGCAGCTTGACTAGGGGCGCGAGGCCTCGTAGTTACGGCCGCGTCGTTCGCGGGAATAGCTCAGCGGTAGAGCATCGCCTTGCCAAGGCGGGGGTCGAGGGTTCAAATCCCTTTTCCCGCTCAGTACGAAGAGGCCCGGTTTCGCACCAGATGCGGAACCGGGCTTCGTCGTTTCTGGGCTCATCAAGCGGGTCGCGAGCTCTCACTCGCGCCGTGGCGTTGCATGGCCTCCCGCGTGCTGACTTCCCGCGCGATAGCCGGACCTCCGTCAGGTGCGGTCCGCGGTTCCGCTCCGGAACACCTCGCAGTGGCAGCCGCCCCAGCCCAGACCGTCGCCAGACCCGCCTCAGTCGTTGCCTCAATACGCGAGTCCGCGTCCGGGCCTGTGATCCGCACCTCGACCGTCGCACCTGTGTCCAGCCGGCAACACATGCCCCATCGCTCCACGACGAGCGTGGCCTCAGTGCCGGTGGTGTTGGTGATGGTAACCAGCGCATCGAGCATGAGCTGGACCCCAAGCTGCTACTTCGTGGCGTCTCGCCCCCTCGCGGCTGAGGTCACGTGGCCGCACAGTTGGCTGAGTGACCCGTATTCACGGTCGTACGCCGGCCTCTTCGCCACGTCGCTGCTGACGGCGCGGCGGGTAGACCTCGAGGCCGAGCTCGATTCCCAGACTGCCGAGCTGCGTGAGCAGGTGCGGAGGAAACACAGCGCCAAAGACGCCGCCGCTCTCGGACACGCAGAAGACGTAGTACATGATTGTGCCGCCGTGCTTTCGCCACGCCGCGAGCCGCCGCTTGTGGCGCGCAAGCCTGCGGTTCATCTTGCGCAGGCAGGCGCAGAGGTCTTCGCGGTCGCCCTTTCCAATCTTGTAGAAGCAGTACGACTCTCGGTACACGCCCGTCAGCGGGTTGCCCTTCGGCGTCGACCGTTGCTCACCGACGCGCCAGCGCCGGCCCGGCTGCTTGCCGACAATCTTGTCGAACAGGGTCGTGTCGCGCTTCGGATGCTTGAATCGAATCGAAGCCGAATACGTGAACTCGCCGCTCATCGCTCGATCTCGTGGGTTCTCACGCCGGCGAGTGACGCGAACGCGGCCACCACAAAACCGATCGCGAAGAACCCGAGCTCACGCGGCCACGGCGTGTTGTACGTCGCGAGCGCAGCGACGAGTGCGCCGAGCGCGCACGCGCCAAAGACGAGCTCGCGCAAGGGCAATTGCATCGGCGGCAGCTCATCGAGCTGTCGTGCTCGTGCGACCAGCTGGGCCAGCAGGTCATCGAGCCGCGTCGCGTCGGAGGTGGAGCCCAGCCGCTCGAGCCGACGCCTCGCCAACCGGCGACAGCGGTCGTAGCGCGCGCGAAGCCCGGCGCCCGTGCCCGAGTCGACTCGCGCGACCTGCTCAATCGCCTCGTCGAGCAGCCGCGGCATGCGCGTCTGCGCGCGGGCGTAGGCGAACCACTCAGAGGTGCCGAGGCCATTCTCGACACGCGTCAGCGCGCGCTCTGCGGCTTCCAGCGCGCCCTCCGACCTCGTGCTGACCTCGTCGCGCGTCACAGCCTCATCGTGCCGCAGCAACCACTTCGCGCGCGACTTTCGCCAGCCCGCAGCCCTTCCGTGAAACCCACCCGGAGGCATCGAAAATGGCGTCGACGTGCGCGCAGTGCAATCGAGCGTTTACCGCAGCCGAGCTCACCTCAACCCCCGACGGCATGCTCTGCCCCGACTGCGCCCCGGAAAAGCCCAAGGTGCTCAGCAAGGTCGTCATCACCGCGCTGGTCTGCGGCTTCATCCCCTTCGTGTTCCACATCACGTCGAGCTCATCGACCACCGTGAACGGCGTCACCGCGCTCATCTACCGCGACTACGTCGCCATCTCGGCCGGCGCCCTCGCCGCCGTCATCGCGATCGCCGCAGTGCTCCCCGCGCTCAAGGCCGGCCCCCAGCGTGGCCCGCGCGTCGCCGCCGCCGTCGCCGCGCTCGGCCTCGGCCTCTTGCAGCTCGTGCGAGGCTTCGGTCTCACCTGAGATCGACTACGGTGCCGCGCATGGCGAAAGTGCTCGGTCTGGGCGGCTTCTTCTTCAAGTCGAAGAACCCCAAGAAGCTCGGTGCGTGGTACCGCAAGAACCTCGGCTTCGACGTGCTGCCCTGGGGCGGCGCCGTCTTTCAGTGGGACGTGAAGTCGAAGAACCAGCGCTTCACCGTCTGGAGCCCCTTCGACGAGAAGACCAGACACTTCGCCCCCTCGAAGGCGCCGTACATGGTGAACCTCGTCGTCGACGATCTCGAAGCGCTCATCGCGAAGCTCACCAAGGCGAAGGCCAAGATCGACAAGCGCGGCATCGAGACCTCCGAGTACGGCCGCTTCGCCTGGGTGATGGACCCCGAAGGCCGCAAGCTCGAGCTCTGGGAGCCGCCTCCGAAGTAGCCGCCCGTGTCGCGCGACAGACCGCGCCGGTCACGCGCAAACGCCTGAAACCAGGGCGCAAACGGTAGGTCTGGGGCTTGCTCAACGAGGCCCCATGGCTCCTCCTGTCTCTGGCTCCGCGCCCCGAACCGTCAAGCTGCCCACTCCGCGCGAGGTCGCCGAGAACCACGTCGCGAAGCAGGAGGCCGAGGCCAAGGCGCCTCCCCGACAGCCCGCCGACAGCTTTCAAGATGGCCCCGCGGGCGCGAAAGATCTGCGCGCCAGGAAGGGCATTCAGAACGTCGAAGGCAAGCTCTCACCGAAAGCGACGTGGCCCGAGCTGCCCGAGAAGCTCTCGAAGAAGATCGCCCCCGAGGTGTGGAACGCGCTCGACGAAGGCCAGCGCGGCACGCTGATCGCCAGCTACAAAGAGTTCGAGAAGGCCGGCATGTGGGATCACATCACCCAGGTCGTCGGTGAAAAAGAGGCGCGCGAGAAGCCGGTGAAGCTGCCCGGCGGCTACCAGACCCAGGTGCACGGCAACTCGGGCGCCATTCAGTACAAGGTCCGCGACCCCGTCGCGTTCACCAACGAGCTCATCAAGCACAACCCCAACTTCGGCGTCGACGGCTCGTTCATGGCGAAGATGCACCCCGGCCAGACCAGCATTCGCGAATCGACGCAGCCGCAGCCGATTCACATCTCGGTCGGCCCCGGCAACCTGATGGACGCTCACATCGATCACGTGAACCCCGTGAGCACGCCGAAGAACGGCCAGACCGTGATGGACCTCAAGCGCGGCGTTCAGCACTGGCGCGAAGAGCTGCTGCCCGAGCTCATTCGCAAGCACACCGGCCTTCCCGGCGTGAACTTGAAGCCGTCGCTCGAGGTCGATTCGCGCGGCATCGAGGTGAGCGGCACCATCAACCTCGAGTTTCACGGCCTCGAGAAGCAGAAGCCGCCGAAGCTGCAGACGCACTCGAACGGCGAGTACGACGTGCCCGCTGACGCCGTGAAGTCGTACGAGTCGAAGCTCGACGGCCTGAAGCTCAAGTTCCCCCAGCCGCTCGACGTCGACGCGAAGGCCATGGCGAAGGACGTTGCCGTGAAGCTCGCAGACGCGAAGCGCCGCGGCGACAACACCGTGCGCGTCGACCTGCCCGAGCTCGCGCACCTGAAGGGCAAGCAGGGCCCGGCGGTCACCGAGGTGCACCGACTCGCCGCGATGGTGAAGCAGGAGCTCGTGGCCGCCGGCCTCGACGTCGGCGACGTCTCGCGCCTCACCGTCACCTTCGGCAAGACGAACGCGAAGAACGCTCACGCCACCGAGGGCATGACCGTGGGGCTGTGACGCGCAGCCGGCTCAGGGCACCGGCTTCGACACCGAGCCCTGCGCGCACGTCAGCCGAATGATCTCGGGGCCGGGCGGCGGCCGAAACAAGCCCGCCCGAATCGAGTCGCTCGAGTTCGCCCGCAGCACGCCCTGCTTGAACATCGTGCCGTACGGCTTCCACACTTCGCAGCCCGTCCAGTCGGTCGAGCTGTCGTTGTAGATGACGACGCCGCCGCCGCGGCCCTCGGCGTGGCCCTTCAGCGCGTTCGGCCGGCCCGGGTCGTTGAAGCGCAGCTCGGCCTCACCTTCGATGCACTTCACGGTGATGAAGTCTTCGACGAGCTCGGGGCCCTTCTTGATGTCGTCGTACGGCACCTGCACCGCGTAGCCCGGCGCCACGTTCTTCGAGAGCATCGCGAAGCGCCCGTCGGGGAACGTGAGCTGGCAGCGCGTGTATTCGGTCTTCGAGTCGTTGCGCACCAGAATGTACCCACCGCCGCGCACCAGCACCGCGTTCAGCGCGCTGCTCGCCGGCTCTGCTTTACCCTGCGCAGGCGGCGGCGGCGGAGGAGGAGGCGGCAACGCCGGCGGAGGAGGGGGCGGCGGCGGCGCACCGGCCTGCGCGCGCGCAGCGGCAGGAGCCGGCGCAGCGCCCGACAGCCGCACGTACTTCGCGCCCTTCACCGAGTCGTCTTCGAGCGTCACGCGCACCAGCTGGCCCGTGACCTCCATCACGACGACCTGGCCGGCGGCCTTCGTGCCCGCCGCGTCGGTGTACGCGTTCAGCTCGGTGCCCACCGCGAGCGACGAAGCGTTCTCGGAGCGGATGTACAGCTTCCCCGAGTCGGTGAAGATCTTCGCCACTTCCTGGGCGCTCGCCACCGACGCAGAGAGCAGCGTCACCACTGCGGCAATCGTTCTCATGGGCCCGGCGTCGTACCCTGAAGCCCGGCTTCCTGCACGAGCTTCGCGACGAGCTGTGCGGCCGGCAGCTCGCGCAGCAGCGCCGCGTTCTGGCCCGACCACAGCTGCATCAGATCGACGCGGCCCTGCTCGGCGGCGGCTGCGCGCAGCTCGGCCGTGAGCGCCTGCTGGTGGGGAAAAGCGGCGGGCCCTTGAACCTCTCGCGTGAAGCGGTTCTCGATGCCTCGCGCCGCACGCCCGCTGAAGGCGCGCGTCACCACCGTGTGGCGCGCGTCTGGCGAGCGCAGGGCCTTGCGGTGCGCCGCGTGGGTGCCGGCTTCGGGGCAGAGCATGAACGCGGTGCCGAGCTGGGCGGCGACGGCGCCGAGCTCGAGGGCTGCGCGCAGACCGGCACCGTCCATGATGCCTCCGGCGGCGACGATCGGCGTATGCAGCTTCGTGACGAGCTGGCGGGTGAGGGTGAGCACGCCGATCAGCGATCGCTCGGGCTCGCCGATGAAGGTGCCGCGATGGCCGCCGGCTTCCGAGCCTTGCGCGCAGATGGCGTCGACGCCCGCGGCCTCGAGCGCTCGACCTTCTTCGAGCGAGGTGGCGGTGCCCATCACGAGAACGCCGGCAGCGCGCAGCGCGGCGAGCTGCTCGCGGCGCGGTACACCGAACGTGAAGGTGAAGACGCGCGGCTTGATGCGCAGCACAGCCTCGAGCTGCGCGTCGACGTTCGGCAGCTCGCGCGGCGGAGGTGGGTGCGCACCGAGGCCCAGCTCGCGTCGCAGCGGCTCGAGCTCGTTCGCGGCACGTGAGTGGGCGGCCGCGTCGCGCGGTGGGTCGGCGCGAACGAAGAGGTTCAGGGCGAACGGCCTCGACGTCAGCGCCCTGAGCGCGGCGGCGGCCTGTTCGATCTTCTCGGGCGTCAGGTACGCGCACCCGAGCGACCCGAGCCCGCCGGCCTCGCTGACGGCAGCCGCCAGGGCAGGGGAGTCGGGCCCCCCTGCCATCGGTGCCTGAAACACCGGGAAGCGCACGCCCGCATTGCGCAGAAAAGGGGACAGGCTACTTTTTTGCGCAACGTCGCTCGGTGGCACGGTCGCAGTCATGGTGGTTGCGCAAAAAAGTAGCCTGTCCCCTTTTCTGCGCAGCGTGATCGCTTCGCCGGCTCGCGGCAACCAGTACGTTCATGAAGGCACGAATGATGCTCGTTGCGGCGGTTGTGGTGTCCCTCCCGGCGTTTGCCGACCAGGCGGCCGCTGAGGCCATCGGTAAGGCCAACGAGAAGCCGCCCGTGATCAACGTGGTCGACGACGTCGGCGTCGGCGACCACTTCCCCTCGCACGTGCCTGGCGCCGCCCCGTACAAGCTGCCCCCGCGCGATGACCTGCCGCCTCCTCCCCCTCCCAAGGAGCAGGCGCCCGCCGAGAACCCCGTCTCCGACCCCGGCGAGTGGGCCACCATCGGCGCTCCTGCGCAGCCGGCCCCGCAGCCGCAGCCTGTCGCGCAGCCCGCTCCCGTCGCTCAGCCGCAGGCTCCCGCCGCCGCCCCCACGCCGGTCGCGACTCCGAAGCCCACACCCGCGCCTGCGCCGTCGCTCTCGGCCGACCTCGAGCGCGAGACACTGGAGCGCGCCAGCAACTCGCTGCTCCAGGGCACCTGCGAGTCCGAGCTGCCCCGCCTCGCCGAGCTGCTCGAGCGCACCGACAGCGCCGGCATCAAGGCCCGTGTTCGCATCATTCGCGCGCGCTGCTACTCGACCCGCTCGAAGCCCGAGCGCGCGAAGCTCGAGTACACCGCCTACCTGCGCGACTTCCCCGAAGGCGTGTGGGCCGACGAAGCGCGCGATGCCGCGAAGTGACACGGTGAGCTGAGCGGCGTACCGTTGTGGCCGTGCGCATCGGCTGCTCGCTCCTCGGCGTCGCGCTGTGCTCGCTACCCGCCGCAGCGGCCCAGGTGGTGGTGACCGAGGTCACCTACACGCACTCGGGGCAGACCACGACCGACTCGCACCTGCGCTTGAACCCGCTGCCCGGTACGCCCGCGAACTGGGTCTCACCCGTCGACTACTCGCACGGCACCGCGGTCGTTCGGCTCGAGGTGTTCACGAAGCCGACCACGGTCGGTACGAAGTTCCAGATCTGCTTCGAGGCGACGCCGAACTACGCGTGCACGAACCAGTCGCCGACGTACACCACGCCCGGCATCTACGAGTGGACGACGAGCTTCCCCAACTTCTACCAGTACAGCCTCGTCGACTGGGCTCAAGGCACGCGCAAGGTCGCGCTGATCTTGAAAGACACGATGAACAACAAGCCGTCGCCCGACAACGTCGCGGCCTCGGTGGCTGCGATGTACATGCCCACCGATCTGCGCGTGACGGTGACGCTCGTCTCGCCGGGTGGCACGTACGTGCCGCCGGCTCCCACTGACGCAGGCACGCCCGTCGTCGATGCTGGCGTTCCCGATGCGGGCAGCGGCGCCGCGGGCGGTGGTGGTCAGGCGGGCGGCGGTGCGACGGCGGGCGGTGGTGGTCAGGCGGGCGGCGGTGCGACGGCCGGCGGCGGCGTGACGGCCGGCGGCGGCGTGACGGCCGGCGGTGGCGCCACGGCGATGCAGCCGCACGGCGAGCGGCTCACCGGCGGCTGCTCGAGCGCTGGCGCGCCGCTCGTCACCGCGCTGTGCGTGCTTGCCTCAGCGCTGCGGCGGGCCCGGCGGCGGCGCTGACGTCAGGCGCTCGACCGAACGGCACGGGCTCCGGCTCGCAGCCGGCAGCGGCGTCAGCAGCGGCGGCGGCGCGCCGCCCGGCCCCGGAGGGCCACCGGTCGTGCACCACTGCGACAGCTCGGCGTGCCAGTCGGTCTGCAGCGTCGTCATCGGCACGCCGGCGATCGTCGCGAAGCTCCCTTGCGTGTACGTGTTGTTTCGCAGCGACGTGAACAGGTTCACCGCCTGCGGCTTGCGGCGCACGAAGAGAAACCAGTTCAGCGCCCAGCCGTTGTCGTAGTCGAAGACGCCGGCCTGGTCGTAGCCGGTGCGCTGAGCGATGAGCGAGGGGATCGTGCGGAAGGGCATCGACGCGCAGATGCGGCCGACCTGAAGTGGCCGGCCGTGAATCGTGTACGTGCCGCCGTCGAAGCTGAGGCCTCCGAGAACTTCAGCGAAGCCTTCGTCAGCCCAGCCCTTCGGCTGGTCGTGGTAGCCGGGCGCGCCCCACAGGCCGGGGTAGACGTAGCGGCCCTGCAGGTAGTGCCCGAGCTCGTGCTTGATGAGCTCCTGCACGGTGTACGTGCTCTGGGCCGGGCTGCGCTCGTACGTGTAGAGCGTCGCGCGATCTTCGAGGTACAGGCCGCCGGCGCTCGCGCCGTAGCCGATGAACGCGCTCATGTAGTCTTGGTATGCGGTCGGGTTCGCGAACAGCATCAGCGTCATCGACGCGTTCGTGTCGCCGGGCACGGGCGTGGTGAACGTGGGGCCGAGAATGTCGAAGAACGCGCTGCGCTCGTCGGCCATCATCTGGAGGAAGCCGGGCAGGTGGCCTGCGTCGAGCCCCGAGCGGATCATCAGCGTGCCGCCGTCGGCGAAGTTGCCGAGGTGCTGCGTCTCGAACTCGGCCCTCAGCGACGCGAGCAGCATCGAGCCGTTGAAGCGGTCGAGCGCGCGGGCCTCGTAGACGCGGGCCGTGAAGAACGTCTCGACCGCGTAGCGGGCCTGCAGTGCGCTCACGAGCTGCATGCGAATCGAGCCGTCGAGCTGATCGTTGCGCAGCGCCTCGCAGATGTACGCCGCCTCGGCGCGCACCCAGCCGTCGTCGGACGAGAGCGACGACACGATGAACGAGACGTCGCCCGAGGGGAGCAGCCCGCTCTTCGAGTAGATGAGCCGCTGAATCGCTGCCATCGCGCGGAAACGAATGTCGTCGTCCATCGCCATGTTCGCGCTGATCGCCTGCAGCTCGGGCTGCATCGCGAAGTACGGCAGGAAGAACGAGTCGAGGATCCAGATGGCGTCGGCGAGCACGTCGCGGTGCAGGTCGCTCGCGAGCCGCGCCTCGGCTCCCGTCGTGACCGCGGTCGCGTGGGTGCTCACCACCATCGTTCGCGCCGCGTCGCCCATCGGTCGCTCGCCGAAGCGGCCGATGACGCGCAGCCCGTTGCGCCGCGACCAGCCGTTCGAGTGCGTGGCGCTCAGGTTCAGCAGCGCCGGCACCGTGCCGTTCACCGCCACCGCCGGCAGCGCCGCCGCGATGTCTTCGACGCAGTAGTAGTCGCCGTAGGGCAGGTTCGTCAGCAGCTGCGCCTCGGTCTGCCCCGACGTCGGCGGGCAGAGGAACATCTCGCCCGTCAGCAAGCCCTCGAGAATGAACGTGCGCCAGTCGTTGCAGCGAAACGCGCCCATGCACATCGCGACCGCGCCGGGCAAGCGCATCATCAGCTGGTCGACCGTCGCCCGATCGAAGCGGAACCGGTCGAAGCGCAGCTCGTCGTAGACCACGCTGAACAGCGCGTCGGTGCGCGTCGGCGAGTACACGAGCTGCAAGAAAGCGTCGAGGTACG
>JAEUJP010000927.1 GCA_016793725.1 Myxococcaceae bacterium | reverse complement strand
CAGCGAGCGCGGGCGGTCGTCGCCGCGCTCCCACCGGTTCTCGCGGCGCTCGGTGCGCTCGCTGCGGTGATCGCGCACCTGGTTGCGGTGGTCGCGAACCTGCGCGCGACCGTCGCTGCGCTCGGTGCGGGGAGACGTCGTACGAATCGGGGGAGGCTTGTTGTGAACGGTCATGCCGAATGACATCGCAAGTGTGATGCCCCGGCGAACCTCAGCAGATCTGCGCACGTAAGGCCGAAGCCCGCCGCAATGTCACACGACCGCACATGACGTGGGTTTTCGGCTGCAGGGCCGAGCCTTCACTGTGGCCGCTCAGCCCTCAGGTCGCCGGAGCGATGTAGCCCGCATCGACCAGCCGCTCGATCGCCTTGATGGCGTCGGGGCGGGTCTTGCCGCACGTCTCGAGCGCCGCGATCAGCTTCGGCATCGTCGCCGCGCCGGCCTTCACCTCGGCGAGGTACAGGCCGTCGTCGGCTTCGAGCTGGTACGTGCCCGCCCACGTCGCACGGGCCTGATCGAACGACGCACGGCCCGAGGCTTCACGCGACGCGATGATCAGCTCGCGGTACTGGCTCTCGGCCTCGGTACCCCGCTGAGACAGAACGAACTTCTGTGACCTGGGCCAACGCAGCTTTGCAGGACGTTCATCGAATGCCATTGCTGGCGGGGCCTGTAACACGTCTTTTGCCGTTTACGAATCCCACCCGCAGGTCGACTTTTCCCTCTGCGTCCGGCCTCACGCGCTCACCTTCTTCAAGAAGCCGCCGGCGAGCAAGCCCTCGACGAGCTCGCGCGGGGCCGCGTCGGCGCGCGCCGGCTTCGCGAACGTCTCGAGCGCCGCGAGCAGCCCGGTCGCGGCCGGCCCCGACTCGACGAGCGGGTCGTCGAACCCCTTCAGCTTCGGAGCGCACGCGAGCCCGCCGCCGTTTTCGCTGCGCAGCACCGTGAGCCGCTCGCCCGCGAGCTTCGCCGGCACGCGCCACGCGCCCAGCCACTCGCCGAGCGTCGGCGTCTGTCGCGACACCACGCTGCTGATGAGCTTCGTCTTCGCGCCGAAGCCTTCCGGCTCCTTCTGAATGCGCTCGTACAGCGCCTCGAACCCCCGCTCGACGGCCCGTTCGAGCTTCGCGTCCGCGAACCGAATCATGGGAAACGCGCCCGAGCTGTCGTGACCGCGCTCGGCGAACCACTTCACGAAGCCGTCGAACGTCGAAGCGTCTGCGACCATGCCGAACCGGTCGGGGTGCCGCGTGACGAGCGCGCCGGGCTGACACTCGAGGCGCTGGCAGCCGACGTCGCAGCCCAGCTCGAGCAGCTTCTCGACGAGGGGCAGCTCCTCGGCGAGCGCTGCTCTCGACGTGTGCGGCAGGCCGGCGATGGCGCAGACCTCGAGCGTGAGGTTCGGGTGCTCGCGACAGGCGGCGACGGCGTCGAGCAGCTCGGCGTCGGTCGGGCAGGGCTTCAAGAGGCCCCGGCCGATGAGCTCTCGGCGCTGCGTCTGGCTGAAGCAGCCGACGTCGAGCACGAGGTAGACGCGGCCGAACGTCGCGGCGAGCGCGTCGATCAGCGAGCGCGGCGGCACGCCCCACAAGAAGTAGGTGGCCGAGTGGCGCTTGAGGTCGAAGCCGGCCCATGCACGCCCGAGAAAGTCGGCGGTGCCTCCGGCGAAGTCGTAGCGCAGCTGCCAGGTGCGCTTCGAGATCTCTTCGTGGTCGCGCGCCACGCTCTCGGGCGCCCGCAGAAAAGAGGTGGGGCGGCCGAACGAGCCCTGCTCCATGCCGCGGGTGCCGCCGCAGTAGACGCAGTTCTCGCTGCAGCCCTTGCCGGGCTGAACCCAGCCCGAGAACGAGCTCGCGTCGAGGCCGCTCAAGAACAGCTCGTCGAACCCCGAGTAGTAGACGTCGGTGCTCGCGACGCTCTGCACGTACGTGATGGGCGGCGCGCTGCCGTTGCGAACGACGTTCGGCACGTCGCGGTCGCCGCGCGCGAGGCCGAGCAGCGGCTTCTCGCCGTCGCCGAGCACGATGTCGTCGAACGCGCCGGTCTTCGACAGCTCGCGCCAGAAGTACGACGCGCTGTTGCCGCCGGTGACGACCCGAACCTCGGGGTCGATGGCCTTCACCGCGCGCGCGAGCTCGAGGCCGCGCGAGAGGTGGTTGAACCACTTGAGCGAGATGCCGACGAGGCCGGGCTTCACGTGCGTCAGCAGCGCTTTCAGCGAGCGCTTCATCGCGCGCGGGTCTTCGTCGTCGTCCCACAACCTCACCACGGCCTCGACGCCGTTTCGGCGCAGGTACGAAGCGAGGTACAGAATGCCGCACGTCGCCTCGCCGCGGCCGGCGCCGAGCAGCAGCACCCTCATGCGCGGCTCGTGAGCTTCGCGACGGCCGCCTCGAGCAGCCGGCGCGCCTCGGGGCTGAACCACGAGTCGAGCCAGGCTTCGCGGTCGGCGGGCGCGTTGCGCGTGATGGCCTCGAGCACCGGTCGCAAGAGCGCCTGCTTGATCTGAGCGAAGGCCTGCGGCGCCTTGCCGAGCTCTTTCGCGCGCGCGAGCGCCATGGCCTCGAGCTCGGCGGCCGGCACGACGGCGTCGAGCAGGCCGAGCCGGTGGGCGTCGTCGACGCCGAAGAGCCGACCCTCGTACGCGACCGGCAGCAGCGACGACGCCGGCACGCGCGCGCGCAGCGGCTCGATGACGAGCGACGGCAGGCCGATGCCCAGCTGCACCTCGTTGAGGCCGACCTTCGCGCCGCCCTGCGCCGCGAGCCGGGCGTCACACATCAGGGCGAGCACACAGCCGCCGGCGATGGCGTGGCCGTTGAGCGCAGCCACGACCGGCTTCGGGGTGGTGAGCACGCGCTGCATCGAGCGCTCGAACGCGGCGATGAAGTCGCGCATGGCGGGGCGGTCGAGGGCGATGAGGTCGGGCAGGGCGAGGCCGGCGCTGAACGCGTTGCCGTCACCGGTGAGCACGACGGCCTTCGCGCCCTTGTCGTGGGCGACGTCGGCGAACGCGCCTTCGAGCTGCTTCAGCAGGTCGACCGACATCGCGTTGGCGCGGCCGCCCTTGATGCGCAGGAGCGTGACGTCGCCGTGTGGCTGCACTTCGATGCCCATGGGCACCCTTATACGGCCACTACGGCTCGTTATCTTCCGGCGACGCGGTGAACGAGCGCGTCACAGTGAGCCGCACCTCTTTCACGGCGCCGAGCGGGGGCAGCGCCTTCGCGATGAAGCGGTAGAGCTTCCACGCGACGCGCGCTCCGGCGTCACCGCTGGCGACGAGGCCGCCGGCCTTCCACGCTGCGAGGGCGCCGCGCTTGAGCGTGTACTGCGAGGCGTTCGCCTGGGTGCAGAAGATGCGCAGCATCGCGGCGGTGCCGGTGCGCACGTTCTCGGAGGCGCTCGTTTCGAGCACCACCTCGAGGCGGGTGTCGAACCAGCGGTGGTCATCGCGGGTCGAAGCGAGCTGCTCCCAGCCGTCGCCGGTGAGGGGGAACGGCAGCTTCGAACGCCAGCCGCGGAAGCCGAGCCACTTCACGACGGCGATGAGAAGAAAGGTCCACCCGGCGAGGCCCATGAGGCCGAGGAGGCCGGCGATGAGCGTGAACTGCACGCTGCCCGGGTGGTCGCGCCAGAGGCCCGCGCCGATGGCGGCGCAGAACGTGCCCATGCCCACGAGCATGGTGAACGGGCCGGCCTGAATGCCCGTGAAGAGCGTGAGGGTGGCGGCGAAGCTCTCGGTAGAACGTGCGGCCGGCGGGCTGACGCGCTCGACGCGGTCGCCGCCCTGTCGAGTCTCCAGGCGTTGGGCCTCTCGCTGCAGCGCGCGGAGCTGCTCGTCATTCATGCGATTCGGAAGCTTACGGGAGACCCAGGGCCATGGGGTGTACGCGTCTGTCGGGCCGACGCGAAGCCCACGTCAAGCGACTGGCGGCAGACCGATGAGCGTCGAGCGCCTTCATCTGGCCGCGCTGCGTGCCGATGACCCTGTCGGTGCGATGCGGCAGCTCGCACGTGACCCGAAACCCAACCCCCGAGCGTCGTCGTCGCCTCGCCGTCGCCGACCCCGACGGCGTCAGACTCACGGCGGGTGGTTCAAAAACGACCCGTCAAAGTTCACCCAGGCTTCTCGCCGCTACCCGCGCGAAGTGCCCTGGCGGCCTCTTTCCCCCAGGCAGAAGCCCGTGCCCTCGAGGCATGGCGGGCGAAGACCACACTGTAGGCGGCGTCAAAGTGATGGCGTCAGGCTTCGGCAAGGCCGTTGCACAACGGCCCTGGCGTGACGCGTACCTCACCCATCTCAGCCGAAGCCGTCATGGCGGTGGCCGTGCTCGGGGTGCTGGGCATTCTGATCGTGCCGCTCCCCCCGGCGGTGCTCGACGCGATGCTGGCGGTCTCGATCGCGCTGTCGGTGCTGATGCTGCTCGTCGCGCTCGGCCTCAAGTCGGCGCAGGAGTTTTCGGTCTTCCCGTCGTTGTTGCTCGTCACGACGCTGTTTCGTCTCGCACTCAACGTCGCCACCACGCGCCTCGTGCTGCTGCATGGTGGCGAGGGCCCGCAGGCGGCCGGTCACGTCATCGAGGCGTTCGGGCGCTTCGCCGTCGGCGGCAGCCTCATCGTCGGCGGCGTCATCTTCATGATTCTGCTGGTGGTGAACTTCAGCGTCATCACCAAGGGCTCGGGCCGCATCTCAGAGGTCGCCGCCCGCTTCACGTTGGATGCGTTGCCCGGCAAGCAGATGGCGATCGACGCCGACCTCGCCGCCGGCATCATCACCGACGCCGAGGCCAAGCTTCGCCGCAAGGCGCTCGAGGGCGAGACCGAGTTCTTCGGAGCGATGGACGGCGCCAGCAAGTTCGTTCGCGGCGACGCCGTCGCCGGCCTCTTCATCACCGGCATCAACATCGTCGGCGGCTTCCTCGCCGGCGTCGTTCGCGACGGCAACTCGCTCGCGCAGGCCGCCGAGACGTACACGCTGCTCACGGTCGGCGACGGCCTCGTGTCGCAGATGCCGGCCCTGCTCGTCTCGACCGCGGCCGGCGTGCTCGTCACCCGCGCGGCCGGCGCAGACCTCGGCAGCCAGGTCGGCGGCCAGCTCGTGAAGAGCCCGCGCGCGCTTCGCTATTCGTCGGCGGTGCTCGCGGTCATGTCGCTCGTGCCGGGCCTGCCCGCGGTTCCCTTCCTCGGCATCGCCGCGGTCGCGTTCATTCTGTCGCGCCGCGCCGAGGCCGCCGAGAGGGCGCCGCAGCCGAAGGCCGCTGCGGCCGACGCCGCCGGCAAGAAGGGCGACAAGGCCGACCGCCCGCAAGACATGCTCGCGCTCGACGCGCTGTCGCTCGAGGTCGGGTACGCGCTGCTCCCGCTCATCGACCCCGAGAAGGGCGGCGAGGTGCCGGGCCGCATCACGGCGCTGCGCAAGCAGGTCGCGAAAGAGATGGGCATCGTGTTGCCCGCGCTGCACCTCTGCGACAACCTGCGCCTCGACGCGAACGAATACCGCCTGGTGCTGCGCGGCGTCGAGCTCGCCCGCGGCAAGGCGTGGGCCGATCGCCTGCTCTGCCTCAACCCCGAAGGTGCGGCGCCGCAGCTCGACGGCATCGCGTCGACCGACCCGGCGTTCGGGCTCCCCGCGGTGTGGGTCGAGCCCGCCCAGCGCAGCGAGGCCGAAGGTCGCGGCTACACCGTCGTCGACTGCGCCTCGGCCGTCACCACGCACCTCTCGGAGCTCGTTCGCAAGAACGCCCACGAGCTCGTCGGCCGTCAGGAAGTTCAGGAGCTGCTCGGCCTCGTCTCGAAAGAGGCCCCCAAGCTCGTCGAAGACACCATCCCCGCCGTCGTCGGCCTGGGCGACCTCGTGCGCGTCGTGAAGGGGCTCCTGCGCGAAGGCCTCTCGGTGCGCGACCTGCGCACCGTGCTCGAGGCCGTCGCCGACGCCGCGCCGAAGAGCAAAGACACCGTCTTTCTCGTCGAGCAGGTGCGCAAGCGCTTCGCGCGGCAGATCACCTCGCGCCTCTCGGTCGACGGCACCATCAAGGCCATCGTTCTCGACCGCAAGAGCGAAGACATGCTCCGCGGCACGCTCGGTCAGAGCGATGGCGAAGCGGTGCTCGCCCCCGACGTCGAGGTCGCACGCCGCCTCATCACCGGCATCGAGACGCACGTCGCCGCGCTGCTCGGCGCCGGCCGCCCTGGCGTCGTGATTGCACCGCCAGAGTTGCGGCGGCCGCTGTTCGATTTCGCCTCCCGCTTCATTTCTGACGTCGTGGTCGTGTCGGCGCGTGAGCTGTTGCCGGGCACGACCCTCGAACCCGCAGGCCAGGTCCAACTTTCATGATGCTTCGACTCCACGCTCCGCGTCTCGCTCAGCACAGGCCGCACTCACGCCGCACCGGGGGTGCGACATGACTGCGACCATTCGCATCTTCCGCGCTCCCGACACCCGCGAGGCGCTCGAGGCCATCAAGCAGGCGATGGGGCCCGACGCCGTCATCATCGGCACCCGCGAGGTGAAGGGCGGCTTCTTTCGCAAGACCGAGGTCGAGGTGACGGCCGCGCTGCCGCACGAGGCGCCGGCTCCGAAGCCGGCCGCGGCGGCGAAGGCGTACGCCCAGAAGGCCGAGAGGCCCGAGCCCGTCATCGCGAGCAGACACGAGACGCCGCCGAACCTGCAGCCGTCGCGCGGCATCAAAGACGAGCTCGCGCTGCTGCGCGAAGAGCTGAAGGCCATGCAGCAGC
This sequence comes from Myxococcaceae bacterium, assembly GCA_016793725.1. GTDB lineage: Bacteria > Myxococcota > Myxococcia > Myxococcales > Myxococcaceae > Xiheicaenimonas > Xiheicaenimonas phototrophica. Next base: position 2,189 of record JAEUJP010000927.1, on the reverse strand, counting down.
TGCAGACGCGCCGAGAGCCGTCGCCGGCGCCGTCGCTGCCGTCGGCCGCCGAGGCGCTGACGAAACACCTGCTCAACCGCGGCATCGAAGAAGACCTGGCCCGCGACGTCATCGCGCAGGCGATCGAGCGGGCGCCGAAGCAGACGGCGACGCACATCATGTCGGCGCTGCGCGACGTGCTCGCAGAGCGCGTGCTCGCCGGCCGCGCGCCGTGGCTGCCTGATCGCCGCCGCATCATCGGCCTCGTCGGCCCGACCGGCGTCGGCAAGACGACGACGCTCGCCAAGATCGCGGCGCGCGCCATCGAGGCCGGCCAGAAGGTCGCGCTCATCACGATCGACACCTTTCGCATCGGCGCGAGCGAGCAGCTCGGCCACTACGGCGCCATCATGAAGGTGCCGAGCTTCGTGGCGCGCAGCCGCGCCGAGCTCGAGCAGGCCGTGGCGCAGTGCAGCCGTGTCGACCTCATTCTCATCGACACCGCCGGCTCGAACGACCCGAAGGCCGTGCAGAAGCAGGCCGAGCTCGTGCGCAGCATCGCCGGCGCGCAGCTGCACCTCGTCGTCTCGTGTGCCGCGGGCCCGAGAGATCTCGCCGCCGTCGTCGAGCGCTACCGCCACCTCGCGCCCGAGCGCCTCATGCTCACCAAGCTCGACGAGGCCGCGTGCCCCGCCAGCTTCTTGTCGGCCTCGTTTCGCCTGTCTCGCCCGATCGTTGCAATCACCGACGGTCAGCGCGTGCCTGAAGACATTCGCGCACCATCGACCCCCGAGCTCGTCGAGCTCCTCATCGGCTCACCGCCAGTCACCCGCAGCTGAAAGCCTTCGAAAAGGAAAACGAACCCATATGGACCAGGCAATCGGACTCCGCGAGATGATGAACAAGACGAAGCGCCCTCTGCGCGTCATCGGCGTGGCGAGCGGCAAGGGCGGCGTCGGCAAGTCGAACATCTCGGCGAACCTCGCGGTGCTCGCGTCGCGCGCCGGCATGCGCACGCTCATCATCGACGCCGACCTGGGCCTCGCGAACGTCGAGGTGCTCTACGGCATCAAGCCGCAGTACCACCTCGGCCACGTTCTCGAGTGGGGCATGCCCATTCAAGAGGTCATCGCGACCGGCCCCGAGGGCGTGCGCGTGCTGCCTGCGGGCAGCGGCATTCAGTCGCTCACGCGGCTCGACGACGCGCAGAAGCTGAAGCTCGTCACGGCGCTCGAGCAGCTCGAAGATTCGGTCGACCTCGTGCTCGTCGACACCGGCGCGGGCATCGGCGACAACGTCGTCTTCTTCATCGGCGCGACGCAAGAGGCGCTGCTGGTCGTGAACCCCGAGCCGACGTCGCTGACCGACGCGTACGCGATGGTGAAGGTGCTGTCGCTGCAGGCCGGCACGCGCTTCTTCAACGTGGTCGTGAACTGCTCGCCGAACGACGGCCAGGCGAAAGACATCTTCCAGAAGCTGTCGAACGTGGCGTCGCGGTTCCTCGACGTGAAGCTCCGCTTTCTCGGCTGGGTGCCGCGCGACGAGAACGTGCACCGCTCGGTCATGGCGCAGCAGCCCATCGTCATGTCCTTCCCCAACTCGCCCGCGAGCCGCGCGCTCAACGCGACGGCGCACCAGCTGTTCAGCGAGCCGCCTCCGTACAGCCTCGACGGCGGCATGAAGCTCCTCTGGAGTCGCCTCTTCAAAGACTCGCACCAGGCGCAGAACGCGCCCGCCGTGGTCGCCGGCTGAAGGCCCTCGACAGGAAACCACCATGCACCGTTCGGCAGCCGCATACCTCGAAGCGCCCGAAGACGAGTCAGCGCTGATCGTGAAGCACAAGTCGCTCATCGACCGCGTGACCCGCCGCGTCGCCGCCCGCACCGGCGGGGCCGTCAGCGCCGACGAGCTGTTCAGCGCCGGCGCGCTCGGCCTCATCGCCGCCGCCCAGCGGTTCGACCCGTCGCGCGACGTGAACTTCGAGACGTTCGCAGAGTACCGCGTGCGCGGCGCCGTGCTCGATGAGCTGCGCGCGATGGACCCGCTGCCCAGGAGGCTCCGGCAAGACACCGACAAGGTGAAGAAGGCCACCGCGAAGCTCGAGCACGAGCTCGGCCGCGAGCCGACCGCCGACGAGCTCGCCGCCGCGACCGGCAAGAGCCTCGACGAGGTCGCGAACCTGCAGGTCGTCGCGCGCCCCGTCGAGCCGA
>JAEUJP010000915.1 GCA_016793725.1 Myxococcaceae bacterium | reverse complement strand
GTCACGGTGCGCGGGTGGATACGCACGCGCCGCGACTCCAAGGCGGGGCTCTCGTTTCTGGCGGTGAACGACGGCTCGGCGTTCGACTCGCTGCAGGTGGTGGCTCCGTCGAGCCTGCCGAACTACGCCGACGGTGTGCTCAAGCTGTCGACGGGCTGCTCGGTCATCTGCACGGGCCAGCTGGTGCAGTCGCAGGGCAAGGGCCAGAGCGTCGAGGTGCAGGCGACGAAGGTCGAGGTGCTCGGCCTGGTCGACAACCCCGACACGTACCCGGTGCAGCCCAAGCAGCACACGCTCGAGTTCTTGCGCGAGGTCGCGCACCTGCGGCCGCGCACGAACACGTTCGGCGCCATCTCACGCACGCGCCACTGCATCGCGCAGGCGATTCACCGCTTCTTTCACGAGCAGGGCTTCGTGTGGGTGAACACGCCCATCATCACGGCGAGCGACGCCGAGGGCGCGGGCCAGATGTTCCGCGTCTCGACGCTCGACCTCTCGAACCTGCCGCGCGACGACAAGGGCAAGCTCGACTTTCACAAAGACTTCTTCGGCAAAGAGACGTTTCTGACGGTCAGCGGGCAGCTGAACGTCGAGGCGTACTGTCTGGCGCTGTCGAAGGTGTACACGTTCGGGCCGACGTTTCGGGCCGAGAACTCGAACACGGCGCGCCACCTGGCGGAGTTCTGGATGATCGAGCCCGAGATCGCGTTCGCCGATCTCGCGGCCGACGCGCAGCTCGCCGAAGACTTCTTGAAGTACGTGTTCAAGGCGGTGCTGAACGAGCGGCAAGACGACCTGAAGTTCTTCGTCGAGCGCCACGACAAGTCGGTGGTGACGCGGCTCGAGCAGTTCGTGGGGTCGAGCTTCGAGCGCATCGACTACACGAAGGCGATCGAGATTCTCGAGAAGTCGGGCCAGAAGTTCGAGTACGCGCCGAAGTGGGGCGCCGACCTGCAGACCGAGCACGAGCGGTACCTGGTCGAGAAGCACGTGGGCCGGCCGGTGGTGGTGATGAACTACCCTGAGGCCATCAAGGCGTTCTACATGCGCATGAACGAAGACGAGCGCACGGTCGCCGCGATGGACGTGCTCGCCCCCGGCATCGGCGAGATCATCGGCGGCAGCCAGCGCGAAGAGCGGCTCGACCTGCTCGACAAGCGCATGGCGAAGATGAAGCTCAACCCCGACCACTACCAGTGGTACCGCGACCTGCGCCGCTACGGCACCGTGCCGCACGCCGGCTTCGGCCTCGGGTTCGAGCGCCTCGTCGTCTACGTCTGCGGCCTGCAGAACATTCGCGACGCGATTCCCTACCCGCGAGCGCCGGGGCAGGCCGAGTTCTAAGGGCGCAGACGGCGACGCCAAGACCCGCGACGGCGACGCGACGCTCCATGAGCGCAGACGGCGACGCGAACGTGAACGTGAACGGTGGACCGTTGACGTGATCGTCGACGTGGCCGGCGGTAGCGGCGCCAGTCGTCAACGTCAACGTCAACGTCTTCGCTCACGGTCCACCGTTCACGTTCACGTTCAGGTCGCCGTTTGTGCTCGAGATCACAGCACCGCTTGCGCTTGGGCCTTGCCCTCTTCCCACCCGATCTGTGTCGCGAGGCGCTTCGCCACCTCGGCCGCCTGCTTCGCGACCGCCGCGGCCTCCATGCGCTTCGCGATCTTGGCGAGGTTCAACATCTGCCGCGCTTGAAAGTGCAGGTCGCCGCTTCGCGCCGCCGCCGCCGCCGCCTCTTTGAAGCACCGCGCCGCTTCGTCAGACTCTTTCGTCTGCACGTGCAGCGCGCCCAGGTTCGCCAGCACCCGCGCCTCGGCGTACGGGTATTGCGCCTTGCGCCACGCAGCCAGCGCGCTCGTGTACAGCGCCTTCGCCTTCGCGACGTCTCTCGCCGACAGCAGCGCCCCGGCGAGCCGCGTCTCGATGCGCGCGCGAAAGTCGATCTCGCCGTGCCACCGCGCGAGCTCTTGAGCCGCGTCGGCCCCCGCCAGCGCCGCCGCGAACGCCTGCGCCGCGCCCTTCACGTCGCCCTCGGCCTCGAGCGCTTCACCGCGCTCGGCCTGACACAGCGCCACGAGTGGGCTGCCCGCGCTGCGCCCCAACGCCGCGTCGAGCGCCTCGGCCGCCTTGGCCCGTCGGGCCTCGCTGCGCAGCACCCGCGCCACCGACAAGAGCAGCTCGGGGCTCTCGACGCTCTTCGCCGACGCCAGCGCCTGCGCTTCGTCGACCAGGGCCCGCGCCGAGAGCGGCTCACCGCTCGCGATCGCGTTCGCCGCCGCCCGCGCCAGCGTCTCGACCTTCGCGCGCGCCACCTCGACCGGCGCCTGCGGGTTCTCGAGCAGCACCCCGAGCGCGTCGGCCCAGCCCCGCAGCGCCGTCGCCACCTCACGCGGAGCGCGCCGCTTCAGCGCCGTCTCGACCACGCCGCGCCAGAGCGGCATCGCGCGCTGCGCGTCTTTCGCCGCCGTCAGGTGCTCGGCGATCTTCGCGGGGTCGGCCTGCGCGCCGCTGAGCACCGCCCCCAGCTTCGCTCGAAGTTCGGTGCGCCGCTGCGACGGGTGCTGCAGCCCCACGCGCAGGTACCGGTCAGACGCGACCGCCCAGCGCCTGCCGCCCAGCGCGCGCACCAGCCGGCTGCCCACGAGCCGCTGATAGGCCGACTGCGGCGTCGTCGGCAGCACCGCGTTCAGCACCGCGCCGTCGATCGAGTCGCCCGCGAGGCACACCGTCTCGAACAGCCGCGCCGCGTCGGGCCACAGCGCCTTCACGCGCTCGGCCGCGAGCTCACCGTCGTCGCACGAGGGCGGCTCGGTCGCGAGCACATACGCGCCGCTGCGAAACCGAATGTGCCCCTTGTCGGCCAGCATGTGCAGCCAGTCGATCATCAGGCCCGGCAGGCCGCGGCCGCGGCGGTGCACCACCTCGACCAGCTTCTCGCTCACGCGCGCGCCGCCGAGCCACGCCGAGATCATGGTGGTCGCATCCTGGCTCTGCAGCCCGGTGAGCGGCACCGTCGGCACCTGGGGAAACCGCTCGGCCGCGAACGCCGTGTCGCACAGCCCGACCGCGAGCTCGCGCTGCACCGGCCGCGCGCACAGCTCGCGAAACGCGTCGATCGTGTACGGGTCGAACGCCTCGAGCCCGTCGAAGACGAGCAACACCTTGCGGCCCGCCGCGCCCAGGTTCAGCACCGCCCGCAGCGCGTAGACCGCCTGCCCCGGCGTGAACGGCTGCGGCACGTGGCGAATGCCCGCGACGACGAGCGCCGCCTCGAGCTCGGGCGGCGGCAGCTTCAGCGCCTCGAGCGCCTGCGGCAGCTTCGTCAGCCGCTGCTCTTTCTGCACGCCGCACACGTTGCAGAGCAGCTCGCCGATGCCCGAGTACGGCTGGCCCTTCAGCGAGCCCAGGCCCCGCGCGATGCCGACGACGGCCTGCTGATGGCGGCCGCGCACGTTGAGCTCCTGGGCGACGGTGGTGCGCCCCGCGCCCGCCTCACCGGTGACGATGACCGGGGCCACGATGCCCTGGCTCAGCGAGGTCAGCCGCTTGTCGAGCGAGGCGAACACCGCGTCGCGCCCGTACAGCGTGGTCACGTTGTGCAGCACCGGCCTGCGGTCGCCGACGTCGACCACCTCGGAGCCCGCCTCGGCCACCGTCACCACGTCTTGTACGTCGATCGCCATCTGGCGGTCGGCGACGATCTTCCCCGCCGCGGCCTTCGCGGCCAGCGTGCGCGCGCGCATCGCCAGGTCGCCCCCGATGGGCTCGTCTCTCTCGCCGAGCGTCACCCTGCCGAACACCGCTGCGGCGCGCACGGTCGCGCCCGGCACGGCGTCGGCGATCGACTCGCGCATGCACAGCGCCGCGTAGAGCGCCCGAACACCCGGCACGAGCACGTCTTCACCGTGGAAGATGAACGTCACGCCGTCTTCATCGAGCGCGTCGACGACCCCTTCGTGGTCGAGCCCGATGCCGATGGCGCGCGCCAGGGCAGTGGCGCGCGCCCCTGACTCGGCCGCGGCGCGCAAGACCTCGACGTGCAGCATCACCAGCTTTCGGCTGCCCGCGTCGAGCGCCGAGCGCTGCGCCACCATGGTCTGCGTGAGCTGCGCGGGCAGCGTGACCTTCAGCGCCGTCAGCGCGACCTCGAGGCGGTGGGGCGCAGCAGCGGCCGCGGGCTCCGCCGCGCGAACCTGCATCTTCCCCGTGTCGAACGCGAAGAACGAATTCACCTCGGGCTTCACCGGCGGTGGCACGCTCTGCGGCTCGGGCGGCGGCGGCCACGGCGCCGAGGGTGGAGGGGGCGGTGGAGCGGGCGCCGCGTCGGGCGGCGGCCACACGTCGGGCTGCGGAGGCGGTACGGCGTCAGCCGGTGGCCAGTCGTCGAACGCCCCGGGAATCGCCGCGGCCTTCTCGATGCTCTTCTTGAGCGCGACGGCGAGCTCTTTCACGTCTTGAAAGCGGTGCGCACGGTCTTTGGCGAGCGCCTTGAGCACGGCCTCAGACAGCGCGGGCGGCACCTCTTTGCGCAGCGCGATGGGCGAGGGGGGCGTGTCTTTGAGGTGCGCCGAGACGAGCTTCTGCAGGCTGTCGGCCACGAACGGGGGGCGCCCCGTGAGCAGCTCGAAGAGCACACAGCCGAGCGCGTAGATGTCGGTGCGTACGTCGAGCGTGTCACCGAGCGCCTGCTCAGGGGCGAGGTAGGCCGGCGTGCCGATCACGACGCCGAGCTGCGTGAGGGCGCCGCCCGTCTGCGGCGCGCTCGGCGAGTCGGCGATGCGCGCGATACCAAAGTCGAGGATCTTGGCGATCTCGGCGCCGTCGCGGCGCCGCCCCAAGATGATGTTCGGCGGCTTCAGGTCGCGGTGAATGATGCCGAGCCCGTGCGCCTCGGCCAGGCCCTCGCAGACCTGACACAGCAGGTCGACCGCGCGCTCGGGTGTGACCGGCCCCTCTTTCTGCACGAGCACGTCGAGCGTGGTGCCCTGCACGAACTCCATCGCGAGAAACGGCTCGCCGCTCGACGTGCGCCCGAAGTCGAACACGCGAACGATGTGCTGGCTCTCGAGCTGGCTGATGAGCTCGGCCTCACGCTGGAAGCGGGCCCACATCTCGGGGTCGGTCGCGAGCGCCTGCTTCAGCAGCTTCAGCGCGATCGGCCGCTTCAAGAAGACGTGCTGCGCCCGGTACACGTCGCCCATGCCGCCCGTCGCGATGTGCGATTCGATCTGGAAGCGGTTGTCGAGCAGCGTGCCCGCTTCGAGGGTCTTGACGACTGGCATCGCCGCCGTCTGGCTCTGCGGTGGGGGTTCACGCTTTGCCGGTTCTTCACTGACGGGGACGGGGACGGGGCCGGGGACGGGGACAGGGACGGGCTTTGGCGTCTCGGGCTCTGGCGCTCGTTCAGGCTGCGACGCTGATGGCGGTGATGGCGCTGATGGCGGTGATGGCGGTGATGGCGGTGATGGCGGTGATGGCGGCGGCGGTCGAGCCGGCTGCTCTGCCTTTGCCTCTTCTGGCGGCAGCTCTTCGCCCGTGATGATGAGCGGCGCGATCTTCTCGATGGGCGGCAGGTCGAGCGCGAGGTTGTCGAGCGCGAGCGACGACGCCTTCCACGGTGATGGCGCGACGGGCTCGGGCGGCGGCGGCACCGGCAGGTCTTTCGTCACCTCCTTCAGCAAGAGCGGCGTCGGCGCCGACGGGCGGGGTGGGGCGAGCGCCCTCTCGGCCAGCACCTTCAGCTTCTCGATCGCCTCGGCCTTCAGCTTCAGCAGCGAGCCGTTTCGCCCGAACGAGTCGACGTCGTTGAAGTCGACCGTCGCGTCGACGTCGGTGGTGCCGGCCCCCACGACGATGACGTGCAGCTTCACCGGGTGCTCCGACGGCAGCGGGCGCGGCCACGGCACGAAGCAGCTGCCGTGAGAGATGACCCCTTCCCATTGCAGCTGAAACTCGCGCACGTCGTCGAACGCGAGCGTCAACAGCACGGCAGCGTCTTCCGACCCCATGCGCAGGGGCCGTTTTTCCCACACTCCCAGCGTTGTCGGAACTTCCCTGCCAGGGCGTCATCTCTTATGAGCGACCCCACCATGAACGAGAAGTACGAGCCGAAAGAGCTTGAGCCCAAGTGGCAGCAGCGCTGGGAGTCGACCAACGCGTTCGCCGCCGGCCGCCCCGGCCCCAAGGGCAAGAAGTACGTGCTCGAGATGCTGCCGT
>JAEUJP010000914.1 GCA_016793725.1 Myxococcaceae bacterium | reverse complement strand
GCCCCAAGAACGTCCCCGAAAATGTCTCCGGCACCGACGACGAGCGTATGGACCAGTACTCCGCGAAGCTCGAAGAGCTGCGCGCCCGCGCCTCGCAAGACATGAAGTGCGACGACTGGTGCAGCATGAAGAGCGACGCCTGCGGCACGTCGGGCAAGGTGTGCGACATCGCGAGCAAGAAGGCCGAGCGCAACGACTTTCAGACCAAGTGTGTGACCTCGCAGGAAGATTGCGCCCGGTTCACCGACAGCTGCTCGAGCTGCAAGAACTAGTTATCTTCCCGGCATGGTCGCTCTCGCTCTCGCGCTGCTGGCCTTAGGGGCCGATGACCTGAACCCCGAGAAGGCCGCGAAGGTCCAGAAAGACCGTGACACCGCGATGGCCGACATCGCGAAGAAGTACGGCAACAAGAAGTCGACCGAGCTCAGCCAAGACGAGCGTCGCGAGATGATTCGCGAGCAGCGCGCCGCCGAAAACGCCGTGCTCGAGAAGAACAACGTCGACCCCAAAGAGTTCGCCCGCTACGAGGCGAAGATGAGCCTGTCTGATCGCACCGCGACCAACAACGCGCGCGCCCTGCTCGATCAGAAAGAGGTCGAGGCCAAGAAGGCCGCCGAGCAGAAGGCGCAGCCCGGCAACGGCGAGATCCCGATTCAGCGCGGCTTCAGCGACAGCAACCCCGTCACCCTCGAAGAGAACAACAACTCGGGCGGCGGCATCGTCGTCGAAAAGGGCCTCCCCCCCGACGCCCAGAACGATCAGGCCGAGGCCGCTGGCATGGGCACCGGCAGCGGCGGCTTCGACGACTCTTCTTCGAAGAAGAGCGGCGGCAAGAAGAAGTAGTGGCGCAGTCGCTCGCCCACGTCGCAGTTCTCGTGCGCGACTACGACGAGGCCATCGCCTTCTACACGCAGAAGCTCGGCTTCGAGCTCCTCGCCGACGAACATCAGCCTGAGCAAGACAAACGCTGGGTGCTCGTTGCTCCGCCCGGCGCGCGCGGCACCTCGCTGTTGCTCGCCCGCGCATCGACCCCCGAGCAAGAAGCCTTCATCGGCGACCAGGCCGGTGGCCGCGTCTTCCTCTTCCTCGAGACCGATGACTTCTGGCGCGACCACCGCGCCTACACCGAGCGCGGCGTGCAGTGGGCCCGTGAGCCGAAAGAAGCGCCCTATGGCACGGTCGCCGTCTTCCTCGACCTCTACGGCAACCGGTGGGACCTCGTGCAGTTCAAGAAGTCGTGAGCGCCCGGCTGACCCACTTCTCGTCGTACGGGCACGAACAGTCGGTCTCTGCCGGCTCCGGGTACACGTACCGCTCGCCCTTGTAGTTCCGTAAGACCGTCTGCCCCGGCCCGCGCTCCACCACATATTCGGGCTGCAACGTCACCTTGCCCCCGCCCCCCGGGAGATCGACCGCCAGGTGCGGCACCGCCAGCCCCGTCGTGTGCCCGCGCAGCTGCTCGAGAATCTTCACGCCTTCGGCGAGCGGCGTGCGCAGGTGCTCGCAGCCTTCGGCCACGTCCATCTGGTGCAGGTAATACGGCCGCACCCGCATCTTCAGGCACGTGTGCGAGAGCTCCTTGATGATGCGCGCCGACGAGTTCACCCGCCGCATCAGCACCGCCTGGTTTTCGACCGGCACGCCGTGGTCGACCAGCAGCTCGCACGCCGCCCGCGCCTCGGCGGTCACCTCTTTCGGGTGGTTGAAGTGGGTCACCACGAACAGCGGCGCGAACCTTCGCAGCAGCTTCGCGAGGCTCTCGTCGACCCGCATCGGCAGGCAGACCGGCACCCGCGTGCCGATGCGAATCATCTCGACGTGGGGAATTTCGCGCAGCGGCTGCAGCAGCTCTTCGAGCCGCTCGTTCGCCAACATCAGCGGGTCGCCACCCGAGATCAGCACGTCGCGCACCTCGGGGTGCGCTCGCACGTACTCGATGCCCTCGCGCATCGCCGCCCGCGACAGCTCGGCCTCGCCGCCCTTCGTGATGCGCCGCCGCGTGCAGTGCCGGCAGTACACACTGCACGAGTCGATCGCCAGAAAGAGCACCCGGTCGGGGTACTTGTGCACGATCGCCTCGACCGGCCGGTGCTTCTCTTCGCCGAGGGGGTCTTTCAGCTCGCCCGCGTTCACCTTCGCCTCGGCCCGCGACGGTATCGCCTGCAGCCGCACCGGGCAGAACGGGTGCTCCCGGTCGATCAGCGACAGGTAGTACGGCGTGATGCCGAAGCGGAAGATCGACGCCGTCTCGAGCACACCCGCCCGCTCGTCGTCGGTCAGGGGCACGGCCTGCTCCAGCTGCTCCAGCGACCGCACCGCATGGCGCATCTGCCACCGCCAGTCTGACCACCCTTCCGGCCTCACTGCGGCAGGTCCTTCACCTGTGCCCGCGCGGCTCCGCCCGTCACCGCGCGGTACAGCGGGCCCGGCATGAGCTTCAGCAAGAGCGAGCCGAACGCGTGCACCGTCGGCCACGCGATCTTCTGCTGCCCCCTCAAGATCGCCCGCCCATAGCGGTCGGCGGCCGCTTCGGTCGAGGCGATGAACGGCATCGGCACCTTGCCCCTCGTGCGGTCGGTCATCTCGCTCACCACGAAGCCCGGCTCGATGCACGTCACCTTGACCTTCGAGCCGTGCAGATCCAACGCCACGCAGTCGAGGAACATCGAGAGGCACGCCTTCGACGCGCAGTAGGCCGAGTTCGCGCCGTACGGGTTCCACGCCACCAGGCTGCTGATGCCCGCCACGTGGCCGTGCCCTCGCTGCACCATGCGTGGCAGCACCGCAGAGATGGTCGCGATCGCGCCCGTCACGTTCGTGCGAAACACCGGCTCGAGCGCCGCCCAGTCGGTGCGCCCCGCCGGCGTCGCCCCGCCCACCCCTGCGTTCGCGATCACCAGGTCGAGCCCGCCGCACTCGGCGTCGATCGCCTGAATCTGCGCGACCGTCTCGGCCTCTTTCGCGACGTCCATCGCGACCGGCTTGATGCGCCCCTCGCCCTGCGCCGCCAGCTCGTCGAGGTTCTTCGTGCGCCGCGCCGTCGCCCACACCGTCGCGCCGCGCCGCGCCCACCACAACGCCATCGCCCGGCCGATGCCGCTCGACGCCCCGGTGATGAGCACCTTCTCGTATGAGCCCATGGGGGCCCCACCTACGTGAGTTGAAGCCGCGCCGCTACTGCCCCTGCCAGCCGCACCGCCTCGGCTTCGCTGAGGCCTTCGGCGAGAACCACCCGCGCGCGCGTCGGCTTCACCGCCGCACACACCCACCAGCTCGCGCCGTGCCCCGCGCTCTGGGGGCGCGTCGAAGCCAGTGGCATCGCGAAGACCCTCTCGGCGACGGCCCCCGCGAGGCGCTTCACGGCCCGCTCGGCGCCGGAGTGTTCGCCTCCGGACTGCGGCACGAACGCCCCGCACTGTGCGCAGCGCAGCTCGACGAGCCGCGCGCCACAGTTGGGGCAGCTCACGCCTTCGCGCCGGGCCCGCGCGCCGCCTGCTCGCGCCACCACTGCTGACCCGACTCGGGCAGCGTGTAGATCGGGTCGTAGTACTCGTACTTTCGCGTCAGCGCCGACGGGTCTTTCTCTTCGATGCCCGTGCGGTAGTTCTTCGTCCAGTAGCTGATGCCCTTCTCGCGGTCGTACTCGGCGACCTGGTGCACCCAGCGCTTACCGACGTAAGGCACGTCGCACACGATGCGCGGCGTCGCGAACCCCGGCAGGTAGCCCATGATGTCGTGCTGCAGCGACTGCGCTTCGTGCACTGCGACCCGCCAGTGCTCGGAGTTGGGGATCATGTCGCACATGTAGAAGTAGTACGGGAGGATCTTGGCGTGATCGAGCAGCATGAACGACAGCTCGAGCAGATCTTTCGACGTCGCGTTCACGCCGCGCAGCAGCACGCCCTGGTTGCGCACGTCGCGAAAGCCCACCTCGAACAGCTTCTTCGCCGCGCGGCCCAAGAGCGGCGTCACCTGGTTCGCGTTGTTCACGTGCGTGTGAATCGCGAGGTCGACGTTGCGCTCGAACGCCTTCTTCGCGAGCCGCTCCAGCGCCTTCAGCACGTTGTCCTGCAAGAAGTGCTGGGGAATGCCCATCAGCCCCTTCGACGCCAGGCGAATGTCGCGAATGTTCTCGATGTCGAGCAGCGCGCTCACGAACGGCTCGAGCTGCTGAATCGGCACGTTCGCGATGTCGCCGCCCGAGACGACCACGTCACGAATGTACGGAGTCTTGCGCAGGTACTCGAGAATCTGCGCCCAGCGCTCGGGCTGCGGCGTGTGGAACTTGAGCTTCTCGACCCCCGGCACGTCGTTGCCCACCAGGTCCATTCGTGTGCAGTGGCCGCAGTACTGCGGGCACGTCGACAACAGCTCGGCCAGCACTTTCGTCGGGTACCGGTGGGTGAGCCCCTCGACCTTCCACATCTCGGCTTCGTGCAGCGAGTCGCGCGACGCCCGCGGGTGGTTCGCCCAGTCGGTGCGCCGGTCGTCGAACGCCGGCAACATGTAGCGCCGCAGCGGGTCGTTCCACAGATCCGCCATGTTCATCGTGTTGACCATGTGCGGAGTGAGCAGAATCGACATCGTCGCCCGCTCCTTCTGGTCTTTCTCGATCGCCGCCGCCAACGTGTCGGGCAGCAGCGCGCCCAAGGCCTCCTTCACGTCTTTCAGGTTCTTGACCGTGTTCTTGCGCTGCCAGATGGCGCTCTCCCAGTCGGCCTTCGAGACCCCCTTGAACCCGGGAATGCGGTTCCAGTCGGGCTCCACGAACTGCCGCTCGAGCGGGTAGAGAAACGGCTGGCTGGCTGACGTCATCGCGGCGCGCATCGGCGCCGGTGCAGAGGGCGAGGGGTTCAACATGGGCCGTCGCTGATTAACACGCTCTTCAGTCGAACGTGATGCCGGTCAGCTTTGCGACCTGGTCTTCTTCGACGTTGATCTCGTGCGGCCCCGACTGCTTGCCGTTCAGCTTGAACAGCACCTTGTGCTTGCCCACCGGCAGGTCGATCGCCTTCGACAGCGAGATCGGCGTCTTTTCACCCGTGTTCTTGCCGTCGACCCACACCTCGGCCCCCAGCGGCTTCGTCGCACACGCGAACTTGCCCTTCGCCTTGCCGCCCTTCTTCGCCGGTGCCTCTTCTTTTTTCGGCGCCTCTTCGGCCTTCTTGGGGGGCGGCGCCTCTTCCTTCTTCGGCGGCGGCGCCTCTTCCTTCTTCGGGGCCGGCTTCTCGGCGACCGGCTTCGTCTCTTTCGGCGGCGCCGTCTCTTCTTTTTTCGGAGCAGGCTTCTCGGCGACCGGCTTCGTCTCTTTCGGTGCCGGCCCCTCTTCTTTCACCATCGTCAGCTTCTGCTCGTAGACGTCGAGCTTGTCTTTGTTGTCGATGACGAGGTTGATGGTCTGGAAGCCCGCTTTCGACGCCTGCGCCTTGTGGACGCGGTCGAACGCCAGGCCGGGCACCTTCAGGTCGGGCGTCTTGCCAACCCGCCGACCATCGAGCAGCACCTCGACCCCCGGCTCGTCAGTGATGAACGCCACCGTGTACGACGACGGCACCGGCACGTTCGCCTTGCCTTCGGTCGGCTTCACCTCTTCGGGTTTGGGCTCCGCCGGCTTCGTCTCACCCGGCTTCACCGCGACCGCTTCTCCGGGCTTGCCCGCAGGAGAAGGCTCCGTCGGCTTCGCTTCGTTCGGTTTGGGCTCCGTCGGTTTCGGTTCACCCGGCTTCGGCGGCGCGTCTGCCGTTTCACCCGGAGCCGGCTTCGACGGCGTCGGCCCGGGCCCCCCCGTCGCCCGCAGCGACACCACGACCTTGCGCACCTCGCCCGGCCTGATCGACACCTTGTCGTTCTTGCTCTCGAGCGACTTCGAGCCCGGGATGACCTCGATCGAGTAGTCACCGGGGTCGAGCGAGATCGCCTTCTCGCCGTCGAACGTCTTGTTGCCCGGGTTCACCTTCACCGAGAACGGCCCGCCCGGCGCGCCATCAGGGCCCTTGATGAGCACCACGAGCTGGCCCGGGTTGCTGCCCAACATCATCACCGCCACCACCGCCAGCACCGCGATGAGCAGCACCGTGACGCTGCCGCCGATGATCGCGACCTTCTTCTGCTGGGGCGACATGCCGGCCGACGCGGCCTTCTTCTTCACCTCGGGGCGCGCCGCCGTCGTCGCGAGCTCGTCTTCTCCCGCCCCCGTCGGGTCTTCTTCGAGCTCCTCTTCGGCCCCCGCGTCGCCCTCTTCACCCTCGGCCGCGCCTTCTTCGTCTTCGTAGCCCTCTTCGCCCTCGGCCTCGGCGTCGCGGTCTTCTTCTTCTTCGTTTTCCTGAAACTGGCGTGTCGCCGGCACCGGCTTCGAACCGGTGTCTTCGTCGTCGGCGGGCTTCGCCAGCGGTGAGGGCCCGACCATCGTCGCGCCCGAGTACTGCACCCCGTCGCCGATCACGATCTTCGGCTTCACGCTCACCGGCCGCGGCGGCATCGTCGCGTCGGTCGGCGGGCCGTCAGCGCGCGTCGGGTCTTCTTCGTCTTCGCCCCGCTGCTCCATCGCGGGTATGAAGCCGGTCTGGTCGAGCGGGCGCAGATCGTTGCCCGTCGACAGGTCGCTCTTCTCGCTCATCAGCGACCGCTTTTCGCCCGACGCCCTGCCGTTCTGCCCGTCGACCTGCGGCATGCGGCCGTTGTTCGTCGAGCTCCGCATGCGCCGGCCCGGCTGCGCCGCCGTCGGGGCCATCGTCTTGTCGAGGCTGCCCGTCGGCGCCTCGTCGCGCCCCAGGTCGACCGACGGCACGTTGCCGCGCACCGCCTCGGTCGCCTTGGTCGAGCCCGAAGGCTCGTTCGAGTCGAGCACCGGCAGCGTGCCGATCATCGTCTTGCTGTCGGGGTCGACGATCTGCGTGCGGTCGCCCGGCCCGTCCATCTCGGCCAGCTCTTCGGCCGTCGGCGGGGGAATGTTGACCGTCGCGTTCTGCAGCCCCGTCGCCACCGCGCTGTTGCCGCTCGCGGCCGCCTGGTTGCCCGTCGTCGCCGCCTGCATCGCCCGAGAGGGCCGAATGGCCGAGGTCGTCGGGTTGCTGGTGAGCGCGGGTATCTGCGCCGCCGTCGACGTCGCCGGCTTGCTCTTCTTGTTCTTGTCGTGGGCCGCCGTGATGCCCGAGCTCTCGATCTGATCGGGGCGGTCGATGTTCGCGAACCGCTCCATCTTCTCGCTCTCGCGGAGCAGATCTTCCGCGAACGCTTCTTTCATGAAGTTCGCGAGGTGTTTTGCCGAGTAGATGGCGTCGCCCGCGAGCAGGAAGCGCATCAGGTCTTCCTGCAGATCGCTCGCCCACTGGTAGCGATCTTCCGCCTCGCGCGTCAGCGCCTTCATCACGACCTTCTCGAGGCCGGGAGGGATGTTCGGGTTGAACTGCCGCGGGCTCGCCACCTCGGCGTTGCGCACCTTCTCGAGCGTCGAGAAGTCGCTCTCGCCGACGAACAGCTTCTCGCCCGTCAACATCTCGTAGAGAATCACGCCGACCGCGAACACGTCGCTGCGGCGATCGATCGGGAGCCCCCGAACCTGTTCGGGGCTCATGTACCCGAACTTGCCCTTCAAGATGCCCGCCTGCGTCTTCTGGCTCCGGTTCGCGGCCTTCGCGATGCCGAAGTCGATGATCTTCACCTCGCCCTCGTAGCTGCAGAGAATGTTCTGCGGGCTCACGTCGCGGTGAATGATGAGCAGCTCCTGGCCGCGTGCGTCCTTCTTGCGGTGCGCGTAGTCGAGCCCCTCGCAGATCTTGCTCGCCACGAAGACGGCCTGCGCCGTCGGCATGATCTCTTTGCGCCGCCGGTACCGCTCGAGCATCGTGCGCAGGTCGCGCCCGCTCACGTACTCCATCGCGATGAAGTACGCGTCGTCGTGCTTTCCCAGCTCGTGAATGTGCACGATGTTCGCGTGGTTCAGCTGAACGCTGATCCGCGCTTCGTCGATGAACATCGTGATGAACTCTTCATCCTCCGCCATCGTCGGGAGGATCTTCTTGATCGCCAGGATCCGCTCGAACCCCTCGACCCCGAACGCCTTCGCGATGAAGACCTCGGCCATACCGCCGACGTTCACGCGCTCGAGGAGCAGGTACTTGCCGAAGATGGTCGGTTTACGCATCGGGCGGTGCCTGAAACTTCACTGCTTTCAGGCCGATCGGAGAGGCGACGAGTCTAGTGGGGGATGGCGTGATCAGCAACGCACCAGAGGCCTGTGGGTGTTCCACCGACTGCGCGACGTGCCCATACCTCGACGGCCTCACGTGCCGCCATCGCAGGGCCCAGCGCGCGCGGCCGTCGTGGAGCGCCGCCTCTACACGTCCGGAGGCATGCCTCGACCTTGCTCGAGCTGGTAGCCATCGTTGCCGCAGGCGCTCGCCGCCCCCACAAGCGCACGCCCTCGCCATCAGCGTCGTCGCCTCAGCCATGTCGAGCGCCCACGCCCAGCCCACGCGAATACAACCAGCCCAGGTTCGCGCAACACGCGGCGCTGCCTGCGTTCCAGCCCGTCATCATCAACCGGGCGACGCGCGCCGCCCACGACGAGTCGGTGCAATCACCGCCACACGTCGCGCGAATGGCGTTCGCCGCCACCAGGCACGCGCTGCCGTCGCCGCTCGCACAGCGGCGCTCCGCCGGCGAACCGAAACAGCAGCTGCGCAACAACAACAATGCAGACGAGCGGCGTCGAAGCATCAGCAGGCCATGGCGCAAAAACGCGAAAGCCCCGATCACCTTTCGGCGATCGGGGCTCTCAACTTCGAAAAAGATCCGGCAGCGACCTACTCTCCCACGCGGTTTCCCGCGGAGTACCATCGGCTCTGGTGGGCTTAACTTCCGTGTTCGGGATGGGAACGGGTGTGACCCCACCGATATAGCCACCGGAAAATTGTAGAAAACGTGCGGTACGAAGGGACACAGTCGTAGACGATGACGTCTTTCGACCGCGGAGCGACTGGCCGTGGAGCTCAGTCACTCGAAATTGAAGAAGCACACCAACTCAATGCTTGAACATCTACTTTGTTATCAACAAAGTTCTCAGCACCCAGGTCTGAGCTAGAGCTCAGAGCCTCGGCCTCGGCCGATAGCCTCTCACCCAAAAAGTTTGAGGCAAAGTAAGCCGCACGACCCATTAGTACCGGTTAGCTGAACGCATTGCTGCGCTTACACACCCGGCCTATCAACGTCGTAGTCTACGACGGGTCTTCAGGGGGTTGCCCCCGGGAGGCCAATTCTTGAGGTCGGTTTCCCGCTTAGATGCTTTCAGCGGTTATCCAATCGACACATGGCTACCCAGCGATGCCACTGGCATGACAACTGGTACACCAGAGGTGTCTCCAACCCGGTCCTCTCGTACTAAGGTCAGAGCCTCTCAAGCCTCCTACGCCCATGGAAGATAGGGACCAAACTGTCTCACGACGTTTTGAACCCAGCTCGCGTACCGCTTTAATTGGCGAACAGCCAAACCCTTGGGACCTGCTCCAGCCCCAGGATGCGATGAGCCGACATCGAGGTGCCAAACCTCCTCGTCG
>JAEUJP010000846.1 GCA_016793725.1 Myxococcaceae bacterium | reverse complement strand
GACGGGGACGAGAGCGTCGACGGGGACGGCGCAGCTCGGGTGCGGGTGCGGGTGCGGGTGCGTTGACGCGCCCGCGACGACGCGCACGCCAACCGCGCGACACGCTCACCCCTGCGCGTCGGCGTCAGCCGGGGGCCGACGTGATCGCACCCGCACCCGCACCCGCACCCGAGATGCGCCGTCCCCGTCGACGTATTCGTCATCGTCCTCGTCATCGTCCGGGTACACGTCCCCGTCGTCGTCCTCGTCGTCGTCCCCGTCGTCGTCCTCGTCGTCGTCCCCGTCGTCGTCCCCGTCGTCGTCATCATCGCGAAGTCGTGAACCGTCACGGCTGCGGCGTCTTGGCGCGAGCGCGCCCGCCCGCCTGCGTGACCCAGCCATGGGGCGCGAGCTTCAGGCCCGGCAGCGCATACAGCGAGACGGTCGAGCTGCCCGCCGAGACCCACGCGTCGTCGATGAGCGCGCTGCGCTGGCCGAGCGGCTGCTCGAGCGGGCACGTGAACAGCGGCCCGCCGTCGAGCGAATATTCGTACAGGCTGCCGGCCTCGCCCGACGACGTCTGAGTCGTGCCCACCAGCACCGTCGCGCGCGACGTGAGCACGGGGTCGCGAAAGCAGCCTGCGGGCACCGCGCTCCAAGCGCCGGCGGGCGTCGCCGGGCTCGCGAGGTTCACCGACGTCATCGTGCGCGAGCAGAAGGTGCTGTTCTCGGTCGAGATGACGTGCCCGAAGCCCACCAGCGGCTCGCGGCCCCAGCTCGGCGCCAGCTCGCTCAACACGCCACCATCGGCCGCCGCGAAGAGCCGAGAGGGAAACGACGTGTAGACGAGGCCGCGGTGCGTCGCCGACGGCATCGCCGACCAGTTGGTCTGAGAGATGCGCCACGCCTGCGCGCCGGCAGCGTCGATGGCGTAGAGCGCGTGCACGAACAGGTCTTCGTACACGAACACGGTGCCCTGCTCGTCGATGACCGAGGCGCTCAGGTACGTGTTGCGCCACGTCCACTGCACGGTGCCCGTCGCACCGTCGAGCGACACAATCCACGACGACCACGCCGCGCCGCCCGCGTTCGTGCGCAGGTTCAAGATGACGCGCCCCGTGCCCGACGTCGCCCCCGCCGACATCACGTACAGCGGCAGCCCCGCCGCGAGGCCGATGGCCGGAGCGAGCTCGGCGCGCCCCGCCGACCACACCAACGCCCCGTCGAGCGCCGAATGAAGCTCGACGCGACGCGTGGGCGTGTTCTCGGCCCCCTCGTCGATGACGGCGAGCACGTGCTGCTCCGAGACCAACACCAGCGGCGACTCTTCGATGGGGTAGCTCGAGAAGCGTGCGGGCCGACCGCTCACCGTCACGCGAAACCGCAGCGCCCCGCTGCGGTCGTAGCTCACCAGGTCGGTCACGCTCGACCGCGACTCGAACCAGTACAGGTTGCCCGCCGCGTCCGACGTCCCGGGAAAGGTGACGCGCGTGCCGTTCGGCGCCGTGACGCTCCACGCCGGCTGAAGCGGCGTCACCGGCCCCTTCACACACTTCCCCGCCTGACAGGTCGGCGCCGGCTGACACGGCGTCGCCTCGCCGCACCGCGAGCCCTCGGGCGGCGGCCGCTCGACACACACGCCCGCCATACACACGTGCGCGACCGCGCAGTCGTTCGCGCCGCAGCGCGTGCCGTCGGCCGCCGCGCTCGTCGTGCAGCCGCTCACCGGGTCACACTGCCCGACGCGACACGGGTCGGCAGGCTCCGAGCACGTCACCGCCGTGTGCGTGCACCCGAGCGCGGCGTCGCACGCGTCGGCCGTGCAGCGGTCGCCATCGTCGCAGACCTTCGGTGTGCCGACGCACACGCCCTCGACGCAGCTCGCCTGCTCGAGGCACGGGCTCTCGCACGCCGTGCCGTTCGGCGCGTTCGCGCCACCACAGAGACGGCACTGGAGCGGTGTCGTGCAGACCGCGGGCTCGACGCCAGTGCCCGCGAGCCCGACCTCGAGCACGTCGCCCTCACTCGTGAGCCGCAGCGTGCCGGTCACCGCGCCCGTCGCCACCGGAGCGAACCGCACCGAAAGCGGCGCGCTCGCGCTCGCCGGCAGCGTGAGCGACGACGTCGTCAGCGAAAACGGCGCGTCGGCGCTGACCGCCACCTCGCGGTCGACGGTGCCGCGGCAGTTCAGCTCGACGTCGAGCGACGACGTCTGACCCAGCTCGGTGTCGGGGAAGTCGAGGCGCAGCGGCTGCACCGTGAGCTCACTCTTCGCCTGCATGACTTCGGCCTCGCGGCACGCGCAGAGCACGAAGACGGCAGCAGCGGTCAGCCGGAGCACGCGTGCCCACATACCCACGAATGCCCGCTCCAGCGCAAACGACCTGGGTCGCGCTACCGCAGTCGCAGAGGGCTCGCGAACCCCGCGGAACAGCGCGCGTGCTCGTCGGGCCCGACCCTTGCTGTGCACGAGCGCATGCGACACGCCACGCTCGCGCTCCTGCTCGCCGGCTGCTTCAACGCGCAGAACACGCCCGGTGAACCGCTCGGCCCCGTCACCGAGGGCACCACCTACCGCCGCGACCTTCAGCCGCTCATCGCGCAGCACTGCCAGGGTTGCCACACGGCCGGTGGCATCTCGCCGTTCGCCCTCGACACGTTCGAAGACGCGCAGCGCCACGGCGGAGCGATGGCGGCAGCGACGCAGTCCCGCTCGATGCCTCCGTGGATGCCCGACGAGCAGGGCTGCCAGCCGCTGAAGGGCAGCCGCCGGCTCACCGACGCCGAGGTGAAGCTGTTTCAGTCGTGGGTCGAGGCGGGCATGCCCGAAGGAGCGCCCGCGCAGCCGATGCCGGTGAAGCAGGAAAAAGGCCTCGAGCGCGTCGACGTCTCGCTGCGGCTGCCGGCGCCGTACACGCCGAAGGCGAACCTCACCGACGACTACCGCTGCTTCGGGCTCTCACACGGGCAGACCGTCGACCGCGACATCATCGGCGTGAACGTGAAGCCGGGCGTGCGGCAGATGGTGCACCACGTGCTCATCTATGCGGTCGACCCGGTGCAGGCGGCGGCCTCCGATGCGGCTGACCCCGGCGTCGGCTGGGAGTGCTTCGCCGGCCCGGGCACGAACGCGAAGATGATCGGCGGCTGGGTGCCCGGCACGTCGGCGACGCAGTACCCGAGCGGCACCGGCATACCGCTCCTCGCGCGCGAGACCGTCGTCGTTCAGATTCACTACAACGTGCTCGCCGCGGGAGCGCAGACCGACGACACCTCGCTCGAGCTGCAGCTCGCCGACGGCCGCGTGGCGAGGCCCGCCGAGTTCACGGCGCTCGCGAACTGGTGGTTCAACCTTCCCCCGATGGCGATGAACCAGACCGTCGAGGCGTCGGTGCGCACGCCGAACGCCGGCACCGTGTGGGGCGTCGTCCCCCACATGCACACGAAGGGTCGCGCCATCAGCGTGACCAAGAACGACGCCTGCCTCGTCAACGTGAAGCAGTGGGACTTTCACTGGCAGCAGTCGTTCTTCTTCGCCGCCGAAGACGGCCTCGAGTTCGGCGCCGGTGAGACCGTGAAGCTGTCGTGCACGTTCGACAACCCGACGTCGGCGCCGGTGACGTGGGGCGAGAAGACGAGCGACGAGATGTGCCTCGTCTACTTCTACGTCACGCGCTGAGCAGCCGCGTCGTAGCCTCGGCGCCCATGCGCCAGACCCTCGTCGTCACAGCCTCGTTGTTCGTCGCGTGCTCGTCACCCGAGCCCGGCCCGGCCTGCGGCGCCGGCACCGTGCTCGACGGCGACACCTGCGTCGCCGTGCGTGTCGACGCCGGCCCCGGCACGCAGTGCGGCGCAGGCACGGTGCTGATGAACGGCGTCTGCGTGGCAGCCCCCGCTGATGGAGGCAGCACCGTTCTGTGTGGCCCTGGCACCGTGCTCGTGAACGGCGTCTGCGTCGCGGTGACGGTCGACGGCGGCCCCGGCACGCAGTGCGGCCCGGGCACGACGCGCATGGGCAACGCGTGTGTGCCCGACGGCACCGTCATCTGCGGCCAGGGCACCCGCTTCGTCGCCGACGCGGGCATGTGTGTGCTCGACCCGAGCGCGTGCGCCGCTGGCACCGTGCGCGTCGGAGGCCGCTGCCTCACCGAAGACGCCACCCTCACCGCCGACCTCGAAGAGGCGACCGACGGCGGGCCCGCAGGGCGCCTGCTCGTACCCGCTGCCACCGGAGCGATGACGACGCTGCACGGCTGCATCACGCCGGTCGGCGGCGCTCGCGACGAAGACGTCTGGCTGCTCGACGCGACGGGCCCGACGGCGCTCGAAATCACCGTCGACGGTGTTGGTGGTCTCGCTGCCGGCTTCGTTCTGACGAACGACGACGTGCCTGCGCTCTCGGGGTGGTCGCGCGTCGGCATCAACCTCACCGGCGATACCTCGAAGCGGCAGGTGTTTCTGCCGACCGCGGGCACGTACGCGCTGCGCGTCGACGACTCGCGCGCGATTCTGCTCGACGAGGTCTCAGGCAGCGCGGGCACCTGCTACTTCGCGACCGTCGAGCGCATTCAGCTGCCTGCGGCGACGCCGCTGACCGTGCCCGAGCAGGCCGGCTCCGATACGGGCGAGCTGCGCGTACTCACGCACACGGCCACCGCGCGCGGCGACATCTTGCGCTCGGTGCTGACGACGACGAGCGCGTCGCTGGTGCCTGCGTTCACGGTGATGATGGGCAACCAGCTCGTCGCGGCGCCGAGGTTCGTGGGCGCCACGCAGACGGCGGCCGCGCTTCCCCCACAGTGGACGGAGGGGGGCCTCGAGCCCGGCGCGGCCGTCACCTTCGTCATCGACCACGTGCGCAACACCGCGGCGGCGCCGGCGCCGTACACCCTCTCGTCGCTGGCGCTCACGGCGCAGGCGCTGCCGACCGACGGTGGCGTCCTCACCGTCACCGGGCGCCGCAGCGGCACCGACGGCGCCACCGACCTCACGAAGTTCAGCTACCTCTGGTTCGACGTGGCAGCACCGGGTTCGCTCTTGCAGTGGAACCTGGCCGCCTCGATGCCGCTCGACATGTTCATCGTGCGCAAGAACGTACTGACGAACACGACGTTCCAGGTGTTCGCCCTCGTCGATGCACCGGGCGGCACGCCGGCGGGGCGCACCGCGTTCAACAACGAGTTCACGCGCCACCTCTCGGCGGGCCGCTACTACCTCATCATGCAGAACCCTCTCGCCACCGCGATGGCCGGCGAGACGTTCACGGTGACGTCGGCGCTGACGCCGGTGGCGCCGGTGCCGGTCGTCTACAACACGCCGCTGCTGAACCAGCCGCTGCCGGCGTCGGGCTGGGGCTTCCACTCCATCGACTTCACGTCGCCGACGTGGGTCGAGTTTGCGGTCACGGCGACCGGCTTCAACACCGGACTCGCGCGTGTGCAGGCGTTCGACCCTGCGGGCGAAGGCTGGCTCGGCTCGACGACGTACGCGCCGGTGTTCGCGGGCGACCAGGCTCCGACAGGCGCGGCGCCGTTCGGGCGCATTCTCGTGGGCGACGACCGCGACTATCTCTTGCGCGTGACGTCGACGACGGCGCCCGACGCCGGAGCGACCTACTCGCTCGCCGTGCGCGACCGCCCCCACACTGCGCTGACGGTGATGCCTGGCACGCCGGTGTCGCGCATCGCGGTGCCGGTGGGCGGCGCGAGCAATACGGTCGCCGCGCAGAACGTGGCCCGGTTTCTCGTCACGGCGCCGGCGTTCAGCACGGTGACGGCGGCAGCTTCGTCGGGCATGGCGGTCGACCTCATCGTGCGGCGCCGCGGCATCGACGAGGCATCGGTGCAGAGCTTCGATACGGGCCTGAACGGAGCGACCGAGACGCTCGTGAACTCCATTCCGAGCCCTCCGCTCAACTACGTCGCGTTCACGGTCGGCAACTTCAACGCGGGGGCGGGCGTGTTCGACCTGAACGTGAGCGCGACTCCGCCTCCGTATGCCGTGACCTCCGGCACGCTGCCGTTCGTCGACGCCTGCGGCGACGGCGGCACGGTGCTCGGCACGGGTCTCGACGACACCCTCACGCCGGTGGTGACGCTGCCCGCCGGCTTCAGCCCGTTTCCGTTCTTCGGTGCGGGGCAGCTGGGCAACCTCAAGGTCTCGTCGAACGGGTGGCTCACGTTCGACACGGCGGTGACGAGCCCGCTCGGAGGCAACACGGCCTACCCGAACGCAGCGGCCCCGAACGCGCTGGTCTCGCCGTACGCCGAAGACCTCGTGGGCGTGACGCTGTGCACGCGCGCGGCGGGCACGACGTTCACGGTGCAGTGGTCGGGGTACATCTGGAACAACTCGGCCGAGACGGCTGAGTTCCAGGCGGTGCTCCACCAGGGCGGCGTCATCGACTTCATCTACGGGCCGAGACACCTGCTGAACGGCTCCGAGGTCGATACGGGCGGCACCGCCGGAGCGACCGTCGGCCTCGAGAACGCGACCGGCACCTCGGCGCTGCAGCTGCTCTTCAACAGCAACGGCATCGCGCCGTCGACGTCGCGCACGTTGACGCCATGAGTGACCGCGTCGGTCACACGCACTTCGGCATGCCCGCGTGATGACTGACGTCTCGCCCGTGGTCGCGACGTTTCGCGCACGCTGGCGAGAACTCGGCTCAATGAACGTTCTTGCGAAGCCGCCGCCTGCTGCCGCCTCGGGTCTTCCCACCGGCCAGCGAATGCACAAGCCGATGGTGATTCACCGCGCCGAGCTCCAGCGGGCGGGCGACTCGTTTACGGCGGCGCCGGCGCTGGCCGGTCAGACGTCGGCTGAAGCGTCGGGCCAGGCGACGGGAAAGCGCACGCACAAGCCCGTGGTGCTCAGCGGCTCCTACGACTGATCAGTCGTAGTCGCCGAAGACGCCGTAGCGACCCGCGGGGTCGAACGTGTCGTCGTGCGCGAGGCGCTGCAGCAGCTCGAGCAATGACATCGCGAGCACCGGCCACTTCTCGGGGTCGGCGGCGCTGCCGTGCACGACGAGCCACTGCGTGGGTTTCGCCCGTTGGTGCACCGGCGTCACGACGAGAAACGAGCCGTCGCGAAGTGTGGCGAACTTCGCGCCGTGTGCGACCACCTCGAGAATGCCGTCGTCGTCTGGCGACCTCAGGGGGTAGTTGACGGCGTCGGGGGCGGTGAGAACGAGCGCCCCGCCGAAGAGCGGCCCGCCGCCCATGACGTCGTAGAGCTGCTGCAGCAGCGCCGGCATCGGAGGCATGCGAGGCCACGCCTTCCACCGGCCCTTTGGCAGGTCGTGTTTCGCTCGCAGCTTCTCGAGCAGCTCGACGACGGGGTCCTCACGAATCGCCCACCCCATCTCGGGTCGCAGCTCGAGGCCCGTCGGCGACTGACCGACGCCGACGATGCCCGCGATAGCGGTGAGCAGACGTTCGGCGTCGCCCTCGCGGTACCGAATCGGCACGCGAGAGAGGCCACCGGGGAAGACGCTGGTGGGTACGTCTTCGAATTGTGAGCGTCGGCGCTCGCTGGCCTCGCCGAGGTACGGGAACAGCTTCAGCACCCAGCCGCTGACGAGCTTCGCCGCGTAGGCGTCCTTCGTCTTGTAGAGGCCGCTCCAGAAAGTCCGGTCGGGGTTGCCGCGCGCGGTGGCGACCCACTGGTCGGCGAGCGGCCGCAGGTACCGAGCCCACCACTCGAGGTCGTACTCGGCGAGCACGTCGATGCGGCGACGAATGTCCTCCCAGTCGGCGGCGGTGCCTTCGAGCGTGATGCGGGGAAAGCCGCAGGACGCCGTAGAGGTCGTAGTCGAAGTACTTCTGAAACGTGTCCATCAGCACGACCTGGCTGGCGACACGCTCGACGGGCGTGGTGGTGCTGAAGCTGCACGTGATGAGGTTGACGAGGCCGGGCCCGAGCTCTTCGCCGAGCGCGGCCGCGAACGCGTCGAAGCTCGACTGCCAGTCGGCGCCTTCGGCAAAGAGCGTCTTGCGGCCGTCGTGGCGCACGAAGCGATGGCGCAGAGCCTCGGCGTTTTCGGTCACGTGAATCGCGAAGCCCTGGGCGAGGGTGAGCCAGATGGCGTCGGGAGTGAGCAGGAGCGGCCGGTGCTCGGCGTGCGCGCGGTGAATCGTGGCGACGAGGCCGTTCTGGTCGGAGCTCTCGACCAGCGGCCATACTTCGGGCGAGCGCGCGATGACGGCGCCACCGATTCGGTCGAGCAGAGGCTCGCGCGGCACCGGCAGCGGGGCGTTCGCGGGCTCCACATCGTCGACGCTGAACGTGATGCCCATGCGAGGGAGTCTACCGGCGCCGGCGCTTCTCGACGGCCGAGAAGTCTCGTGGCGACCCGGCCGGGGACCCTTCAACCCCTGGTGACCCGGTCACCGGGTCACCCGGTCACCGCCCCTCGAAGCCACTCCGCCTCGGGGCTTCCCGCGTCCGGCGGTCATTCACCCCCGGTGACCGGGTCACCCGGTCACCGCCCCTCGAAGGCACTCCGCCTCGGGGCTTCCCGCGGCCGGCGGTCATTCACCCCCGGTGACCGGGTCACCCGGTCACCACCCCTCCAAGGCACTCCGCCTCGGGGCTTCCCGCGGCCGGCGGTGATTCACCCCCAGTGACCGGGTCACCCGGTCACCACCCCTCGAAGGCACTCTGCCTCGGGGCTTCCGCGGCCGGCGGTGATTCACCCCCGGTGACCGGGTCACCCGGTCACCACCCCTCCAAGGCACTCCGCCTCGGGGCTTCCCGCGGGGCCGCTTGCCCCTGTTCCATCACGGACCGCGCGTTTCTCACTTCGCGCGACTACGCGGCGGTCTTGCGCAGCTTGATGCCGTGCTTCGTCATCAGCCGGTAGAACGTCACGCGGTTCACGCCCGCGCGCTTCGCGGCGTCATCGACCTTGCCGCGGCTGGCCTCGAGCAGCTGCTGCACGTACGCCTTTTCGTGCGGGGCGAGCCACTCTTCCCGCAGCTCCGACAACGACCTCGGCGCCGCGGGCTTCGGCGAAGACGCCGCGCCCGCCGCAGCCGCCGGCGCAGCACCGCGCATCACCGGAGGCAGGTCTTCGGCGCGCACCTCTTCGGTCGCCGACATGATGACCGCGTGCTCGAGCGCGTTCTTCAGCTCGCGCACGTTGCCGGGAAAATCGTACGCATGCAGCGCCTCGACGGCGTCGCGCGCGATGCGCGACACCCGCCGCCCGTGACGCTGCGCCGCCTGCTGCAGAAACACCTGCGACAGAATCTCGAGGTTGTCTTTGTAGCTGCGCAGCGGCGGCAGCTCGATGGTCACGACGCCGACGCGGTAATAGAGGTCTTCCCGAAACCGCCCCTCGTGCGCCATCACGGCCAGGTTCCGGTTCGTGGCGCAGATGAGGCGCACGTCGACGTGCTCCGGCGCCTCGTTGCTCCCCAGCGGAGTCACCTCACCCTGCTCGATCGCCCTCAACACCTTCGCCTGCAGCATCAACGGCAGCTCGCCCAGCTCGTCGAGAAACAGCGTGCCGCCGTGCGCCTTCTGAAACTCACCAATCTTGTTGAACGTCGC
This sequence comes from Myxococcaceae bacterium, assembly GCA_016793725.1. GTDB lineage: Bacteria > Myxococcota > Myxococcia > Myxococcales > Myxococcaceae > Xiheicaenimonas > Xiheicaenimonas phototrophica. Next base: position 32,318 of record JAEUJP010000846.1, on the reverse strand, counting down.
GCCCGTGAACGCCCCCTTCATGTGCCCGAACAGCACGCTCTCGAGCAGCGTCTCGGGAATCGCGGCGCAGTTCACCGTCACGAACGGCTTGCCCGCCCGCTTGCTGTTGAAGTGAATCGCGCGCGACACCAGGTCTTTGCCCGTGCCGCTCTCACCCGTCACCAGCACCGGCGCATCGGTCGACGCCACCTTCTCGAGCCGCTTCTCGACCTCGAGCCACTGTGGCGACAGGCCCTTGATGACGAACGGCCGGCCGTCGGCGCGTGACGTGCGCGCGAGCGCCGCCCGCCGCAAGAACTTCGCGCTCGCCTCGGCCACCTCTTCGAGCGCCGCCGTGTGCGTCGAGTCGTATGCCTGCTGCTTCGACGCGCTCACCGTCAGCACGCCCAGCGGCTTGCCCTGGTACGGAATCGGTACCGCGAGCACCGAGCCGACCTCGAGAAAGTACCGCGCGTAGTTCGGGTCGCGCTCGGTGTCGTTGCACACATACGGCTCGCCGCTCTCGAAGCAGCTCACCGCGATGCCGCTCGGCCGCCCATCGCGCCGCGGCCGCAAGACCGCCCCCGTCCCGGGCAGCGCCACGATGACGCCCTCGACCATGTGGAAGTCGACCGTCAGCGCCTTCAGCTTCGCGTCCCACAAGAACACCGCGCCGTGCCGCGAGCCCGTTCGCTCACACGCGACCTCGACCAGCCGGCGCGCCACGCCCTCCATGTCGGTCGCCGCGTGGAGCCCTTCTTCAAGCGTATGTTCCATTCGTTGCGACACTTAAATCGTTAGTTGCATCTAACGCAACACGACACCCTGTAACTCCTTGGAAACGAGTGTGGGCGGGTGTGGCACGGCGAGTGCTCATGGGTCCCGGCATGAACTCCTTCACGAAGACCCTCGTTGCCGCTTTCGCCCTCTCGCTCACCGCCTGCGGCGTCGATGACGCTGCGCTCGAGACGTCGCCTGAGACCGACGCCGACTACCAGGTGAACGACGAGGCGCTGAGCACGAAGGGCAAGTTCGAGACGTTCACGGGCAAGGACGGCAAGACGTACTTCCACCTGCTCGCGGGCAACGGCGAGAAGGTGCTGCAGTCGCAGGGGTACGCGACGCAGGCGAGCGCGCTGTCGGGCATCGAGTCGCTGAAGGCGAACGGCACCGACGCGAGCAAGTTCTCGCTGCGCGAGGCGAGCGATGGCTCGTGGTACTTCGTGGTCATCTCGGCGGCGAACGGCGAAATTCTGGCGGCGAGCGAGATGTACGTGTCGCAGTCGAACGCGACGCGCGCGATGGCGACGGTGGCGACGGTGGTGAAGCAGACGGTGGCGCAGGGTGTGGCGGTGACGGGCAACGCGAAGTTCGAAGTCTTCAAGGGCCTCGACTCGAAGTACTACTTCCACGCGCGCGCGCTGAACGGTGAGATTGTGCTGCAGTCGCAGGCGTACACGACGCGCACGTCGGCGCTGAACGGCGTGGTCTCGGTGAACACGAACGGCGCCATCGCGTCGCGCTACACGGTGCTCCCCGCGGCCGACGGCCAGTACTACTTCGTGCTGAAGGCGGCGAACGGCGCGACCATCGCCCGCAGCGAGACCTACTCGACCAAGTCGAACGCGACCCGCGCGGTTGCCGGCTGCGTCGAGCTGCTGTCGAGCCAGCTGGCTCGCTGAGCGAACAGAAGGGGGAGTTTCGCACCCGGCCGCCGCGCCCTCTCGAGGGTTCGGCGGCCGAAGTGTTTTCAGACCCCGCGCATCACGAGTGCTTCTTCAGGCCCAGCTGCGCGGCGGCGCGCTCGAAGACGGCATATTCCTGCGCGCCCTGAATGGCACCGATGGGCTTCTCGCCGTCGAAGAAGACGTAGGTGGGCACGGCGTGAATGCCCATCGCGTGGGCCTTCGCGATGCTGTCGTCGATGGTCTGCTCGAAGGTGTCGTTCTCGACCGCTTCGCGCAGGCCGCGGGTGTCGAGGCCCGCGTCTTTCGCGGCGCCCTCGAGCACGTCGAGCTGCGACAGGTCTTCGCCCTTCGACCAGTAGCGGACGTTGACGGCCGAGTGGTAGGCGTGGAGCGCCTCGAGGCCCTGCTTGCGAATGTGCTCGTTGGCGGCGAGGGCGCGGCGGGAGTTCGGAATCCACTCCCGCTCGACGAGGGTGAGGCCGAGCTGCTTCGCGCGGGCGTTGAGCGGGTTGTCGGGGCGATTTTTCATCGCCTTGATGCGGTCGGGCAGTGCCCAGCCCTCGCGGGGGGCGTCGGGCCGCAAGAGATACGGCTGCCAATCGACGGGCACGCCGAAGTTCTTCGCGAATTGTTCGGCCACGACCTGGCCGACGTAGCACCAGGGTCAGACGTAGTCTGCCCAGGCGCGGAGCAGCAGAGCCATGGCCGGGTGTCTAACGCGGCGGGGTCACATGTGCACCTGTTGCGCGGCGGCGTGAGCGGCGATACTCGACGGCCAGTATGATCGGTCTCGTCGTCGCCACCCACGGCAGGCTCGCGCATGAGATGCTCGCGACGGCCGAGCAGATCGTGGGCCCGCTGCAGACGGTGACGTCGTGCTCGGTCGAGCCCGGCTCTTCGGCCGAGGCGCTGCGTGAGCGCATCTCAGAGGCCGTGCACCGCGTCGACCAGGGCGACGGCGTGCTGGTGCTGGCCGACCTGTTCGGGGGCTCGCCGTGCCGCGAGTCGATGGCGCTGTGCCAGAAGCAGAACCTCGAGGTCGTGTGCGGCGTGAACCTGCCGATGGTCATCAAGGCGGCGTCGCTGCGCCACGAGGGCCACTCGGTGAACGCGCTGGCGCAGGCGCTCGTGCAGTACGGGCAGCGCAACATCACGCTGGCGTCGCAGCTGCTGCGCGATGCGCTGCGCGCTCCGGCGCACTGAGACGGGTTTCACGCCTCGGGCTGCGTCACTCGACATGCCCGACCGTCGGCGCTAGAGCCGGAACCGGACCGTCGTACAGGAGTGTCTCCCCGCTGTGATTTCGTTCATCCGCATCGATAGCCGGCTCATTCACGGCCAGGTGATCGAAGGCTGGCTCCCGCACCTGAAGATTCAGCGCATCGTCGTCGCCGACGACGCCACGGTCTCAGACCCGCTCGCGCGCGCCGCCATGAGCCTCGCGGTGCCGCCCGACGTCGACGTGCTGGTCTCGCGCATCGACGACGTGCCGTACCGCAAGCTGCAGAACGACGGGCCGCGCACGCTGGTGCTGCTGCGCGACGTCGACGCCGCCGTTCGCGCCTACGCGCGCGGCCTCAGCGGCCCGCTCAACCTCGGCAATGTGCACGCCGGCCCCGAGCGCCTCGCCGTCAGCCGCAGCGTGTTTCTCACCGACGCCGAGAAGCAGCAGCTGCTCGACCTGAGTCGCGACGGCCTCGCCGTCAGCATTCAGGCCGTGCCGAACGAGCCGGCGCAGGCCCTGCGCTGACGGGCTATACCGTCGCGCATGAAAAAGTCTCTGCGCAGCGCGCTCGCCGACGGCAGCAGCGGCGTCTCGCTCACCTTCCCCGAGAAGTGGCCCGCGCTGGCCGACACCGCCGGCCGCCTCGTGCTCAGCGCCGACGACCGCGCGTGTGTGGTCGAAGCCGTGGCGCTGCCGTGGCGGCTGGTGCTCGAGCCGCTCGACCTCTACCGCGCCGGCGTCGAGCGCTCGACGCGCTCGGCGTTCGAGCAGGTGTGGGCGAGCAAGCCGCAGAAAGACGACCAGCCCATGACGCGCCAGCCGGGCTTCAGCGCGCTGAGCTCGTTCGAGAAGACCCCGCTCGGCGTTCAGCTCGTGAGCCGCGAAGAGTACGCAGCCGCCTCGGAGCTCGTCACCGCGCGCGTGCTGATGCCCGTCGCGGCCGGCACCGTCGAGCTCTCGGTCACGGCGCGCGACCCCTCGACCGGCGCGCGAGAGAGCATCGTCTACCTCGCCTCGAACAAGCAGCGCGGCCCCGACTTCATGACGAAGGTCGACGACCCGGCGCTCGACGCGAAGTTCCCCGCCCACTGCCTGAGCCGCGCGCGCGCGACGCTCGCCGCGCTCACCGGCGCGCTGAAGGTGACGGCGCCCGCCGCGCCGACGCCGGCGAAAGAGCACCTCGAGCTGCTCGGCGTGACGGTGACCGCACCGCCGCGGTTCGGGCGCATGCCGGCGGGCGTGATGCCTTCGCCGGGCGGGCACACCACGTTCACGCGCGTCTTCCACACCCTGCTCGCCGACCCGCAGCTGTTCGAGGTCATCGGCCAGGCGCTCGACGGCCCGCTCGAGGCGCGCGTGCGCGCCTTCTACGCCTCGTGGGAAAAGCAGGGCGTCACGACCGAGAAGCTCGAGGTGAGCCCCGCGCCCAAGGCGGGCGGCGGCGACGAGGTGCTCAAGGTCACGTTCGCCGGCAAACACGGCGGGGGCGCGGCGCTGTCGCACGCGCGGTGGCTCAAGCGCGGCAAGGGTGTGGTCGCCGTGACGCTGTCACGCCCGGTCTGGCAGACGGCCGCCGAGGTCGACGCCGAGCTCGACGCCGCGGTCGCTTCGATGACCTGGGGCGGCTGAAACGCGACGAACGGCGAGAGGCCTCGTCAGCGGGGCATGGTCGCTCGCATCGCTGGCCCTCGCTTCGCCGCAGCGTCGCTCTCGAACCCCGTCGAAGAAGCAGGTGGTGACGAGCCCCTCTTCGACCCGGGCTCGAGCACCTTCGAGGCCGATGTGGGGCGCGAGCCGGCGCTGAACCTCACGGGCACGACGTACGTCGAGCAGACACAGCCGCAGACGGAACCGGGAGCGGCAGCGCGGCCCGAGCTGGCGGCCTTTCTCGCGGCGCACCCCGAGGTCGTGACGGGGCAGGACCTGGTCGTCTACGCAGGCCGCCACGGCCCGACCCTCTACGAGCTGTGCGCGCAGCTGCACATCGACCCGCTCGCCGTCGAGACCGGGCGGGCGGGCCTGGTGCTGAGCGAGCTGGTCGATGCGCCGCGCTCGCGGCTCCAGCTGCCCGACACGGTCGAAGAGGCGGCGCAGTTCGCCATCGCGCAGGTCTCGAAGAGCAAAGACTGCGGGCCGGCGAGCCTGGCGATGGCGCTGGCGGCGGCGGGGCAGCTGCCTTCGGGCATGGAGCCGCAGCAGCAGATCGACTACGCGCGGGCGCTGATGCACTCGCAGCCGGGCGCCACCGACCTGCGCATCGAGCAGGTCACGCTCGACAACGGCCTCACGGTGCCACAGCTCTCGGCGAGCGACGAAGAGACGTGGCTCAGCAGCGTGGCGGGCGGCGCGCGGCGCACGAAGACCGGCGGCGTGCAGCGGCTCGGCGTCGACGCCCTGAACGCTTCGCTCGCGAGCGGCGAGCCGGTGGTGCTCTACGGTGAAATCGCCTCCCGATGGGTCGACAACTTTCCCGGGGGCTACAACCCGGAGGGCCTCAACCACATGGTTGCGGTGCTCGGCCGACAGGGGCAGCTGTACCTGGTCGCCGACCCGCTCGCGAACGGTGAGGTGGTGGCGATGTCGCTCGCCCAGCTCCAGGAGTTCAACCCGCAGCTCGACTTCGTGTCGGTGGCGACGGCCGCGTGAAGCGTCAGCGCAGCTCGATGCGCAAGAGCCCGCGCTGCTGGCCCGACGCTGCGTCGACCGTGCTCATCGCTTCGAAGAGCTTCGGCAGCGACACGAGCCAGGGCCCGTAGCTCTCGTTGACGTCGAGCACGAAGACGTCGTCGCCGAGCACGGCGCCGATGGGGCTGTGATGCCCGCCGCCGGTGCCGAAGATGGGCCGGCGGTGAAAGTTCGCGACGTACCGGCGGCCCGGGTCGGCGACGTGCCGCAGCTCTTCGCGGAGCTGCTCGAGCGAGAGCCCGCGCAGCGCCGTCACCTTCCACCCGGGGTGCTCGGCTGCCTTCGCGAGCTCGTCGAGGGTGAGACCGCCGAAGCAGATGCCGAGCGCGCACGGTGACTCGAAGGCGCCCGCGTCGGCCGAGCGCCAGACGTTCGCGAGCGACGTCGGCCCGCAGCCCATGGGGTTCGACTGCGAGAGCAGCGGCCGCGGGTAGTGCGCCGCGGTGGCTGCCCAGCCCTGCTCGACGCGGGCGGGGTCGCGCGTCGCGACGTCCCACTGCGGCGGGGCGCCCGTGCGCACGAACACGAACGCCGCCGCGGCGCCGCACAGCGACAGACCCACGGCGGCGATGAGCGCACGCTTCACGTGACCCTTCGACCCGGGTCGGCTACTTCTTCTCGTCGACCCGGGAGATGGCGGCGATGCGCGCGGCGTCTTCGGGCGCCTTGCTGTCTTTCACGAGGCTGTCGACGCTGCGACGAAACTCGGCCATGAGGTGGCTCGCGGCCTCGTAGCGGGTGAGGAGCTGCTGAACGTCGGTCCACGCCTTCTTCGGCTCGTCGACCTCGTTGGCGGCGCGGCGTGAGGCGGCGGCGGCCGTCTCGAGCTCGATACAAATCTGCTCGAGCTGGTGCTTCAGCTTCTCTTCGGCCTCGCGGCGCGCCTGATCGTCCATACACCCATCGTTCTTCGGGCCGACCGCACGCGCAAGCTGAGTTAAGACGGCGTTCAACCGATGGTGGTGCACCTCACGCTGGCCGGCCTCTGGGGCGGCCTCCTCGCCCTCGAGCGGCGGGCCTTCTTGCAGGCCATGTTCAGCCGGCCGCTCGTCGCCGCCACCGGCACCGGCCTGCTGCTCGAAGACGCCGAGTCGGGCCTCTTCGTCGGCCTCGTCTTCGAGCTCTACTGGCTCGGCAGCGCCTCGCTCGGCGGCGTTCATCAAGACCACGAGACGCTCCCCTCGGTCTGCGCCGCCGCCTTCGCTTCGACCGTCTCGGCCGCCGCACACTCGCCCGGCACCACCGCCATCTGGAGCCTCGCGATTCTGCTCTTCGCCCCCATGGGCATCGCCGGCCGCGCCATCGAAAACGCCCTCGACACCCGCGCCGTGCGCTACCTCGGCGAGGCCATGACCTCGGCCGAGGGTGAAAACTTTCGCCGCGTCGCCCGCCAGAACCTCTGGGGCATGTGGCCCCACTTCGTCGCGTTCGGCCTGCTCTCGTTCGCCGCCGCCGCCGCCGGCTACCTCTTCGAGCCCATCGAGCGCGACATGCCCCGCGCCCTCTTGCGCGGTCTGGGCTGGGCCTACCCGGTCATCGCCTCGGTCGCCGCCGGCCTCGCCGTGCGCGGCTCGAGCTCGAAGAAGGCCGCCGTGCTCGCCAGCGCCGCCGCGCTCGCCGTGCTCGCCACCCTCGCCGTCACGGGGAGATTTTCGTGACGGTCACGAAGACCCTCGCCCGCAGCGTGCGGCTGCGCGTGTTCTGGCGCAGCCTCTTCATTCAGGCCGGCTACAACCCCCGGGGCCAGCAGTCGCTCGGCCTCACGTACGCGCTGCTGCCCGCGCTCAAGGCGCTGTACCCCGACCCGCGCGCCGAGGGTGAGGCCGTGCAGCGCCACCTCGCGACCACGTTCAACACGCACCCGTACGTCGCGACGGCGATGGTCGGCGGCATTCTTCACCACGAAGAGCGCATCGCGCGGGGCGAAGCGCCGCCGGCGTCGGCGCAGCACTTCAAGGCGTCGCTGATGGGGCCGCTCGCCGCGCTCGGCGACGGCTTCTTCTGGTTCAGCCTGCGCCCTGCGTGCGGTGCGCTCAGCGCGGCGCTCTACCCCTGGCTCGGCGTGTGGTGCGCGCTGCTGTTTCTGGTGCTGTTCAACGCGGTGCACGTCACGGCGCGCGCCCGCTTCTTCCTGCTCGGGTACCGGCACGGTGACGGCATCGTCGCGCACCTGTCGCGAGCGAACATTTCCCGCTGGGGCGAGCGGCTGCGCGCGGTGGCGGCGGCTTCGGCGGGCGCGCTGGCGGCGTACCTGAGCGTGGTGTTCGCGAACCGCAGCGGGCTGTCGGTGCCGTTATTGACGGGAGCATGCCTGCTCATCGCCGTGCTCTCGTTTGCGGTCGCGGTGGGTCGCGGCGCGCGCTGGGCGGCGCTGTACGGGTCGGCGCTGCTGGCCATTGTGGCGGGGGCGCTTCAGTGAGACGTTTGGCCACTTTCTTGTCGAGGGGTTGATGGAGACCGCTTCTGCCGAGCTCGAGATCATCAACGCGCTGGGGCTGCACGCCCGAGCCGCGGCGCAGCTCGTGAAGATCGCGAACCGCTACAAGTGTGACGTGTCGCTGACCTGCGAAGGTCAGACGGTGAACGCGAAGAGCATCATGGGCGTGCTGATGCTCGCGGCCGCCCAGGGCATGAGCGTGACGCTGAAGTGTGAAGGTGAAGGCGCGAAGCAGTGCACCGACGAAATCACGGTGCTGGTGAAGAACCGCTTCGGTGAACCTTCGTGAAGGCACGTCGATGAGCGCGACCCAATCGTTCAAGGGCATCGGGGCGTCGCCGGGGGTCGCGGTCGGCCACGCGTACGTGCTCGACAACCGCCGGGTTCGCACGCCGAAGGTGAAGCTGCAGGAAAACGAGATCGAGCCCGAGGCGCTGCGGTTCAAGACGGCGGTCGAGCTCTCGTCGAGCCAGCTCGACGACCTGAAAGAGAAGCTGAAGCGCGACTCCGAAGAGGGCAGCCAGGACCACGGCCTGATTCTCGAGGCGCACAAGCTGATGCTGCAAGACCCGATGTTCATCGTCGAGGTGAACCGGCTGATCAGCGAAGAGGCGATCAACGCAGAGTGGGCGGTGCGCCGCGTCGCGCGCCGCATCAAGCACCAGTTCGACAACATGGAAGACGAGTACTTCCGTGAGCGGCGCGCCGACGTCGACTTCGTCGCCGACCGGGTGGTGCGCAACCTGCTCGGCCACGCGATGGACGAAGAGGTCGAGCTGCCGAAAGACTCGGTCGTCGTCGCGCACGACGTCTCGCCCGCCGACGCCGCGATGCTCGTGCGCACGGGCAAGGTCGCCGCGTTCGTCACCGACCTGGGCGGCCAGACGAGCCACACCGCCATCGTCGCGCGGGCGCGCGAGGTGCCCGCGGTGGTGGGCGCGAACCGCGCGAGCGACTCGATTCGCAGCGGCGACCTGGTGGCGGTCGACGGCAACCAGGGCCTCGTGCTGGTCAACCCGACCGACTCGCAGCTCGCGCTGTTCCGCGAGACGATGCGGCGGCACCAGGCGTCTGAGGCGACGGCGCTGCAGACCGCCGAGCTGCGCGCCGTCTCGCTCGACGGCCACCAGATTCACCTGAACGGGAACATCGAGTTCCCCGAAGAGATACCGTCGCTGCTTGCGCACGGCGCCGAGGGCATCGGGCTCTACCGCACCGAGTTCATGTTCTTGAACCGTACCGAGGCCCCCACCGAAGAAGAGCACTACAAGGTGTACCGCGAGGTGCTCGAGTCGATGGGCGGCAAGCCCGTGACGATTCGTACGCTCGACCTGGGGGGCGACAAGGTGCCGGGCAAGAAGCCCGAGCGCGAGGCGAACCCGGCGCTGGGGCTGCGCGCGATTCGGTATTGCCTTCACCACCGCGAGCTGTTTCGCGTGCAGCTGCGGGCGATGTTGCGGGCGTCGGTGCACGGCAACATTCGCATCATGTTTCCGCTGATCAGCGGCCTGTCTGAGCTGCGCGAGGCGCGCAGCGAGCTCGAGCACTGCAAGAGCGAGCTCGGCCGCGCGGGGGTGCCGGTGGGCAAGCGGTTTCCCGTCGGCATCATGGTCGAGACCCCGAGCGCCGCGTGGATCGCCGACCGCCTCGCGCAAGAGGCCGACTTCTTCAGCATCGGCACGAACGACCTCATTCAGTACTCGCTCGCCATCGACCGGCAGAACCGCGACGTCGCCTACCTCTACCGGCCGCTGCACCTCGCCGTGCTGCGCTCGCTGCAGAACATCGTTCGCGCGGCGAAGAACGCCGGCATACCGGTCGCGATGTGCGGCGAGATGGCCGGCGACCCGACCTACACGCTGGTGCTGCTCGCCCTCGGCTTCGAAGAGCTGTCGATGACGGCGGGTCAGCTCGCGGCGGTGAAGCGCATCGTGCGACAGACGAGTCGCAACGAGGCACAGTCGCTGCTCGAGCGCGCGATGGAGTTCTCGACCGCAGAAGAGATCGAGCGCTTCGTGCGCCACGAGATGGAGAAGCGCTTCGGCGGAGCCGAGTAGGCATTGGAAGCTCAGCCGTGAGCACGCTGTCGCCCGAGAGCCTGTCGCTCGAAGCCACGAGCGGGATTCTGCGGGGCCTGCCCGTGGGCGTCTTCGTCGCGCGCGCTCCGGGCGGCGAGCACCTGTACACGAACGAGGCGTTCGACGAGATCATGGGCATGGGCCCCGCCGACGGCGCGAAGGCGGGCAGCTATTCGCAGCCCTACGGCATCTTCACCCGCGACGGCCTGCCGTACCCCGAAGAGGGCCTGCCGTTCGCGAAGGCGCTGAAGGCGCGCGCGGTGGTGATGGTCGACGACATCGTCATTCACCGCCGCGACGGCAAGCGGGTGCACGTGCGCGCCTACGGCAAGCCGCTGTTCGGCGCGAACGACGTCATCGAAGCGGTGATGGTGACGTTCTTCGACATCACCGGCGAGCGGCACGCACAGCTGCGGCTCGACCTCGCGGTGAAGTACGCGCCCATCATCATCTTCACGCTCGACGCGAACGGGGTGGTGACGCTGTCAGAAGGTGCGGGGCTGAAGGCGCTCGGCTGGAGGCCGGGCGAGCTGGTCGGCAAGTCGCTGTTCGAGGTCTACCGCGGCTACCCCGAGGTGGTGTTCAACACGCAGCGGGCGCTGGCGGGTGAGTCGTTCACGATGCAGACGCGCGTCGGCGACGCCGTGCTCGAAGGGTGGATGGGGCCGCTCAAAGACGCGACCGGCAAGGTGACGGGCATCATCGGGGTGACGAACGACGTCACCGAGCGGCACGCAGCGCAGGCGGCGATGTTTCGTTCGGAGCGCATGGCGGCGATGGGCACGCTGGCGGCGAGCGTGGCGCACGAGATCAACAACCCGCTGGCGTACGTGCTCGAGGGGCTGCGCAGCATCGAGCGCGAGCTGGGTGCCGGTACGTCGCCGAAGGTGCGGCAGCTGCTCGGCGACGTGAAAGAGGGCGCCGAGCGCGTGCGCACCATCACGTCTGACCTGCAGACGTTCACGCGGCGCGACGACGAGCCCTTGTGTGCGGTCGACGTGTCGTGTGCGGTGCGTACGGCGCTGCAGATGTTGCGAACCCAGCTCGAGGCGCGGGCGCGGGTGGCGCTCGACCTGTCGAGCCACGTGCGCGTGGTCGCGAGCGAGCGGCGGCTGGTGCAAATCTTCATGAACCTGCTGCTCAACGCGGTGCACGCCGTGCGCGACGTCGAGCGGCCGGGCGGCCACGAGATTCGCATCACCACGCGCGCCGAAGGGGCCGACGCGGTCATCGAGGTGAGCGACACCGGCCCCGGCGTGAAGGCGGGGCTGGCCGAGCGCATCTTCGAGCCGTTCGTGACGACGAAGCCGGTGGGTGAGGGCACCGGGCTGGGGCTGTTCGTGTGCCGCAACCTCGTGAGCGAGCTCAAAGGGCGCATCGAGGTCGACCAACGGCGCGAGGGCGGGGCGGTGTTTCGGGTGCGGCTGCCGGCAGAGGTCGCGAAGCAGACGCGCGAGGGCGCACACATCTTGATCATCGACGACAACGTGAACCTGGGGCGCGTGATGGCGAGCGCGCTCGAGCTCGCGAAGCACCACTCGGTGGTGGTTCAGTCGGGGCGCGAGGCCATCGAGCGGCTGACCCACGGCGAGAGCTACGACGTCGTGTTCTGCGACCTGATGATGAAAGACGTCTCGGGAATGGACGTGTACGAAGAGCTCAAGGCGAAGAAGCCCGGCGCCGAGGCCGCCCTCGTGTTCATGACCGGCGGCGCGTTCACCGACCGCGCGCGCAGGTTCTTGAGCTCGGTGCCGAACACGTGGCTGCAGAAGCCGTTCGACATCTGCGAGCAGGTGGCGCGGCTGCTCGAAGGAAAGGGCGTATGAGGTTCGTTCTGCTGCTGGCGCTGGTGGCCTGCGCGCACGTGACGCCGAAGGCGACGGTGCTGGGCAAGCGCGTCGGCGTGGGCGAGCTGACGGGCTCAGACGAGGTGAAGACGCTGATGCGCGAGGCGCTGGCCGAGCGCTTCGAGCTCGACGACAAGGCCGAGCTGCACCTGCACGTCGAGGGCTCGCTGAACAGCTTCGACGAGACGGTGTTTCGAAACCCTTCGCTCGGTCTGCAGTCGACGAACATGCAGGCCGCGGTGCAGCGGGTTCAGACGCTGAAGGTGACGATTCGGCTGGTCGAAGACGCGAGCGGCACCGAGAAGGCGGTCGGCATGTACGAGCTGCAGGAAAAGGGCGCCGAGCGGCCGCGCAACTCGCAGGCGAACGACGACCTGGGCGTCGTGCTCACCCGGCGCGCGGTGCGCGCGTTCATCGACGAGCACAAGCTGTAGCCATCGTCGACTTGTTATAAAAACCGAAAATTCGACGCGTTCGTCTCAACGCGGAGGTTCGGGATCGTGGGTACCTCAGCTCCAGGCAACGACACGCTGCCGTGCCAGTACGACGCATCGCACGTCATGGCGCTGCCGCACCTGTTGGTGGTGAGCACGCGCGAGGGTGACGGCATCGGCCGGCGCTACGCCATCGGCGCGACCACGGTGGTGGGCCGGGGCCAAGACGTCGCGGTGCAGTTCGACGACGAGACCGTGTCGCGCCAGCACTGCACCATCGAGCTCGACGAGAACGGGCGCGACTACCGGCTGGTCGACCCTGGCTCGGCGAACGGCACGTGGGTGAACGGCCGCCCGGCGCGCACGCAGCCGCTCGCGAACGGTGACCTGGTTCAGGTGGGGCGCTGGTCGTGTCTTCGCTTCCTGCTCCCGACGTCGGCCGAGGCGCCGCTCGCGACGCAGCGTGACCTCGAGCTCGCCGCGCTGCACGACGAGGTGGTCTGCCTCATCGGCCCGACCGGCTCGGGCAAGACGCACTCGGCCACGCTGCTGCACACCTTGAGCGCGCGCAAGAAGGGGCCGTTCGTTCACCTGAACGGCGCAGACCTCGCGGGCGACCCCAACGCCATCAAGAGCCGGCTCGTCGGCCACCGCAAGGGCGCGTACACCGGCGCGACCGAAGACCACGTGGGCGCGCTCTTCGAGGCCGACGGCGGCACGCTGTACCTCGACGAGCTCGAGAGCACGAGCCCCGAGGCGCAGGCCCAGCTGCTCACGCTGCTCGACCGCAAGCCGAGCAAGAGCGCGTTCACGCCGCTCAAGGGCTCGACGCCGAGCCGACTGCCGTCGTTTCGGCTGGTGGTCTCGATGAAGTGCGCGCCGTCGCAGACGGGCCTGCGCGAAGACCTGCTCCACCGCGTGGCCGCCGACCTGTTGTGGCTGCCGAGCCTCGCCGACACGCCCGAGCGCATCGACCCGCTCGCGACCCGCTTCGTCGCCGAGGCCGCCCAGCGCGCCGGCGTCACGGCCGAGCTCAGCCCCGATGCGCGCGTGGCGCTGCGCAAAGAGCGGTGGCCGGGCAACGTTCGCCAGCTCGAGTCGGTGCTGACGACGCTGGTCGCGCGGTCGGCGGCGGGCCTGAAGCTGAGCCGCCAGCCGGGGGCGCGCCTGAACATCGACGCCGAGACGCTGCGGCCGTACCTCTCGGCGCGGCGCGAGCGCGCGGTGCAGGCCGCGGCGAAACGTCAGTCTGACCGCTCGCTGAAGCAGGTCGGCCCGACGAGCGCGCAGCGCTGGGTGACGTGCGGCGACCTCGCGCTGCGGCGCGAGCGAGACCACGCGAGCTGGGAAGAGCTGGGGCGTGCCGCGAACGTGTCACCGCATACGGCGCGCTCAATGGCGGCGGCAGGCATGCTGCAGCGCGCCGAGCTCGAGCGCATCTCGAAGATGGACAGTGCGTCGCTCACGCGCTTCGCCGCCGAGCACCGCACCGTGGTGAAGCACGTGCTCGCCCGCGCTGCCGAGCTGGGCCTGAGCGCGGGTACACACGAAAACGCGACGCTCAAGCACCAGGCCTGAGCGCCGCGCCTCGCTTCTCGAGTCTTCAGCGTCACTTCACTCGGGAGGAATCAGGTTGCCTGAGCCGCCGAGACCGCCGGCCGTGCCGTCGCCCTGCTGGTACCAGACGTTGAAGTCGCCCGACGAGTTGAAGCCGATGACGTAGGTGCCGATGACGTTGCCCGCACCGTCGGTGACGGTGCACTTCATCTCGCCGCCGCCGTTCGCGTCGAGCACGATGTCGCCCGCGACGGTGAGCGGGCCCTGCAGCCACAGCAGCGTCGTCGTCTCGACTTTGCAGCCCTTGGCGTCGCAGGTCATCGTGCCCTCGAGCAGTGTCGTGGTGATGCCGAGGTTCCGGTACGTCACCTTCACCGGCACCGTGACCTTGTCGTCGGTGCGCGTCAGCGGGCCCCAGATGATTTTTACGGTGACGCTGCCGATGACCGGCAGGTCTTTCACCTCGGCGCTGCCTTCGCCGCTCTCGGGCAGGTTCGGCATGATGTCGCGACCGAACTTCTTCTTCTCGGCCTTCACCGCGGGAGCCGCGACCGGCACCGCGTCAGCTGCTGGGGGTGCGACCACCACCACAGGCGCCGGCGGTGCAGGCGGCGCCGGCGGCGGAGCCCGGAGCTCCGGGCCGCAGCCGGCAACCACGACGAGCGCAAGCACTGCGAGAACGACGTTTCGAACGTTCGAGGTCATGGTGGCGCTCACTTGGTCTCGGTCTTGGTGGAGGACGCGTCGACCGGCACCCAGTCGACCCACTCACACTCGCGGTCTTTGCCGGCCTGCCCGACGAACGTCTCGTTGAGCAGCTGCATGTTCTTTTCGCTCTTGCCGGTGCCCTTGCCGCAGAAGTTCGCGACGCCGCCGACGTTCGCCCACTGGCAGGTCATCATGTCGCCGGTATCGCTGAAGAGCTTGAGCTTCCAGATGTCGACGCCGAGCACGCTGATGACGACCTTACCCACCGTGGCCTCGTCGTTGATGGTGTCGGCGAGGCAGCCCGGGTTCTCTTGCTCGGCCGCCGCGCTGATGCCGCCGCTCACGGTGTAGCGCCAGTCTTTGAAGCCCGAGGGGCAGCCGGCGTAGTCACCGTTCTCGAACGACTTGCTCAGCTTGCCGCGGCACACCGAGCTCGGCGCCGACTGCGGGCAGCACAGCGACGTGCCCTTCGCCTTGCCGACGGTGACGTGCGCCGAGAAGTAGCCCGGCACCGCGAGGTCAGACTCGAGACACGTCGAGTCCCACGCGCGGGGCACGCGGGCTCCGCCGTTCGGGCAGTCTTGCGGCGGAGCGGGCGGCACCGGGGCCGTGACCGACGCGTCGGCCGTGTGAATCGCCTGCCGCGCGGTGCCGGTGGCCACCTGGCCTTCGGGCCCGATGCGCAGGGGCTCCATCTTCAGGGTCGGCGCGATGGCCTCGACCTCTTGTACGGCGAGCGCGAGCTCAGCCGAGAGCTGGAGCTCTGCCGGCAGCGCGGCGACGCTCTGCAGCGAGCCCAGCACGGCGGTGAGCAGCGCGTTCGAGACCGCGCCGTCTTCACCGTCGAACGGCTTCACGAGCGCGGGAATCGAGCTCGGCGCCGACGACAGCGGGCCCGTGATGAGGTGCTGCACGAAGTACCGCTTGTCTGCGTTCGCCGATGAGTAGTCGAGGCGCAGGTGGCGCTCTCTCGAGACCGTAATCTCGTAGTGCGCTCCGTCTTCGGCGCGCGCCGTGAGGCTCGTGCCGGTGTCGTCGGTCTTCACCTCGACCTTCGCGAGGCGCTTGCCGTCGCGCAGCGCATCGAAGCGGAGCACCTGCTGCCCGTCTTCGGTCGACCGGTCACCCTTCGTCGGGGCCGAGAAGCACGCAGCGAGCGCAATCAAAGACACAGCCGTGAGGCTTTGCGTTTTCATGTTTCGTCTTTCCTTTCTGGGTTGCGGGTCACTGCGGGGTGAGCGAGCCGGTGCCGACGAGGTCTGCCGGCGAGCCGTCGGTGAACTGGGTGAAGACGTTGAAGTCGCCGTCGCTGTTGAAGCCGATGACGTACGCGCCGATGACCTGGCCGGCCGCGTTCGTGACGTCGGTCGAGAGCTGACCGCCGCCGTCGGCGTCGAGCGCGAGGGCGCCGGGCGCGTGCACCGCGCTGCTGCCGTCGGTGACGGTGCAACCCGCGGGGGTGCAGCTCAGGCTGCCGGCGAGCAGCGTGACCGGGCCGGCGGTCACCGAGACCGTGGCGTTGAGGCCGGTCGGCGAGCGCTGCACGTTGCTGTAGGCGATGACCGCGGTCGTGGTGCCGAGCCCCGGCACCTGGTGCAGCACCATCTGCCCGACGCCCTGGGCCGGCAGCGCGGGCAGCATCGCGACGCCGAACGGCGCGGCGTCGACTGCGTGTGCTGGAGCCGGAGCCTGCGCGGGCGCGAGCGACAGGCCTTCTTTGGTCTTCTTCTTCCGCTCGGGCGGCTTGACGGGCTGTAGCTCCTTGCCTTGAGGCGGCGGCTTCTTTTCGTCGCACGACCAGGCGACGACGCCCGACAGGGCGAGACAGAGAACGAGGGGAATGCGTCTGCGCATCGAGTGCATGAGGGTTCACCGAATTGAGGTTCACGACGCGGCGAGCCCCGACGTCGTCTCGGCCGCGGTCGGCGCCCTGTGCAGTCGACGTGCCCGGCGCGCTCAGAGGGAGACGGCCTCGAGCGCTCAGCATTGAGCCGGCGTTTCCCGAAGAACTGCGGGAAGTGCCGCAAGAAGTACCCTCTCGCCCAGCACGCGCCGCCGCGATGTTCCGCGGCGGCGCGCCCTCACCGCATCAATCTCCCGCGAGCCACTCGTACGCGTCGCGCAGCAGGTCCGGGTGATACGGCATGTCGACTGCGTTGGGGTTCGCGCCCGAGTCGACGAGCGTGTCTTCCACCACGTTGTTGCAGTCGTTCATGAGTGGAATCCACACCCCGGTTTCGGTGCCCTCGGCGGCCCGGCCCTCGACCTCTTCGACATCGACGCCGCAGATGGGCACGCAGACCGACCCGAGCTTGTCGCCCTCGCCCTTGTGGTCGTTCATCGTCGTCTTCATGGTGTCGGTGTTCACCTCACGGCCCGGCACGCCGCCGCCTTCCTTGCCCATGCCGACCTCCATGTTCGGGGTGCGGATCCACTTGTGGTACAGGCCGAGCTTCGCCATCTCTTTCCCGCCGGGAAGATCGGCCGCCCGCGAGCAGAGCTCCACGAGGCACGCCGGCGTCTGCCCGTTCGGGTCGAGGTTCCAGTCGTCGGGGTACTCGTCGGGGTTCGGCCCCTCTGAGCCACCTGCGCGGCTCTGATCGGTCGGGCTGCCGTACACCACCGTCTCGTGGCTGCTGTCGGTGATGTAGCCCTCGTACTCGGCGAGCTCCGCCGCCGTCATCTCGGCCGACGGGTCTTCGTAGCTCGTGCCCTCGTAGTCACCCTCATCGCCGTAGTCGTCGTAGTCGTCGTAGCTCTGCTCCTGCTCCCAGTCTTCCGTGTACCCGCTCGGGTCGCTGAACTTCAGCGGGTTGTTCCACGCGTACGCGTAGCGGTTCAGGTCTTGCCGCTTGAACGGCGCGTGCACCACCGGGTCGGGCGAAAGAAAGCGGCCCGTCTTCGGGTCGTAGATGCGACCCTTCATGTCGATGAGCCCATGCTCGCCGTCGTGGTCGTGCCCGCCGTAGCCGACGCTCTCGACCAGCGGGCTGAGCGTCGTCGTGTAGCCCGAGCTCCACCGCGGTGACTGCGCCTGGCCGAACGGCTCGAACGTGTATTGCGGCTCGAGGCTCACGAGCCCCGCCTCGAACCGGCTCGTGACGTTCGCCGAGCCCTGATTGTCGGCGTGGAAGAACGTGTACACCGGCTTCGACGACGCCGCGCTCACCGTGATGGAGCCGATGGTGCGGCCCGTCGCGCGCATCAGCAGCTGCGTCGAGACCCCGTTCGACGAGCGCACCCGCTGCAGCAGCCCGACATACGCCGTGCGTGCGTCGCCGTCGACCTTCAGCGCGCGCTGATCACTCGCGTCGTAGAACAGCGTGGTCGAGCCGATTCGCGATGGCTTGCCGAACGCGGTGAACTCCACCGACTTGCCGCGCAGCGACCGCGTGTAGCCGTTGGCGTCGTACTCGTACGACTCGCCGCCGGCCTTGATCATGAGCTGCGGCCGCTGCGCGTCGTACGTGTGCGCGCCCAGCTCGTTGTCCCAGACCATGTTGCCGATGCTGTCGTACTCGTACTTGCGCTGCTGCGTCTCACCGCTGGGGCACCCGACCACGTCGGTGCCACACAGCAGCACCTCGACGAGCTCCTGCTCCGGGTTGTACGCGAACCGCTGCGCGACGTGCGCGATGACATCGGCGCGGCGCGTCACGTTGCCGCGGGCGTCGTAGGTGTACTCGAGGTTCTGCACCGGCTTCGTCTCGATGCCCGTCACCCACCCTCGCGTCGGGTGGTAGCGCGTCACCGTCTCGTACCCGGTCAGCACCTTCTCTTTCGTGAGCTGGCCCGCAGCGTTCGCCTCGAGCGCCCGCCACAGCACCGCGCCCTGCAGCTCGTCCCGCACCGTGTTCAGGTGACCCGCACCGTCGTAGTCGTAGCCCAGCGCGAAGGCCGCCTCGGGCGTCTTCCACTCTTCTCGCGAGAGCTGCCCGCCCGCGCCGTAAGTGTACGCACGCCGCACCTGCAGCGTCGCGCCCGGGTCGGCGGCGGCGACGAACGTCTCGACCACCGCGAGCCGGCCCGCCCCGTCGTACTCGTACTTCTCGAGGTGCTGCGACCCGCGCTGCGTCGACGCAATCTTCCCGATGCCCTTCGGCGCCGAGTCCCACGTGAACGCCGCGTCGCCCGCGCCGTCGGTGCGCAGCACCAGGCGGCCGAGCTTGTCGTAGCTCGACTTCATGCTGCGGCCCTCGGCGTCGATCTGCTCGACCAGCTGCCCGAAGGCGTCGTAGCCCAGCTTGCGCACCCCCGCGCTCGGGTCTTCGATTTGCACCGGGCGCCCGTGGTTGTCGCTCGCGATGCGCGTCGCGTGACCCAGCTCGTTCGTGATGCTCGCGAGCTCGCCGAACGGGCCGTACGTGTACGTCAGCTCACCCGTCGCCGGCGCATCGAGCTTCTTCGTCTGCCCTCGTTCTTTGTACGTGCGCCGCGTGCGCACCCCCGCCTCGTCGTAGAAGTCGACGTCGAGCCCGCGGTACTCGATGCGGCTGAACGTGCCGTCGGCGTGCGTCGTGCGCACCAGCCGCTCGAGGTCGTCGTACTCGAACTGCACCCGATTGCCGCTCGGAGCGGCAACGCCCGGCAGCGTCCTCGAGGCCACCTTGCCGTTCCGGTTCCACGTCGTGTCGACGAAGATGGGGCTGCCACCGAACCCCGATGTCTCGACGCGCACCGCGCGGCCCAGACGGTCGAGCTTCTCGGAGTGGAAGTCGCCGCCCGCCGTGTCTCGAACGACGGTGAACGTGTAGCGCGCGTCGGTGAGGTCGGTGCGCACGTAGTCGGTCTGCGTGACCACGCCGTCGGGCCGCGTCACCCGCCGCAGCCGGCCGAAGCCGTCGTGCTGGAACTGCGACACGAGCCCGTTCGCATCGACCGTCGTGAGCGGCACACCGAGCGCGCGATCGAAGCTCGTGCGCGTCACGTGCCCGAGCGCGTTCGTCGTGCTCGCGATGAAGACCCCCTCGCTGTCGTAGCCGTACTGCGTCTCGCGCGACTCGCTGCTCGACACCTCTTTCACTGAGATGACGTTGCCGAAGCCGTCGTGGCCGTACGTCGTCACCAGGCGCTGCGCGCCCACGTTGGGCTCGAGCGTCTTCGTCGTCAGCGCGCCCGTGGCCGGGTCATGCGCCGTGCGCACGTGCTGCACCGCGCTCTGAGTGCCCGCCACGCCGCGGGTCACGCGGTCGATGGGCAGCCCGATCAGCCACGCCGACGCGTCGTTCGTGAACGACGTCGTCACACGCGACCAGTTGTGGCTGGCCTGCAGAGCAGGCTCGTTCGCACACGTCACGCCCGAGCCCGCGAAGTCGGTCGTCTCGCAGGTGGTGTTGCCGAAGAGGTCGCGAGACGTCGTCTTCACGACCCGGGTCAGCTCGGTCGCGCCCTCGGTGACGACCTTCTCTTCGCGGTCTGCGAACGCCGAGAAGACCGCGTAGCTCGTGTAGGGGAAGAGCGTGGGCCCGAGCAGCGCCGTATGGTGCAACGTCGTGCGCGTCACGACGTGCTGGCCCGCCGCGTTCACCACGTCGCGCGTCGACGACGTGAGCGCGCCGGCGAACGGGTAGCGCCGAACCTTGGCGGCAGCGCCCTGCTCGACCGGCGTGAACGTGACGTTGTCGTAGCGCAGCGTGGTGACGGCGCCGCTCACGGACTCGACGATGCGGCGCTGGCCAAAGCCCAAGAAGCCACGCCCAGCGAGGCTCACGCGCGCGTCGAAGTAGTCGAACGACGTGCGGGCAGGCGCGTTGCCATCGCCCGTGTCTTGATACGTGTCGCGAACGAGCATCACGTGCGGCTTCACGCACGAGACGGGGTACGCACACGCGGCGCGCGTCTCACCCGGCAGCACGTGGTCGTAGACCGAGGTCGAGGTCGCCGGTGCGTAGACGATGCGCGAGGTGTAGGTGCTCTCCCACTGGGTCGAGCTCGGGCCGACGCCGACCTGACCGTCGCGAACCTTCACGAGCAGGTCGGGCTGGCCGCCCTTGTGCCGGGCGTACATGAACTGCGCGGGGTGGCTCCAGCAGGGGTTCTGCTGCGAGTGGCCGCCGGCGGTCGTGTCGACGAAGACGAGGTCGGGCAACAGGTCGCCGTTCTCGTCGAGCGCGCGGGGCCGCGAGAAGCCGCGCCCGTAGTAGCAGTACGGGCGAACGCCGGTGTCGTAGCGCGACAGCTTCGGCGCGGGCGGCCAGGTGTCGACGAGCACGTTGCGCAGAATCTCGAAGCCGTCGGTGCGCGCAGGCGGGCACGTGGGCTGACCCGAGCCGCCACAGCCCGTCATCGAGCTCGGGTCGCCCGTGAGCAGCAGGTCGTGTGCCCCGTCACCGTCGTCGTCGATGAGCCCCGAGGTGAAGAGGGCGCCGCTGTACTGCCCGAAATCGGCGGCGTAGGCCGCGTAGCCGTGCAAGCCACCCGAGAAGCGGTCACCCAGGTTCAGCCAGTAGCGAATCGTGGGCGCAATCGTCGGCGCGCCGGGCACGCTCATGCCGGCCACGATGTCGACGAGGCCGTCGTGGTTCACGTCCATCAGGCGCAGGCGGTTCTGCGAGAACGAGCCGGGCACCGTCGACGGCAGCTTCGTGTCGCGCACGGGCAGCGGCAGGCCCGCCGGCTTGTTGAAGAAGACGGCCTGGTAGTTCGTGTTCGAGGGCGTCGAGAAGACGAGCTCGGTCGCGCCGTCGCCGTCGGTGTCGATCAGCAGCGCCGCGACCGCTTCGGTGCGGCAGTCGGCGGTGCCAGCGACCCCCGCGGCGAGCCGGTTGATGGAGCCCCAGCCGGTGCCGTTGTGAAAGCGGTAGCTCCAGCGGAACTGGCCGCTCGTCTCTTCACACGAGAGCAGGTCGGGCGCGCCGTCACCGTTCAGGTCGGCCACGCGCGTGAAGCGCGCGAAGTTGTCGATCGCGTCTTCACCGGTGCCGATGAACTGCTGGCTCTTGCCCACGTTGACGTTCGTCAATGTGAAGTCGGTGCCCGTCGCGTTCGCGACGAGCACCTGCCAGAACGTCGCTCGGTCGAGCAGCAGCAGGTCGAGCCTGCCGTCCTGGTTGTAGTCGAGGGGTATGCCCGCGAAGGGCCACGTCGCGCCGACGCCGGTGTCGAGCTCCGTCGCGTTCGCCATGCCCTGGCTGCCCACCTTCAAGATGCGCCACGTGTACGCGGCGGTGTTCGCCAGCGCGTTCGCGGGGCCCTTCGGGTAGACGAGGTCGGTCTTGCCGTCGCCGTCGACGTCCATCGGGAAGAGGGGCAGCGGCGTCGCGGGGAAGATGCCACCCGGTGGCAGCCCCATCGGAGGCGCCGTCACCTGCGTCGCCTGCGCCGGCTGGTAGCCCTGCTCGCCCACGCTGTACTCGAACGTCGTCTTCGGCTTGCAGACCCCGTCGCCGACGCCCGAGCACTCTTCGAGGCTCGTGAGCAGGCTCGCGCCGGTGCTCGGGCTCGCCGTGTAGCCGAGCGTGTACGTGCGCACGCGGCGGCCATCGACGTACGTGCGAACGCTGCTCAAGCGGCGGGTGCGCTCGTTGCGCAGACCGGCCTGCCAGCCGCGCTCCTTGTCGCTGCGCGAGGCGTAGCTGAACGTGACCTCGCGGCCGGCGTAGGCGATGGAGGCGGGCATGTACTCCATCACCTCGGGCGCGCCGGTGTAGTCGGCGAACGTGTTCTGGTCGTAGTCCTCGAGGTAGCTGCTCGTGTAGCGGTGCCACGTCGTGCTCATCGTGTTGCCGAACCGGTCGGCGACCTGCGTGAGCACCCACGCGCGCACCTTGCCGCTGCGCGCGGCCATACGACCCGCGTCACCCCCGTACGTCAGCACGCGACCGTCTTTCATGTAGACGGTGAACGAGGTCGCGGGCCGGCCGTTCTGCACCACCTTGCGAAACGAGTCGCGCTCGGTGCGGTACTCGGCGCCGGCATCGCCGTAGAGCGGCGCGGGCAGGCGTGCGTTCGTGTGCACGAGCGGCTCGCCGTCGAGACAGAGCAGGTCGTCGCCCGACGACCAGCGCACGCCCTGCACCCAGCCCTCGGGCTGCCGGAGGTCGCGGCCGCACGGCGTGATTTCAGACCAGACGCCGGTCAACGACCAGCCGGTGCCCGCGAGCCCGCTCTGCTTCTGACTGTCGTATTCGAGGCCGAGGTCGGGCTCGATGCCGTGACGGCCGGGCGGCACCTCGAGCTTCACCGCGTACACCGCCGCGCCGCCCGAGCTCACCGAGAGCCTCCCGGGAATGCGACCGATGGGCGTCGTGGTCATCGCGGGGAGCGGCGCCGGCACCGCAGCGCTCGACGGCAGCGGAGTGACGACGGCGTCGAGCGACTGCCGCGTCGACTCGACGTCGCGCACGTCGGGCGCTTCATCGTTCGAGGTCGATGCCGCGGGCTCGACGTCGAGGCACGCCGAGAGAAGAGAGAGAGAGACGAGGGCCGCCAACCAGAGGGTCTTCATGTTGGCCGGGGCGTCAGCAACACACATGCCTCACTCGGCACAGAGCAATGCGCGCGTGCGAGCTGTCGGCCTTTCCCTGCAAGCTGTCGGAGCGGCCCGACAGGAGCTGGCCGCTAAGCCTTTCGTGTTAGCCGGCGCATGCGCGATAAAGAGCAGACGGTGTCGGCGATTCCCCCCAAGACCAGCGTCGTGAAGCTCCCCGATGCGTGGTTCATCGCGTGCGAGTCGCGCGCGCTGAGGGCGAAGAGGCCGATGCCGTTCACGCTGCAGGGCACGCCGCTCGTGCTCTTCCGCTCGGCCGACGGCAAGCCCGCCGCCCTGCTCGACCGCTGCCCGCACCGCAACATCCCCCTCTCGCTCGGCACGGTGACGAAGCAGGGCGAGCTCCAGTGCGCGTACCACGGCTGGCGCTTCGACGGCTCGGGCGCCTGCAACGCGGTGCCGGGGCTGATCAGCGAGCAGGTGAACATCCGCTCCCGCTGCGCCGAGGCGTACCCCACCGCTGAGCTCGATGGCTTCATCTGGGTCTACTCCACGCCCGGCCCCACGCCCGCCGAGGGCCCGTACCGTTTCCCCAACCTCGACGACGCGCGCTACTCGACCGTGCGCCGCGACTTCACCGTCACCTCGACCCTGCACGCGGTCATCGAGAACACGCTCGACGTGCCGCACACCGCCTTTCTGCACGGCGGCCTCTTTCGCACCGCCGAGAAGAAGAACGAGGTCGAGGTCGTCATTCGCCGCCACGCCGCCATGGCCGAGGCCGAATACGTCGGCGAGCCCGCTCCGAAAGGCCTCGCCGGTCGGCTGCTCGCTCCGCAGGGAGGCGTCGTCACCCACTTCGACCGCTTCCTCCTGCCCAGCATCGCGCAGGTCGAGTACCGCCTCGGCGACAAGAGCCACCTCGTCACCACCTCGGTGATGACGCCGCTCGACGACTACCTCACCCGTGTCTGGGCCGTCGTCACCTACCGCCTGCCCATACCCAACTGGCTCGTGCGCCCGTTCATCACGCCCGTGGCCGAGCGAATTTTTGCGCAAGACGCCGTCATCTTGCGCGCCCAGACCGACGTCATTCGCAAGTTCGGCGAGCGCTACACGTCGACCGAGCTCGATGTGCTCGGCCACGAAATCTGGCGGCTGCTCGAGCAGCACGCGCACAAGACGCCGCCCGCGGCGGAAGTCAAAGAGCACCGCGTGAAGATGCGCACGTAACCCCTTCGACTTCGCTTCGCTCCGCTCAGGGCGGAGCGGTGGACGTCTCGCTCTCCTCTCGATTCCTGAGAAGCCTCGACTTGTCATCGACACGGGCGGCTGAAGTAGGGTGCGCGCCCTCATGCGCGTACTCCCGGTCCGGGTCCTCTTTCTCTGCAGCGCCATCGGTCTGATCGGCTGCAACTGCGGCGGTGAAGTCATCATCGGCGGCACCGGCGGCAACACCGGCACCGGCGGCAACGGCACGGGCGGCAACACCGGCACGGGCGGCAACAACAGCACCGGCGGCAACAGCGGCACCGGCGGCAACAACAGCACCGGCGGCGGCAACAACGGCACCGGCGGCGGCACCGGCGGCTTCATGGAGCCGCCCGGCGAAGACGGCGGCGCCAACGACTACGACGGCGGCTGCGGCCCCATCGACGCGGGCAACCCTCCGCTTCCGCGACAGTGCGCGTACGTCGGCGAAAACGTGCCCGAGTGCGACGGCCGCGTCGACGCGATTCTCAGCGCCGGCGGCGTGCCCGCGATGCGCCTCAACAGCACCAACGGCAACGGCTTCGACGACGACTGCGACGGCCTCGCCGACGAGGGCTGCGCGTGCCCCGGCAACGGTCAGACGCGCGACTGCTGGCTCGTGCCCGCGACGCAGGCCGACCCCACCACCGGCCAGCCCGTCGGCTGGTGCAACCCGAACGCGAAGGGCAGCCTCGACTGCGCCGGCGGCGAGCTCGCCACCTGGAGCGGTGTCTGCCGCGGCGCCTCACGCCCCGCCCGCAGCGACACCTGCTCGCCGGGCGACTTCAACTGCGACGGCCTCGACGGCAACAGCAGCCTCACCGGGTGCCAGTGCCCCGACGTCGTGCGCTGCCCGACGCAGCCGATCGACATGCGGCCGTACCCGTCGCCCACCGCGATTCCCATCGTCGACGGCTCGCAGTGGATCACCGACATGGCCCAGCGCACCGCCGCCAGCAACTGGTCGTGGACGGTGCTCGGCGGTGACTGCGACAACGTTCTGCCCTTCCCCACCTTCGCGCTCTACGTGAACGCGAACTCCACCGTCGCCAACGCGCGCCGCGGCACCCGCACGCCCGTGAGCTTCGACACCGCCGCACAGAAGTACGTGGCGACCCCGGGCGCTCCCGTCATCGCGATTCAGGCGAACAACTACGGCGCCGGCGTCTCGGGCGGTCAGCTCTTCCCCGCGTTCGCGCTCTCGGGCGACTACCTCGTGCAGGGCGAGTTCACCCTCAACGGCAAACAATACGTCTGCACGCAGAAGGTTCAGGTGCGCGCGCCCGGCGTGCGCGCCGAGCTGTGCTGGGACACGGCCGGCTCCACCGACATCGACCTGCACTTCGCGCGGCTCCAGGGCACGACCTGCGCACAGAAGGGCTGGGACACCACGTGCACCGGCATGGGGCAAGACTGCTACTACCTCAACTGCGCGTCAGCTGACGTCGGCTGGGGCTACGCGCAGTCGGCGTTCGACACGTGCCACGGCTGGGGCAGCCTTCGCGCGCCGATGGCGCAGTGCGACAACCCGCGCCTCGACCGCGACAACGTGCGCTGCAACCGCAGCGAGAGCAACCCGCTGTTCACCGGCACCGCGGCCAACCAGTTTCGCGACGCGTTCTGCGGCCCCGAGAACATCAACGTCGACAACCCGAACAACGGCGACAAGTTCATCGTCGGCGTGAACCACTACAGCGGCGCGGTCGCGACGAAGCCGCACGTGAACGTGTACTGCAACGGGCAGCGCCTGCTCTCGGTCGGCTACAACCCGGCGACCGGCCAGACCAGCTTCCCCGTGATGAACCGGCCGGGCAACGACGCGACCGGCGACTTCTGGAACGTCGCCGTCGTCACCGCCCAGGTCACCGGCGGCATGCTCACCTCGTGCAACATCGAGACGGTGCCGA
Source organism: Myxococcaceae bacterium (assembly GCA_016793725.1). Lineage (GTDB taxonomy): Bacteria > Myxococcota > Myxococcia > Myxococcales > Myxococcaceae > Xiheicaenimonas > Xiheicaenimonas phototrophica. The sequence goes on along the minus strand of JAEUJP010000846.1, from coordinate 6,094 downwards.
GCCACAGCGCCGACCCCACCCGCGACGGCATGCCGTCGGCCGGCGGCACCGGCAACGCGCTCTGCGTCGACTCGACCATGAACATGAGCTCGCCGGTGTTCAACTACACGAGCCACCGCTTCGCCGACATGGGCTCGCGGCAGTCGACGCCGCAAGGTCAGCAGCCGGCGACCGCCGCCGAGTTCTGCAAACACTGACGCCCGGCCGAAGTTGAAGCGCGCTGCAGTACATCTCTTCTTGTTCGTCGGCACGTGTGTCACCACGTGGTCGTGCTACCGCTTCTATTACGGCGGCACGCCCGCCGAGGCCGCCGTCTTCGCGGCGACCATCGTCGGCATTCTCGGGTCGCACGAGATGGGGCACTACGTGATGGCGCGGTACCACGGCGTGCCGTCGTCGCTGCCCTACTTCATCCCCGTGCCGATCGGGTTCGGCACGTTCGGCGCCGTCATTCGCATTCGTGGCCGCATTCCCACGCGCGACGCGCTCGTCGACATCGGCGCCGCGGGGCCGCTCGCCGGCCTCGCCGTCGCCATACCCCTGCTCGTCTACGGCGTCGCCACCGCCACCGTGGTCGACATCAGCGCGCCCGCGCTCACCTTCCCCGGCGAGATGTCGCTCTTCAACGTCGTGCAGGGAGCGATTCGCTGGGCGATGACGCAAGAGGCTCCGAACCTCACGCGGTACGAGTTCGGCCAGAACCTCATCTCGTACGGGCTCGAGCGCCTGCTCGTCGGTCGGCACGACATTCTCGCGACGCCCATCATTCTCGGCACGTGGTTCGGCATGGTGATGACGATGCTGAACCTCATGCCCATCGGTCAGCTCGACGGCGGCCACCTCACGCATGCCTGGTTCGGCCCACACGCCGTGCCGCTCGGCAAGGCCGTCGCGTTCGCCATGGCGTGCCTCGTGCTCTTCTTCAGCGCGACGTGGCTCATCTGGCTCGTCATCACCACGCGCGTCGTCGGCTTTCGCCACCCCGAGGTCGCCGCGCCCCACGTGCCGCTCTCGTTCAGCCGCAAGGTGGTGTGCGCCACCTGCTTCGTCTTCTTCGTGCTGACGCTGATGCCGGTGCCCATCGCGGCGTTCTGAGCCTCGCGCCGAAGCTCGAAGACCCGTGGGTCGAAGCCGCTGCTCAGCGCACGTCGACGAGCTCGACCTCGAAGACCAGCGTCGAGTTCGGCGGGATGCCGGGCTTGCGCTCGGACCCGTAGCCGAGCTTCGGCGGCACCGTGAGCCTGCGCAGCTCACCTTCGCGCATGCCGAGAATTCCCTCGTCCCACCCTTCGATGACCTGGCGCTCGCCCACCCAGAACTGAAAGGGCTGGTCGCGGTCGCGCGTGCTGTCGAACTGCGCTCCGCCGTCGGCGAGCGTGCCCACGTAGTGCACCGTCACCTTGTCACCGCTCTTCGCGTCGTCACCGTCGCCCGGCCTCAAGACCTGAACCGTGAGCCCGCTCTCGCGCGTCACGGGAGGCTGCGGAGCCGCAGCGGGCTTCGGCTTCTTTTCACAGGCGGCGAGCAGCAGGGCCGCGAGCACGACGGCGCGCATGGGTCGTGGCGCCGTACCGCTGCGCGCGGCCGGTTTCAACTCTCGGATTTCACGTTTTTCAGGCGTAGCCGCTGGGTCGCGCCCACCCACCCCGCGCGCGGCGGTTTCTTTCTTCCCCACACCCCCTCGCCGCTAGGCTTCGCGTCCCGGTGACGTCCACAGCCCTCCGAGTGGTGTTCCTCCTCGTCGTGGTTCTCCCGCAACTCGCCGCAGCCCAGTTGGCGGCGCCTCCGCAGATCGAGCTCGAGCGCCTGACGCTGAACCCGTCGGCGAAGGGCGGCATGCTGGTGGGCGGCGGCGATCTGCTCTCGCAGCGTCAGCTCCGCGTGTCGCTGTGGGCGCACTACGAGCACGACCCGCTGGTTTTTCGTGACGCGCAGGGCGCGCGCCTCACCACGGTGGTGGGCAGCCGCGTCACGGCGCACCTGGTGGCCGCGTACGGCATCACGCGCTGGCTCGAGGTCGGCCTGCAGCTGCCGGTGGTGCTGTGGCAGGGCGGCTCGAAGGGCCTCGACGTGCTGGGGGTCTCGAGCGTGCCGACGACGGCGCTCGGTACTCCGTATCTTCAGGCGCGCCTCGGCTTCTTGTCGGAAGAGCGGGGGGCCCCCATCGATCTCGCCCTGACCGCGATGGTCGGCTTCCCCTTCGGCAGCGCCTCGGCGTTCACGCGCGACGCGACGGTGAGCTTCATTCCCCGGCTCGGCGCGGGTCGCACGTTCGGTGATTGGGTGCGCGTCAGCGCCGAGCTCGGCGCCTGGCTGCGCTCGGAGCAGGCGGTCTCGACCTCGATGACCGAGAAGGTCGGCTCGCAGCTCGACCTCGCGGTGGGCGCGACGACCCTGGGCGACGGGCTGCGCGGCGAGCTGAGCCTGCGCGCGATGGTGCCCTTCACGCGCCAGCCGGCCGCGGCCGAGCTCATGGCGGGCGCGCGGTACCCGGTCGGGCCGATCGAGCTGCACGCGCTCGCGGGGCCGGGCTTCGGCCGTGCGCCCGGCACGCCCTCGTTTCGCGTGCTGCTGGGCGCGAGCTTCTTGTGGCCGAAGGCCCGATGCGTCGAGGGCAAGCCGTACGAGCTCGACCAGTGCCCCGAGCTCGACCTCGACGGCGACTCAGTGCCGAACGCGGCCGACCAGTGCCCCAGCGTGCCCGGCCAGGCGTTCGCGCAGGGCTGCCCCGATCGCGATCGCGACGGCGTGCTCGACGCCGACGATCAGTGCCCCGACGTCTCTGGCCCCAAAGAGCGCAAGGGCTGCCCCGCGAAAGACACCGACGGCGACGGGCTCGAAGACGAGGTCGACGGGTGCCCGCGCGAGCCGGGCCCGAAAGCGCGGCAGGGCTGCCCCGAGAAAGACACCGACGGCGACGGGCTGTTGGACGACGACGACAAGTGCCCCACCGAGCCCGGCCCGAAAGAACGGCAGGGCTGCCCGGTGCGTGACACCGACGGCGACGGGCTGCTCGACCCGGTCGATGCGTGCCCGAACGAGAAGGGTGACGCGCGCTACCGCGGCTGCCCGCCGAGCGACGAAGACAAAGACGGGGTCGAAGACGCCGAAGACAACTGCCGCAAGGAGCCTGGCCCGAAAGAGAACCAGGGCTGCCCCGCGGCGAAGAAGCAGCTGGTCGTGATTACCCGCGACAAGCTGGTCATCAAAGACCGCGTCTACTTCGACACCGGCAAGGCGACGATTCAGGCCCGCAGCAACGCGCTGCTCGATCAGGTCGCGGCCGTGCTGCAGGAGCACACCGAGGTGCAGCGCGTGGCGGTCGAGGGCCACACCGACAGCCGCGGCTCGGCGGCGTTCAACACGAAGCTCTCTCAAGATCGCGCCGACGCAGTGCGCGCGTACCTGGTGAAGAAGGGCGTCGACCCGGCGCGCGTGCTGGCGAAGGGCTACGGGCCCGACCGCCCGATGGCCGACAACGCGACCCCGGCGGGGCGCGAGCTCAACCGCCGCGTCGAGTTCGTGATCGTGGGCGAAGACAAGACTGAGACGAAGACGATCGAGGTGCCGCAATGAAGACGCTCGGGGCGTTTCTGGCAGTGGCCGTGGCAGCCGCACAGCTCCCGGGCGTGGCGTACGCGCAGGTGTGCGGGCGCGGGGCGGGCGACGTCACGGTGTCGGGTACGCAGGTGCTCAACACCTTTCACCCGTCGCCGCCTGGCGTGGCGACCCTCGTGCTCGCGGGGGCCACGTCGATTCCCGTCGCTGCGGCGCGCAGCGGCGGCGGAGCGGCGATCGCCACGGGCGATCTCGTGGCCGTCATTCAGATGCAGGGCGCCGAGCTCGATCAGCGAGAAGAGAACCTCACCAACGGCATCTACGGCGACGGCGCGGGCGGCGCCGACCGCCGCGGCGTCATCGCCGGCGCCACCTTCCGCGCCGGCACCTACGAGCTCGCGCGCGCCGCGGGCCCGGTCACCGCCGGCGCGCTGCCGCTGATGAGCGGCCTCACCAACGGCTACTTCGCGACCGACGCGGTCACCGCGGCCGGCAACGTGGGCAGCGGCTTTCACCGCTACCAGGTGGTGCGTGTGCTCGAGGCGCGAGACCTCACCATTCCCGCCGGGGCGACGCTCACCTCGCTCGCGTGGGACGGGCGCTCGGGTGGCGTGGTCGCGGTCGACGTGAGCCGCAACCTGATCGTCAACGGCGCGATCGACGTCGTGGGCATGGGCTTTCGCGGCGGCTCGCCGGTGATCCCCGCGGGCACGCCGGGCTCCGAGACCAACAACCCGCAGCTCTGCCGCAAGGGCGAGGGCCTGGCGGGCACTCCGACGCGCGTGTACTCGCGGCTGGGCGGGGTGGTGGTCGGCACGGACGGCCTGTTCGGCAGCGAGTCGGAGCGCGGCGGGCCGGGCAACGCCGGCGGCTGCCCGGTGGCGAGCGACTCGGGTGGCGGCGGCGGCGGCGGCGGGCGCCCGGGCGGCGTGGGCTCGGTCGGCCCGAACCCCAATCTGGACCCGAACGTGCCGCGGCCCGGTGAGGGCTACGCGAACCTGACCCGCCTGCTCATGGGCGGCGGCGGCGGCTCGGGCTCGCTCGATGACCCGGCAGTGGTCGGCGCGGTGAGCGGGCAGGCGGGCGGCGGCCTCGTGCTCATTCGTGCGGCGAACCTGTCGGGCCTCGGCACCGTGCGCGCCGACGGCGACTCGGGGGGCACGCAGCCTCAAGAGGGCGGCGGCGGCGGTGGCGGCGGCGGCTCGATCTTCGTCTTCACCAACTCCACCAGCTTCGCGGGCGTGACGCTGCGCTCGCGCGGCGGCAACGGCGGCACCACGCAGACCACCGATGACGGTGGCGGTGGCGGCGGCGGCGGCGGCTTCGTGCTCGTGGCCACGCCGACCGGCATGGCGACGGTGACGGTCGACGTGCAGGGCGGGGCGGGCGGCACGAGCCCGACGCAGAACGGCGGCGCCGGCACCGGCGGCTTTCAGCAGGTCTCGACGCCGCCCATCGGCACGCCGCCCTGCCCGGTCGAGTGCACCACGCCCGCGCACTGCGCCGACGGCAACGTGTGCACCACCGACACCTGCACTGCGGGCGTCTGCTCGAACCCGGCCGTCACCGCCGGCCAGCCGGGCGGCTGCACGGCGCCGCAGGTGTGCAGCGGCGCTCCGTCGAACACGTGCGTGCAGTGCGTGACCAACGCGCAGTGTTCGGGCGCGACGCCGGTCTGCGACTCGGCGAACGTGTGCCGCGCCCCGCCGGTGGTGAGCACGCCGGCGAACGGCAGCACCACGAACAACCCGACGCCGCCCATCACCGGCACCGCCGAGGCCGGCTCGACCGTCACCGTCTTCATCGACGGAGCGAACGCCGGCACCACCACCGCGACCGCCGGCGGCACCTTCTCGTTCACCCCGGCGGCGAGCCTCGGCAACGGGCCGCACACGGTGTCGGTCACCGCCGGCACCCCGGCGCTGCCGTCGAACACCAACACCTTCACCGTCGACACCGTGGCGCCCGCGGCGCCGGTGGTGCAGGCGCCCGCGAACGGCAGCACCGTCACGACGGCGCGGCCGCCCATCACCGGCACGGCCGAGGCGGGCAGCACCGTCACCGTGCGCGTCGACGGGGTCGTCATCGGCTCGACGACGGCGACTGCGGGTGGCACGTTCTCGTTCACCCCGACGGCCGACCTGTCGCAGGGCAGCCACACGGTGAACGTCACGGCGACCGACGCGGGCGGCAACGTGTCGCCCGTCTCGAACACGAACACGTTCACCGTCGACAGCGTCGCGCCCGCGGCGCCGGTGGTGCAGGCGCCCGCGAACGGCAGCACCGTCACCACGGCGCGGCCGCCCATCACCGGCACGGCCGAGGCGGGCAGCACCGTCACCGTGCGCGTCGACGGCATGGTCATCGGCACGACGACGGCGACTGCGGGCGGCACGTTCTCGTTCACGCCGACGGCCGACCTGTCGCAGGGCAGCCACACGGTGAACGTCACGGCGACCGACGCGGGCGGCAACGTGTCGCCCGTCTCGAACACGAACACGTTCACCGTCGACAGCGTCGCGCCCGCGGCGCCGGT
>JAEUJP010000841.1 GCA_016793725.1 Myxococcaceae bacterium | reverse complement strand
GTCACGTCATCGAACGCGCCGAGCTCGGCCACGCGGGCCTGGTCGTGGTTGCCGAGAATGAGCGTGACCTGGTCGGCGGGGTGTGCGGCGAGCCAGGCGAGCAGCGCGGTGGCCTCGGCCGTCGCGCGGCTGCGCCACTCGGGCGGCCCGTAGTCGAAGTGATCGCCGATGGAGACGAGGTGCACGTCGGGCTTCAGGCGGCCGTCGTCGCCGATGAGGCCGTCGCGGTCGAGAACGCCGAGAAAGGTCGCGAGCGGCGCCTGCGCGTCGCCGATCGCGACGTGCACCGCACGGGGCGCACCGTCGGGCGGCGCCGAGCGAAAGTTCTGGGCGTCGCGCTGGGCGACGTCGATCGCGGTGTCGAGGCGGGCCACGCAGCTCTTATAAGGCACGGTATAGGGAACCCCACGTGTCTCTCGGCGAAGCTGCTCTCCTCGTGCTCGCGGCGTTCGCCGCCGGGGCGCTGAACTCCGTCGCCGGCGGTGGCAGCTTCTTCACGTTCCCCGCGCTCGTGCTCGCCGGCGTGCCGGCGCTCTCGGCCAACGCGACCAGCACGGTCGCGCTGTGGCCGGGCTCGGTCGCGAGCACCGCCGGCTACCGGGTCGAGCTCGCCGCCGAGCCCGAGCGGGTGAAGTGGCTCGCGCCGGTCTCGCTCGCCGGCGGCGCCGCCGGGGCGCTGCTGCTCTTGTGGACGCCGGTGCACGTCTTCGAGGGGCTGGTGCCGTTTCTGCTGCTCACCGCGACGCTCGTCTTCACGTTCGGCGACGCGGTGCGCCGGCGCCTGAGCCTCGCCTCGCGCGGCGCGGTCACCGCCGCGTGGGCCGTCATCTCGGTGTACGGCGGCTACTTCGGCGGCGGCATGGGGCTGCTCATGCTCGCGGCCCTCACCCTGCTCGGCATGGCCGACATTCACCGCATGAACGCGCTGAAGTCGGCGATGGGCGTGCTCGTCAACGGCGTCGCCGTCGCCATCTTCGCCGCAGCCGGCGCGGTGCAGTGGGCCGACGCGGGGCTGATGGTGGCCGGCACCGTCGCCGGCGGCTACGCCGGAGCCCGCCTCGCCCGCCGCGTCGAGCCGAAGCGCGTGAAGCCGGCCGTCGTGGCGATGGGCTGGGCGCTCACGGCCGCGTTCTTCTATCGTTGGCTGGCACCTTGAAGCTGCTCATCACCGATCTCGACGGCACGCTGCTGACCCGGGCGGGCGCCGTTCACGAAGACGATCTGAAGGCGGCGCGGGCGCTGCTCGCCCACGGCGTACACCTCTCGGTCGCGACCGGGCGCCTCTACTCCGGCACGCGCATGCACTCGCAGGCGATCGGCGTGCAGGGCCCGGTCGGCTGCGCCGACGGCAGCCAGCTCGTCGATGCGCGAGACCATCGCGCGCTCGCCGTGCACCCGCTGCCGCCCGAGACGGTCGCGTGGCTGCTCGCCGTCGAAGGTGTGCCTTACGTGTTCGCCGAAGACAGCGTGCACCACGACCCGCGCGGCGAGGCGCACCTCGTCTACGTGAAGACCTGGTCGGAGCAGCTCGTCGTGCACCGCGATCTCGGCGCCGTCGCGTGGGGCCCCGCAAAGGTCGTGGTGCTCGTCGGCAAGCACGGCCCGCTGCAGGCCGCCCACGAGCGCGCCAAGGCCGAGGGGCTCACGGCCATCTGCTTCCCCTTCGGTGACGGCCTGGGCCTCGTGGTGCGGCGGGGCGGCATCGACAAGGGCACGGCGATCGAGTTCATCGCCGCCCACCACGGCGTAGCGCTCGCCGACGTCGCCGTGGTCGGTGACTGGCTGAACGACGTGCCGATGCTGAAGCGGGCAGGGCACCGCTTCGTGATGGGTCATGCGTCTGACGAGGTGAAGGCCCACGCGCACCACGTGCTGCCGCCGGGCCAGAGCCCGCTCGCGCACATCGCGGCGCACTTCGGCGTGAAGCCGTGACGTCGAAGGTGTGGCTGGCGGTCGCGCTGGCGCTGGTGCCGCTCGCGTGGCTCAAGCGGTACGCGCTCGACGAGTTTCAGTACAGCCACGCGGCGTGGCTGGTCTCGAAGGGGCAGGTGCCGCACCGCGACTTCTTCGAGTTCCACTTCGAGCTGCCGTACGAGCTGCTCAGCGTCTTCTACGTGTGGCCCGAGGCGGGCCCCGAGCGCATTCGGGCGCTACGGCTCGGCATGGTGGCGGTGGTGGCGCTGTCGCTGTGGGCGATGGCGCGGCTGAACCGCGAGCAAGGGGCGCTCGCGATGATGGTGGCTCCGCTGATCGCGGTCTTCTCGCCGAGCTTCGTGCTGAACGGCACCGAAGTTCGACCCGACGTGTTCGCGTTCGCGTTTTTTCTCGCGGCGCTCGCGACGAAAGAGAAGGGCGCGCTGCCCGGCGTGCTGCTGGGGCTCGCGGTCTTGAGCTCGCAGAAGGTGCTGCTGTACGGCGCGCCGTTTCTGCTGCTGTTGAACCGGCGCCTGGTCGCAGGGTTCGCGGCGGTGCTCGCGGGCCAGCTGCTCCTGCTCCTCGCGACGGGCAGCCTCGGTGCATGGTGGGAGCAGACGTGGGTGTTCGCATATCGCCACGAGCAGGCGTACCCGGGCTTCCCTGCGACGCGGTACCTGTGGCCGGCGGTGCAGCAGCAGGTCGGGCTCTTCGGGCTCGCCGCGCTCGGAGCGTGGGCCAGCCGTCGCGACCGTGTACCGCTGCTCGTGCTGGGCACGACGCTGTTCTCGTTTTGCTTCGCGCGCGCCCCGTTTCCCTACGCGCTGGTGCCGTTCGCGGGCATGGCGGCGCTGTTCGCGGCGAGAGGGGTGGCGGCGCTGAAGCCGCAGTGGCGTGGCGTGGCGCTCGGCGTCGTCGCGTTTCAGGGCGCGGTGGCGCTGTGGGGCGTTGGCTCGAACACACAGCAGCACGAGGTGCTCGCGAAGGTGGGCCGGCTGACGGCCGCGACCGACCCGGTCTTCGACAGCTCGGGCGGGGCCTCGGCGCGGCCGCACGTCGGCTTCCGCTACTACACGAACGCGTGGATTCACGAGGCCGAGGCCACGACGTTGGGGGCCCGCATCGCGCGCGAGGTGCGCGAGGCGCAGTGCACGGCGGCGCTGCGCGACGTGCGGTTCGACTGGCTGCCGGCCGACGCGAAGGCGTTCGTGACCGAACACTTTCAGCCGTACGACGGCGACCTGCGGCTGTGGGGGCAGCGGCTGCCGGCGGGCCGGGGCACGTTCGAGGCGGTGCGCGGTGCGCGCTACTTCGTCGAGCCGGCGCAGGCGCTGCGCATCGACGGGCGCGAGGTCGAGGGCCCCGAGTTCTGGCTCGAGCGCGGCGCCCACGAGGTCGAGCTCGACCGCGAGGGTTTCGTGCTCTGGCTGCCGGCGAACGGTGAGCGGTGGCGCCCCGACTTCGACACGAAGCCGGTGTTCTCGACGTTGTTCTGAAGGGCGCTCGAGGGGGCGCTGCGGCTCGTCGACGACTGCCTGCGCGTTCGGCGCGAGGTGGGTGACGAACCGCCGTTGCAGGGGGGCAGGCCCGCAGGGGCAGGGCCTGGCCGGCGCAGCACGCCGGGCCGTGAGGACCCGCAGCGTGAACGAGACGAACCCGCAGTCGTGCTGGTGCTGGTGCTGGCGATGCCGACGCGCGAGGCGGTGGGCGTGGTTGCTGGTGCCACGCTGAGTCGTTCGCGGGCGCGGCCGGTCAGCTGGTGGGCAGCTGCGCGACCGTTGCGAACTCGTGAGCGGTCGGGGCGGGTCATGAACGAAGCGCGCTCGACCGGGTGAGGCTGCCCTTGTTCCACCCATTCGTTTGGGGTCTGGTGGTCGGCCGACATGCCTTCGTCGACGACACGTTCGGTGGCGTTCTTTCGCAACGTCAACCTGGGGCGCCCGCCGTGCCCGTCGAAGGTGGAGCTCGAGCGGGCGTTCTTCGACGCCGGCGCCGAGGTCGCCTTCTCGTTCTTGACCAACGGCACGGTGGTGTTCGACGCCCGCAGCCCGGAGCGCGTGCTGGAGCTTGCCCGCGCGCGCCTCGCGGCGAGGGGGCTGCGAGAGCCGGCATTTCTTCGAACCCTGCGCGCGCTGCGGCGGCTCGTGGCGCGAGACCCGTTCAGCGCGGTCAATCGCGCCGATGTGCACGAGTGTTCGGTCACGCTTCTCGACGTGGCCGCCCGGTTTCCGCGCTCCGCGCCGCGAGTCACTCCCCGGCGTGACGTCGAGGTGCTGGGCTTCACGCGCTCCGAGGTGTTCTCGCTGAGCCGGGTGGTCGGCCGCTCGCCGGGCAGCCCGAACGCATTTCTCGAGAAGCTGCTGGGCCTGCCGGCCACCACCCGCAACTGGAACACGGTGGTGCGGGTGGTGAAAAAGTTCGGCTGAGCGAGGGTCTGGGCTTCAGGCAGCGTCGGCGACGGAGCCCGCGTAGAAGCCGTCGAGCAGCTCTTTGTACTTGGTCTCGACGGCCTTGCGCTTCACCTTCAGCGACGGCGTGAGGTCGCCGTCTTTTTCGGTGAGCTCTTTCGGCAGAATCGCGTACTTCTTGATCGACTCGTAGCTCGCGAGGCCCGAGTTCAGCGTGTCGAAGTACGGCTTCAGCATCGCGTGCGTCTTCGGGTCTTTCACGACGTCGGCGTAGGTGCCCGAGACGCCGTTCTCACTTGCCCACTTCATGATGTCGACCTCGGTGAGCGAGATGAGCGCGGTGCAGAAGTTGCGGTTGTTGCCATGAACGATGAGCTCTTGGGCGTACGGGCAGATGGTCTTGAACTTGCCCTCGATCGACTGGGGCGCGACGTACTTGCCGCCCGAGGTCTTGATGAGATCCTTCTTGCGATCGGTGATCTTCAAGATGCCCTGCGCGTCGAGCTCGCCGATGTCGCCGGTGTAGAGCCAGCCGTCTTTCACCGTCTCGTTGGTGGCCTCGGGCAGGTTGCGGTAGCCGCGCATGATGCCGCGGCCCTTGATGAGAATTTCGCCGTCGGGGGCGATCTTCACTTCGCTGTTCGGGGCGACCTGGCCGACGGTGCCGAACTTGTAGCTGTCGGGGCGGTTCACGAACGAAAACGCGCTCGACTCGGTGAGGCCGTAGCCCTCGAGAATGAGAATGTCGGCCGAGTGGAAGAACTCGGCGAGATCTCGCGCGAGCGGCGCCGAGCCCGACACGAAGTAGCGCAGCCGGCCGCCGAAGCGGTTCTTGATCTTCGAGAACACCAGCTTGTCGGCGATCGCGTTCTTCATCGCGAGCAGCCCGCCGACCTCTTGCCGCGCCTGCTTCACGCGCGAGACTTCTCGGCCGACCCCGAGCGCCCATTGGAAGATCTTGTACTTCATGCCGCCGTCGGCCTTCGCCTTGGCGAGCACCGCGTTGTACGCCTTCTCGAAGATGCGCGGCACGGCCGCCACGAACGTCGGCTTCACCTCGCCGAGGTTCGCCACGATCTTGTCGACGCGCCCGTCGACCGCGCTCTTGAAGCCGATGCGCATCTGCGCGACCTCGAGCACCTTGCCGAACGAGTGTGACAGCGGCAGCCAGAGAAACTGCAGGTCGTCTTCACGCAACAGCTGCAGCTTGTCGATCGCCTCGGCCTCGTACACCCAGCTGTCGTGCGTGAGCTCGACGCCCTTCGGCTTGCCCGTCGTGCCCGACGTGTAGATCAGCACCGACAGCGAGTCGGGCTTCACGCTGCGCGCGATCTTCTCGTACTCGTCTTGCGACGCCGTGCGGCCCTTCGCGAGCAGCTCGTCGTACGTGATCACCCAGCCGTCGGCCGACGCCTTGCCGTCGAACGTGATGACGTGCTTCACGTTCGGCAGCGCCGCGCGCTGATCGGTGAGCTTCTTCACGTGCTCTTCGAGCTCGGCGAACACCATCACCGTGCCGGAGTCTTGAATGATGTACGCCGCGTCGTCGGGCTTCGTCGACGGGTAGATGGTCGTCGTCGCGCCGCCGCCGCAGAGAATGCCCATGTCGGCGACCACCCAGTCGTAGCGGGTGTTCGAGAAGATCGCGACGCGCTCTTCGTTCTGCAGCCCGAGCGCCCGAAGGCCCATCGCCACCTCGCGCACCTTGTCGCCAAACTGCTTCCAGGTGACGTTCTTCCACCCGTTGTCGACGGGGTAGCTGAACGCCTCTTTTTCCGCGCTCACCTTCACGCGGTGCAGAACCAGCTCGGGAATGGTCTTGAAGTCGCTCATGAGGGCCGTTTTTGGCACACCCGGGCCATCCCCGCTGCGCAAATCTGCCCCTCGAAAAAGAAACAGGCGCCGCGCCATGTTTCGAGCGCGACGCCTGCTGATCTGCTCGGCAGATGACCGAAAGACTACTTGCGGTCTTTCGCCTCTTTTTCCATCTTTTCTTTGTACTTCTTGATCATCTCTTCCTGCTCGTTGCGGGGCAGGGGGGCGTAGCGCGAGAACTCCATCGTGAAGTTGCCCTTGCCCTGGGTCGCCGAGCGGAGATCGGTCGAATAACCGAACATCGCCGACAGCGGCACTTCGGCGACGACCGTCACCTCGGCGCTCTCGCTCTTCGTGTCCATGATGACGCCGCGGCGCTGGTTCACCTGGCCCTGCACGGCACCCTGGAACTCGATCGGCGCGTCGACCTCGACCTTCATGATCGGCTCGAGCACGAGCGGCTTCGCAGCGAGAAACCCCTCGCGAAAGGCCATCAGCGCGGCCGTCTTGAACGCCTGCTCGCTCGAGTCGACGTCGTGGTGCTTGCCGTCGTTGATCGTGCAGCGAATGCCGACGATGGGGAACCCGATCTGCGGGCCCTTCTTCACGGCCTCACGGAAGCCCTTGTCGCACGCGGGAATGAACTCGCGCGGAATCGAGCCACCCACGATGTCGTCGACGAACTCGTACGTCTCGACGGCGTCGATCGGCAGCGGCTCGACGAAGCCGGCCACGCGGGCAAACTGACCCGAGCCACCGGTCTGCTTCTTGTGCGTGTAGTCGAAGTCACCGCGCTGCGAGATGGCTTCGCGGTACGCGACCTGCGGCTTGCCGGCGACGGTGTCGCAGTTGTACTCGCGGCGCATGCGCTCCATGTAGATGTCGAGGTGGAGCTCGCCCATGCCCGAGATGATCGTCTGGGCCGACTCTTCGTCCTGGTGCACGCGGAAGGTGGGGTCTTCTTTCGTGAACCGGTTCAGCGCCTTCGAGAAGTTCTGCTCGTCTTTGCGGTCTTTCGGCGCCAGCGCGAGCGAGATCACGGCGGCGGGCACGTGCATCGACGTGAGCGTCACGTTGAGCTTGCCGTCGGTGAACGTCTCACCCGAGCTCGCCTCGATGCCGTAGAACGCGACGATGTCGCCGGCCTGCGCGACCTTCACCTCTTCGCGATCGTCGGAGTGCATGCGGAACATGCGCGGCACCCGCTCTTTGCGCATCTGGTTGCTGGTGTTGATGATGGTGTCGCCGGTCGAGATCTTGCCCTGGTACACGCGGAAGTAGGTCAGCTGGCCGTACTGATCTTTCTGCAGCTTGAACGCGAGGCCGACGAACGGCTTGTTCGAGTCGGAGCTCAGCACGATCTTCGCTTCGTTGTTCGCCTGGTCGTGCGCGATGTTCTCGACCTCGGTCGGGTTCGGCAGGTACGCGAGCACGCCGTCGAGCAGGTTCTGCACGCCCTTGTTGCGGAAGGCGGCGCCGCACATCACCGGCACCATCTTGAGCGCGAGCGTGGCGCGGCGAATGGCCGCCTTCAGCTCTTCGTTCGAGATCGGCTCTTCGGCGAGGAACTTCTCGGCGAGCTTGTCGTCGACGTCGGCGACCTTGGCGACGATCTCTTCGCGGCGCTCTTTGGCGAGCTGCTTCAGATCGTCGGGGATCTCGACCTGCTTCACCTGATCGCCGTCTTCGCCCTCGAAGTAGTACGCCTTGCCCTCGATCGGGTCGACGATGCCCTGAAAGCGCTCTTCGGCGCCGATCGGCACCTGGAGCTTCACGGCGTGGTGGCCGAGCTTCTCTTTCAGCATGGCCGCGACGCGGTCGTAGTCGGCGCCCGGGTTGTCCATCTTGTTCACGAACGCGATGCGCGGAACCTTGTAGCGCTTCATCTGCTTGTCGACCGTGATCGACTGGCTCTGCACGCCCTTGAACGAGTCGAGCACCAGAATCGCGCCGTCGAGCACGCGCAGGGCGCGCTCGACCTCGATGGTGAAGTCGACGTGCCCGGGGGTGTCGATGATGTTGATGTTGTGCTCTTCCTGCTTGTTGTCCCACCCCTTCCACACACAGTAGGTGGCGGCAGACTGAATGGTGATGCCCTTCTCGCGCTCGAGATCCATCGAGTCCATCTTCGCGCCGACGCCGTCCTTCCCGCGGACTTCGTGAATCGCGTGAATGCGGCCCGTGTAGAAGAGAATGCGCTCGGTCAGGGTCGTCTTGCCCGAGTCGATGTGGGCCGAGATGCCGATGTTGCGGATGCGTTCGAGAGGAATGTTCGCCATGAGCGGGGCCGATTACTCAAAGTTTGCTAGAGGGTAAAGGGCTGATGACCGACGCCGTCGAATTGCCCGTTTTCGCCCCGCACGAGCGGGTCTGCGGCAACTGCAAGCTCTGGCGCGCCCACTCGGTGCACGAGTCGAAGGGCTGGGTCGGCCAGTGCCGGGTTCAAGAGAGCCGCGGCATGTTTCCCCCCTCGGCCCCCATCTGCGACGCGTTCGCGCCCCGCGGCGAGGTGACGGCCCTGCCCACCGCAGAAGAGCCCAAGGCCCGGCGGCTCAAGCCCATCGGCCCCGAGGTGCGGCGGGCGGGCGTGGCCCCCGCGGTGGTGACCGAGGTCGCGCGCTCGACGCGCGGTGACGAAGCAATCGACCTGCAGCTGGGAGCCGGCATGACCCGAAACGAGCTGATGGACCTGTTTCTCGAGGCGAGCGGGCTGGGCGAGGTGGCGCTGGCTCCGAAGTGGGAGGGCGGCGTCATGCAGATTCTGCCCAAAGATCAGGCCATGCAGGGCAAAGACGTGCCGGTCGACGACCTCTTCCGCAAGGTCGTCTCGGTGCGCGACAAGCTGCGCGTGCTCGAGCAGAAGGTGAACGCGCACGCCGGGTTGACCCACGTGCAGAAGGTCGAGCTCGAGCAGCTGATCACGCGCACGTACGCCGCGCTGGCGGGGTTCAACACGCTGTTTCGCGACGTCGAGCCGGTGGCGCGCGAAGACGTGCGGGCCATCTTTCACGAGGCGCTGGGCGCACACGACGTCGACCTCGCTCCGAAGTGGGAGGGCGGCCACGTGCAGGTGGTGCCGAAAGAGGGCGGCCAGGCGCGCGAGTGGCCCATCGGGGCG
>JAEUJP010000819.1 GCA_016793725.1 Myxococcaceae bacterium | reverse complement strand
AGCCCGACCACGAGAACCAGAGGGCGTTGGGTCATGCCCGGCTTATAGAGTCTGCTTCGCCGAAGTCCAGACATCGCGGAGCCGGACCTGCGCGAAAGCACGGGACATTCTTCGGCCGGTCGTGCCCTCTTCGCGGCTCATGCCCTGCGCGACCATGCGCGCCAGCACGAACGCCGCGAGGAGGAGCAAACCGCCTGGCAGCACCGCCATCACCAACAGCCCCAACACCTTTGCAACCGCTGCCATCGCGTCGGTGACCTGTGCAGCGCGCGTGCCTGCCCTCATCACCCCGCCACCCCGTGTCGAATCGACAGCTTGCCCGGGGGTGGAGCATGCCTGACGCGGCTGGAATTCACGCCCCTCTGTCATTTTCGCCACGGTAAACCCCTGGGCCCTCAACTAAGGTGAAACGGGTGACGTCGAACGCCATTGCCGACATCGACGACGCCGCCAAGCGGCTCGAGCAGACGGGCTATCTGCCGTCGACGCAGATCTCGACGGTCGCCTTCCTGGTCGATCGGCTCGAGAAGCCGGTGCTGGTCGAAGGGCCGGCGGGCGTAGGCAAGACCGAGCTCGCCCGGGCCCTCGCGCAGGCGACCGGCCGCGAGCTGATCAGGCTCCAGTGCTACGAGGGGCTCGACGAGACCAAGGCGCTGTACGAATGGGAGTACGCAAAACAGCTGCTCTACACGCAGCTCCTCAAAGACAAGATCGGCGAGCTGCTCATCGGGGCGAAGACGTTGACCGAAGCGGCCGATCGGGTGGCCTCGTCAGACGCGGTGTTCTTCTCGCAGCGCTTCTTGCTCCCGAGGCCGGTGCTGAAGGCGCTGCTGAGCGACAAGCCGGCGCTGCTGTTGGTCGACGAGATCGACAAGGCCGACCCCGAGTTCGAGGCCTTTCTGCTCGAGGTGCTGGCCGACAACGCCGTGACGGTGCCCGAGCTCGGCACGCTGAAGGCGAAGCACACGCCCAGGGTCGTGCTGACGTCGAACAACGCACGAGAGCTGAGCGACGCCCTCAAGCGCCGCTGCCTGCACCTCTACATCGACTACCCGACGCGAGAGCGGGAGCTCAAGATTCTCAGAGCGCGCCTGCCGCACGTGAGCGAAAAGCTGGCGACCGCGGTAGTCGACGCGGTGAGCAAGCTGAGAAAGATGGAGCTCAAGAAGTCACCCTCGATCGCAGAGACGATCGACTGGGCGCAGGCGCTGGTGCTGCTGAACGCCGACAGCCTGTCGCCCGAGCTGGTCGCGAGCACGCTGAACCTCGTTCTCAAGCACGAGACCGACGTCGAGAAGGCGAAGGGTCAGCTGCAGCAGCTGGCGGGCGGGTAGTCCAGCCTCCGTTCGCGCCGAGCGGAGGCCGAAGGCCGAAGTCGAAGCGGCCCCTTGCAGGCGACGCACGCCCCCTTCGACTCTGCGCTTCGCTCAGGGCGAGCGGAGGTATTCAGTTCGCCGCAGCCGGCTTGTCGAAGTACCCCTTGTACCCAATCTTCACGGAGTCGTTCGTGAACGTCTCACCGCGCTTCTTGTCGACGACGAACCACTTCCCGTCTTTTTTGCCCACCAGGTAGGTCGCCATCTCGCCCTCGACCAACCCCTTTTCCTGCACCTGGAAGTTGTCCTCAGCCGTCTCGACGATGAACGTGCCCACCGGGCCCTTCACGACGCCCTTGAGCTTGTACTCCTTCAGGTAGTGCTCGGTCTTCTCGTAGGCCTGGGGCGCCATGGGGTGATCTTCTTTGCCCAGCCGCTTCTTGCGCTCGGCGATCGCCGTCACCGTCTGCGGGTGCAGCATCTTGGTGGCGTCGGCCCACTTCTTGGCCTTCACCGAGGTGAGGTACTTGTTCACGAGCTCCTTTGCGGCATCGGCCTCGGGGCCAGTGGCCTCGGCGCCCTTCGGGGCAGCGTCTTCAGAAGGGGCTTCGGTGCCCTGGGCGAGCGCAGCAGACGAGACGAGGACGGCGAAGAAGAAGGCGGTTCGCATGGCGGTTGTCCCTACCATAACGAAGCCACAATGCGCCCATTCACGAGGCCTTGGGGTGATGTATACGACACGCCAATCAAGCGATGGCGCCGCCGAAGACCATCAACGTTCTCATCGTCGACGACGACCGCGCCACCCAGCGCATGCTGGCCGACGCCCTCACGAAGCAGGGCTTCACGGTCACCGTCGAACGCGACGGTGAGTGGGCGATCAAGACCTTCGAGAAGAAGCCCTTCGACGCGGTGCTGCTCGACCTCTTGCTCCCCGCCCTGAACGGCTACGAGGTCGCCCGCCAGATGCGCTCGCTGCCGAAGGGCAAGCGCACGCCGATCATCATGATCAGCGGCGTCTACAAGAACGCCCTGCACCAGCGCGAGGCCGTGCAGAAGCATGGCGCGTTCGCCTTCCTCGAGAAGCCGATGCGGCTGCAGGCGCTCTACGACACCCTGAAGCAGGCGCTCGGCGAGAAGTACCCGAAGCCGAAGGCGGCCGAGCCCCCTCCTCCGCCGGTCGACGACGACGACGACGAGAAGACGGGCGAATACCTCGCCGACACCAGCGCCAGAGAAGAGAAGACGCAGGTCGAGCTGCAGGCCCAGAAAGAAGAGTCGTCGGCCGGCAGCTACCAGGTGATTCGCGGCGACTTCGCCCAGAAGCCGTTCGCCGAGGTGCTCGCCGAGATCTACCGCTGGCGCGGCTCGGGCGCGCTGCTCTTGCGCCGCGACACGGTGAAGAAGATCGTCTTCTTCCGCGACGGCACGCCGATCTCCATCAAGTCGAACCGCCTCTCAGAGTGCCTCGGCCGCGTGATGGTCGCGCAGAAGATGATCTCAGAGGCCGAGTGCGAAGAGTCGCTCACGCGCATGAAGACCTCGAAGCGCCAGCAGGGCACGACGCTCATCGAGATGGGCTGCATCAGCCCGCACAACCTGCAGCACGCGCTGGTGCTCCAGCTGCAAGCGAAGCTCTTCGACGTCTTCACGTGGGAAGCGGGCGACTACCAGTTCAACCCCAAGGCCGACCTGCCGGCCGAGCCCGTCGACCTCGGCATGACGTGCGCCCAGGTCATCTACGAGGGCGTGAAGCGCTTCTTCGACGAGCCCCGCCTCAAGAAGGCGCTCGGCGATGTCGACGGCAAGTACGTGCACCCCTCGTCGCAGCCGCTCTACGCGCTGCAAGACGCGGGCTTGGGCGATGAAGAGAAGTCGCTGCTCGGCGCCGCCGAGGGCCACCGCACGGTCGCGACGCTGCGGGCGATGGCGTTGCTGTCGCCCCTCGAGACCGACCGCTTCATCTTCGCGATGAAGTGCGCGCAGATGATCGAGCTGAAAGACAAGGCCGCCGAGGGCAAGGCGCAGGCGAACATCGCCGAGCTCGCGCGCGCGATGTCGTCGCAGTCGGCGAAGCCCCCGCCGCTGCCGCCGCTGCCGTCGCTGCCGCCACCGCTGCCGCCGAAGCTGCCGCACGCGGGGCCTCCCGCCGAGGGCGCGAAGCTGCCGCTCCCGTGGGACGACGCGAAGCCCGCCGCCAGCCTCACGGGCGGGCCGCCCCCTCCTCCTCCTCCCGACGCGACCCCGCCGAACAAGCCGGCGAAGAAGGGCGAAAAGACGCAAGGGCCGGTCATCGCGCGGCCCGGCGGTTCGCTGCTGCCCGAGCTGTCGGCGGTGGTGCCGGCGAGCCGGCTGTCGGGCGAAGAGAGCGTCTTGCGCGAGCGGCTGGCGGCGAAGGCCGCGGCGATGCGCAAGCTCGACTACTTCGAGATTCTCGGGCTGCCGACGACGGCGAACCGCGAAGACGTGAAGCGCTCGTACTTCGCGCTCGCGAAAGAGTACCACCCCGACAAACACTTCGGCTCGTCGTCGGCCGAGGTGCGGCAGCTCGCGCAGCAGATCTA
This sequence comes from Myxococcaceae bacterium, assembly GCA_016793725.1. Classification (GTDB taxonomy): domain Bacteria; phylum Myxococcota; class Myxococcia; order Myxococcales; family Myxococcaceae; genus Xiheicaenimonas; species Xiheicaenimonas phototrophica. Next base: position 7,755 of record JAEUJP010000819.1, on the reverse strand, counting down.
CGACCTCATCTCGACGGCGCACGACACGCTCGCCGACCCGATCGAGCGCGAGCGCTACGTGAAAGATCTCGCGAGCGGCGTGAAGCGCGAGATCGGCGACGAGGTCGGCAAGATCCTCGCGGCCGAGGGCAAGTTCCAGCGCGGCGAAGAGCTCATGCGCCAGCGCGAGTACCAGGGCGCCTGGCGCCACTTCCAAGACGCCATCACCCTCTATGGCGAAGAGGGCGAGTTTCACGCGTGGCTGGGCTGGGCGCGGTTCCAGATGGACCCGAAAGACGACGCCGTCGTTCAAGAGGCCGTCACCCACATCGAGAAGGCCATCACGCTGAACCCGCGGCTCGACAAGGCGTACCTGTTCCTCGGCTACATTCACAAGGCGTCGGGGCGGCCCGACAAGGCCGAGAAGCAGTTCGAGAAGGCGATTCAGTCGAACCCCGACTGCACCGAAGCCCTGCGCGAGCTGCGCCTGCTCGGCAAGACGAAGCGGTAGTCTTCGAAGCCGTGCTGTTCGCCGAGCGCTTCGATCAGATTCGCCCGCTCGAAGAGATGGAGATCGCCCTCGTGCGCGGCGCCATCGCGAACCCCGCGCTCGTCGACGCCCACGAAGAGGCCGTCTTGCGCACCGCGCTCTCGCTCGCTCGCCTCTACAAGGTGCGCGGCGCCGCCGGCCGCGACATCGGCGTCGGCGCCTGGCTCGCCCCCTTTCGCGAAGAGATGGAGCGCAGGCTCAAGCCCGTGCTCCTGCCCCCGAAGGGCCGGCGCATCGCCCGCACCGAGCTCTTGCCCCACCTGAAGGAGCTCAAAGATCGCACCCTGCGCACCCGCGACGACCTGCTCGGGCGCCTGAAAGATCGCGTCACCTACGAGGCCGTCGACGCCGAGCTGCGCCACAAGGCCCTCGTGCTCGTCGCCGGCGGAGGCGGCGGCACCGGCTACCCGTACATCGGCGTCATGAGCCTGCTCGACGAGTATGGCCTCAAGCCCAAGCTGCTCGCCGGCACCAGCATCGGCGCGGTGCTCGCGCTGTTCCGCTCACGCCTGCCGCGCTTCGACCAGGACGAGATCGTCAACATCGTGCGCACCCTCTCGTGGCGAAAGCTGTTTCGCGCCATCTCGACCGAAAACCGCTACGGCCTGCCGGCGGCGCTGCGCCTGTTCTTGCGCGCCGGCATCGGCCGCTGGTTCGGCACCGACCGCGAGGGCGCCGAGGCGGTGAAGCTCAAAGAGCTGCCCATCAAGACCATCATCACGGTGAGCGGCATTCGAAAGGGCAAGCTGCCCCACCCGGTCGAGTTCTACGAGGGGCTGTTCTCGCTGCCGCGGCGGGCGCTTCGCGACCCCATCGGCCTCGCGAAGTCGGTGCAGGCGACGTTCGGAGCGCTCGCCGAGCTCTTCACGCGGCCCGAGATCATGGTGAAGCTGCACCTCGGCGCCGACGACGTGACGAGCGAGTGGGACGCGCTCGACGCTGCCGGCTTCTCGTGCGCGCTGCCCGGCGTCATTCACTACGACGTGCTGCGCGAAGACACGCGCATGCGCGGCCTCATCGAGTCGCACATGGAAACGCACCGCGTCTCGCGCTTCGTCGACGGCGGGCTCGTCGACAACCTGCCGTGCAAGGCGGCGTGGCGCGCGGTGCACCGCGGGCAGATCGGCACGCGCAACGCGTTCATTCTGGCGCTGAACGGGTTCGCGGCGAAGCTGTCGCAGCCGCTGTGGCTGCCGCTGGCGCGGCTGGCCGAGGCGAACGTGGCGTCGAACCGGCCGTACGCGCACCTGGTGCACGACTTTCGAAGGTCGCTGTCGCCGCTCTCGCTGGTGCCGTCGCTGCAAGATCTGTCGGTAGCGCTCGAGCTGGGGCGCACGCAGCTGACGCCCGAGGTGCCGTTCTTGGCGCGCATGTTGGCCCCACTTCCGCGCCTCGACTCGCATCGATGATCTGCTAAGTCGGCTCGGACGATGAGCACGTCTCCGAACGCGGTGTCCCGCGCCGACAAGGTGTGGATGGACGGGAAGCTGATCAAGTGGGACGAGGCGACCCTGCACGTCATGACCCATGCGCTGCACTACGGCCTGGGCGTCTTCGAGGGCATTCGCGCCTACCAGACGCACGACGGGCGCCTCGCCGTGTTTCGCCTGCGCGAGCACATTCGCCGCCTGCTCGATTCGGCGCACATCATTCTGCTCAAGATCCCCTACACCGAGCAGGAGCTGTTCGACGCCTGCGTCGAGCTGATTCGTGCGCAGAAGCAGCTCTTCGCGAAGGGCGCGTACCTGCGGCCGATCGCGTTCATGGGCGACGGCGCGATGGGCCTGGGCGCGACGAACCCGACGCGCGTCGCGATCACCGCGTGGGACTGGGGCGCCTACCTGGGCGACAAGGGCATTCGTGACGGCATTCGCGCCAAGGTGTCGAGCTACACGCGCATGCACGTGAACGTGAACATGGTGCGCGGCAAGATCACGGGTCAGTACGTGAACTCGATCTTGGCGAAGCGCGAGGCGCAGCTCGCGGGCTACGACGAGGCGATCTTGCTCGACATCTCGGGCTTCGTGGCCGAGGCGAGCGGCGAGAACGTGTTCTGCGTGGGGCGGCACCACGTGGTGCGCACGCCGTCGCTGTCGTCGCCGATTCTCGCCGGCATCACGCGCGACACCGTCATCAAGCTGCTCAAAGACATGGGCCGCGAGGTTCAAGAGGTGAGCTTCACGCGCGACGCGCTCTACATCGCCGGCGAGCTGTTCTTCACCGGCACGGCCGCCGAGGTGACGCCGGTGCGCGAGGTCGACAACCGCATGGTGGGCGACGGCAAGCCCGGGCCGCTGACGAAGGCGGTTCAAGAGATGTACTTCCGCGTCGTGCGCGGGCTCGAGCCGAAGTACCACGAGTGGCTCACGTACGTCTGAGCCGTCAGGCCGTGCGCGCGCACCGCGTCGCTGCTCCCCGTCACGCGGGGTAGCGCAGCGGCAGAGCGTCGGGCTCATACCCCGAAGGACGCGGGTTCGAACCCCGCCCCCGCAAACCGAAGGTCACTGTCTCACTGTGGGCCGCCGGTGCACGAGCCGCCGGTCAGCCAGAACGTGCCCGCCGCATCATCTGGGTCTTCGACCATGAACGGGTCGGGTATGCGGGTGCGGTCGTCGAAGTACCGAATCGCGTCGAACACCGAGACGCTCGGGCCGGCCGGGGTCGTGCCGTTGCACCGCGTCATCTGCAGTGACATGCGCGACGCGTCGCCGGTGAAGACGTGCACGGCGGCGGGCGGCTGGCCCTGCCGGTTGGCGTTTCTGAGCATGAGCAGGGTCGTGCCGAACGCGAGCGCGCCCTCTTCACGCTGCGCCGTGGTGCTGTGGCGCTCGATGTCACGCGCGGTGTCGAGGGTTCGCCGGCCGAAGGCGCCGGTGCCACTGCGCCAGGTAAGGGTGGTGTCACCGACGTACATCAGCTCGGCGCCGCTCACCGCAGGGTCGTTGCGGTCGCTGATGACGAGGTGTGCGGTCGCGAGGTGGTGCACGAGCACGTGCGCGGTGTCGTAGCAGGGCCTGTCGTCGGCGCCGTGGTACTGGCGGCAGCTCGCGTCGATGACGACGCCCCGCGCGTCCATGCTCGCGCGCGAGAAGATGCTGTGCTTGGGCACGAGTGTCTGGTTCGGCGCGTAGTTCGTGTCGTCACACGTCGCCGTGACCGGCGCACGTCGATATGGGTCGTAGACGTCGAGCGGGCCGCAGCTGCGGTCTTCGGAGTAGGTGCTCTGGTAGATGTTGAAGGCGGGGCCGGCGTCGGGCAGGTACCGCGCCTCGTTGTCGATGCCGGCGCGGAAGAACGAGTCGATGCCCAGACGTACCTGCGCGTTGGGGGCGAACTGGCGCACGCGCTCGGCAAGCAGGTCACCGCCGTGCACCACCCAGTTCGCGCCATCGGAGCCGCTGATGATCCACACGACGTCGGCGTCGGCGAACGAGCTGAGGTCGGGGGTGCCGTCGCCGTTCAGATCGCGCCCCGCGGCCGTGGTCAGCGTCGCGAACAGCGCCGTCCACACGTTGAGGCCGCGGTGGTGAACCGGCACGCTGCTGCGCCGCGTCTCGGCCGGCAGCATCTGGGCCGTACCCGGCGATTCGGAGGCATAGACCTCGCGAACCGCGTCAGAGACGCCGTCGGTGAGGCCGATCATCTGCACGGTGTCGCTGGTGAGCTCGGTGCAGCGATCGAGCTGCACCCGGTTGTACCCTTGCGCCAACGGGCTCACCATCGGGTCACCGATCATGACGCCCGCCCCTGAGATCGTGCGCGGGGTCGGCGACTCGGGAAACAAGGTGCTGAGCGCCTTGGCGCTCTTCGGCGAGCCCAAGACAGATAGGAAGCGGTAGTTCGTCCAGCAGCGGTCTCCGTGGCACGGCGAGCCGCTCGCGTCGACGTAGAAGACCCAATGTTTCGAGCCCGGCGCCGGCTTGATGTACGCGAGCCCTCGGGTGCCGTCGACGCAGCGCGCTTCGCGCTCGGTGCACTGCTCGGTACCGTTCGTACACCGGCTCACCCACTTCGCCACCAGGCAGCCCGGCGAAGACGGAGCGCAGCCCGAGGCCAGTGACGACAGGGGTGGCGGGGTATCGTAGCGCTCCAGCGCGCACGCGTTTGCGCTCATGCCGGGTGCACAGACCGGGTCCATCGCGTCGTTGAGCGTGCCGACCGCGTGGGTGAGCGGCACGTCACAGCGCGCGGGAAAGGCCGGCGACACCGCGAGCTGAAGCTCGGCGATGCGCGCCGCGAACATGCTCTCGCAGCCCTCGATGTACGCACTGCCGCCCGCGCCACCTGAGGTCGCCCCCCCTCCGCCCAAGCCAGCCCCCCCCGCCGCCGCCGCAGAGCCGCCCCCGGTGGCCGCCCCACCTGACGTCGCGGCGCCGCCACCACTCGATGGGCCGCCACCCGACTGAAGGTCGCCGCCGCCAGAGCCGCCATCGGCCGGGGGCTGAGGTATTGCTTGTGAACACCCGACGACGATCGCAGCGGTGAAACAGGCCAGCGGCAGCGCAAGGGTCGTGCTCATTCGCATCACCGGTCGTGGTGCAAGTCGGGGACCTGCCCGTCGCGGCCCGAAGTCTGCCCGACTGCATGAACGAGCGCGATGGGTGCAGCCTACACCCGAGGGGCGTCACCAACGCGCAGGTCGGCTTTCGCGAGCCGCTCGAAGTGTGTCGGCTGCCGAGGTTTCGACACCGTGAGGGCCGTCGCAAAGTCGCTGCCCCTGCCTGCCAAAGCCCGGTCGCGCTTCACCGGCGCTCATGAGCGCAGACGGCGGGAGGCTCAGGTCACCTTCGGGGCAGCAGCGACGGGGCGTGGCCGCGAAGCGCGCTCAGGGGCGCGGGCCTCGAGGTACCGCTGGTGCAGCGCCTTCTTCTTCGCGATCACACCGAGGGGCGGCGCCGGAGCGCCCGCGACGATGCTGCACTCGTTCACCCACTCGTAGAGTGCAATGCACTTGAGCAGCATCTTGTCGTCGGGCCCATCGGCGGGGCCCTCTTCGAGACGCAGATGGTTCTTTCGCTCGACGAGCTCGAGCTTGCGCGCGTAAGCGGCAGCCTTCCCGAGCCGGCTGCGCAGCTCACCCATCACCTCCGAGTCGCGCATTCGCATGAGCGACACGACGTCTTCTTCGTCGACGGGGAAGAGCTCGCCCGTGCGCTCGAAGACGTAGAGGTTGTGCGCCAGCATGTGACCATACGCGCAGTAGTCGCAGCCGTTCCAGAACGACGCGAGTGAGGCCATGAGGTGCGCGTCTTCGACGCCGAAGTGCGCGCAGATCTCGTCGAACGTCTTCTGCGTCACCCCCGCCCACTTGAAGAAGCCCCTGAGGCCGTGCTGCCGCACCAGCTCTTCGCCGAACGCGATGGTGTAGCCCGTGACGAGATCGCCCAGCCCATTGATGGTCGCGAGGAAGGCGCGCTCGATGAGCGAGAGCTTGCGGTTTCGGTCGAGGGTCACGACGCGGCCCTCCCTGCGGCGTCTTGCTCGCGCCCGTCACGAACTCCGAGCCACTTGAGGCCCTGATCGAGCGTCGACACCGCCTTCGCGTTCGGGTCTTGCGCGAGGTGCATCACCCAGAGCGCCATACCGCGAAAGCGCGCGCGATCGTCGACGTACGCCGTGCGGCGCTCATGCTTTGCAACCTTCTGCTGCAGGCTCACCAGCACCTGCCGCGCCGCCTCGACGCAGTCGTTCAGGCCGTGCATCAAGAACAGCACGCCCAGCGGCGGCGGCTCAGCGAGCTCGCCGGCCAGCTCGCGCTCGAGCTCCGTGGCGCCCCTCACGTCGAGAGCTCCGAAAAGTTCGACCCGAAGCGATTCTGCCGATCGCCGAATCGTGTAGTTCGTGCCCACGCGCGGGGTCGAAGAGTCTCATAGCCTCTGATTCCTGTACAGTAACCTCCGTGCGCAGAATGTGAGGTCGGCGGCTCCGTTGCAGCTTTTCCAGCCTTGCCTAGAATTGCGCCCGAAGAACTGAATACGACCGAGCGACAAGGGTGACCCGGGCGGCGACGCCCGGCGAGCAAAGCAGAGGGACTCTCGAAGCCCCGAAGCTGCCGAACAGGTCGAGAGCGGCACGGCGCTGGTGGAGCCCCCAGCGACGTCTCGCTCGGGGTGTCGTGCGCTCGGTCTACGGCTGAGCGGGGTCTCTTCCCCGCCGACAAAGGGGTGGCACGATGTGGATGCAGCGAGCAGCGGCACTGGCCGGCCTGGCGTTGTGGTCGACCGGGGCCTGGGCGCAGTCGATACCCGTCACACCGATTCCGAAGGCGACGGGTCGGTCGAACATCGAGCAGCGTTACGTCTACGCGCCGCCCGACAAGGGTGAGTTCGACGTGCCGCTGCTGCATGGCGGTGCGGCGGCCAACGAGGTGATCATCGAGACGCCGCTCATGTGCTCACCGAACGCGAAGGCGTCGGTGCACGTGAGCTACGACAAGTCGAAGAACAAGGTGGTCTTCGAGGCCGAGTTCAAGAAGGCGCTGCCCTACCGCATGAGCTACACGCGGCCCGACGACCCCTCGACCCCGTACAACCAGCACCTTCAGTCGGTGTCGAACGGCAAGTGGCAGCTGTGGTTCGTGGGGCAGATGCTCAGCTTCGAGACGACGTTCTATTACGACGGCACGACGCTGCAGCTGCTCGGCAACGCGCTCGACTTCCCCGCGGGGCCGCCGGCGGGCGCGATACCCGTCAGCATTCCGACCCTGCAGATGCTCTGCTCGCCCATCTTCGAGGGCAAGCCCAACGGCGACGCCAAGGTGAAGTTCACGTACCGGTACGACCAGCTGCTCGACGATCTCGGCAACGGCGGCACGTACGCGGCCTTCTTGCCCTACAACCTGTGCAAGCCCGACGAGTACGGCGTCTGGTACCTGAACGGCGGGCTGCCGCCCAGCAAGGCGATGAACTGGGACCAGGTGCTCGACAGCATCTGGCAGGGCTACGGCCTCGCGTTTTCGTCGAGCCTCGAGCCCGACCCGAAGCCTGCGTTTCTCGCGTCGCGAGACAACCTGATGATCGGCTGGGGCGGCGCGTACCCCCAGACGATCCCCGACGGAATGGGAGCCGACCCGATCAGCGGGCTGCTCTTCAACAAGACCACCTGCGGCACGCACATCGCCCCGAAGTTCCCGCCGGCCTACTTCAACGTCTGTGGTCCTTGAGGAGATCGACCATGAACCCAACGACCCTGTGGTGTGCCTCGCTGTTGCTGCTCGCGGCATCGCC
>JAEUJP010000811.1 GCA_016793725.1 Myxococcaceae bacterium | reverse complement strand
AGAAGGCCACCGCCGACGTGCGTGTCGAGCTGAAGAAGGCTCAGCCCGTCGACATCGGGCCGGCGTCGCTCGACGTCGACCTCTACGCCGAGCGGCTGCTCTTCCTGCTGCTCGCTGGCGAGCGCGACACGACGCTCTCGCAGTGGGCGAAGAAGCTCATCGCGCGGCAGAACGCCGACGGAAGCTGGGGCGCACCGGGCGAGCGGCCGTACGAGCAATTCCACGCGACGATGGTCGCCGCGTGGGCGCTGGCCGTGATTGACGCGCGGTGAGCTACCAGACGTTCTGACGCGCGCCCGTGGCGCCGCTGCCGCCCCACGAGAAGCCGCCGCCGCCGGCGTTGCCGAGAATGTACGTGACGGTGGGTCCGCTCCACGACGAGCTGCCGCCACGCGCGACGCCGACGCTCGGGCCACCGCCGCCGGCGCCGCCGTGGCCGCCGTGGCCGCCGCGCCCGCCGTTGCCGCCGCGGCCACCGTTGCTGCCGTCGTCTTGCTCGCCGCCGCCGCCGTAGTTGTTGATGGCGCCACCGGGGCCGCCGAGCCCGCCCGTGCCGCCCTGGCCGCCGCCGCCACCGAAGCCGCCGTTGCCGGTCTGCAGCGTGCTGTTCGAGGCGGTGGCCGACGAGTTCCACATCATGACCGCGATGGAGGCGCCGCCCGAGCTGCCGGCGAAGCCGCCCGTCGCGAGGCAGCCGCCCGCGCCGCCGCCGCTGCCTGCGCCGCCGTAGCTGTTGCAGTCGTCATTGCCACCGCCACCACCACCGCCGCCGCCGCCACCGTTGCCGTGAGCACCCTGCTGGCCATTGCTGGTGAACGCGACGACGTAGCCCGACGCGGTGACGGTGCCAAACGCGCCGCCGGTGGTGCCGTTCGCGCCATCGCTGCCGGGCGCACCATCTTGACCCCAGTAGAAGCTCGGCGTCGACCACCCGAACTGCCCCTGAGGAGTACCCGGTCCACCGGGCGTTCCGTGGAGCGACGGTTCGCCATTGTAGCCGACGCCTCCCCCCTTGCCGGGTCGTCCACCACGGCCGCCGGTGCGGCCACAGATGCTCGTTCCACCGGCGCCCCCGGCAGGCTCGCTGCCACCTGAGCACGGCCAGTCTGAGTCTTCGCAGCCCTGTGCTCCCTGTTGGCCACCACCGCCCGACGCGCCGTTCGTGCCGCCGCCGCCGGTCGAGCCACCCGTCGCATGCCCCGCCTGAATCGAGACGTTGGTGAGCACGACGTTCGAGGAGTTGATCATCCACGCTCCGTACGCCGATGCGCTCGTGCCGACCGCGTTCGAGCCGATGAAGCCCATCAGCTGCACGGTGCTGTTGCTCGCGCCGTTGAAGATGAGCACGGGGTTGCCGGTCGTCACCGTCGTCGGCGACGACAGCGAGCGCGACCACGACGCCGCCGGCACGTAGCCGCCGTAGATGCCCTTGCCCGCCACCATCGACACCGCCTCGATGTACGTGCCCGCAGCCACGTAGACGTCGCGCTTGCCCTGCGACACCGCCGCGTTGAGGCCGCCGCCAATCGTCAGGCGCGGCTGAGCACGCGTGCCCGGCGCCGAGTCGTTGCCGCTCGACGCCACGAAGATGCCGTTGCCCACCTCACCGTCGATGCCGTCGCAGTTCGCGTCGACGAACCCGAGGTCGGGCAGGTCGGTGGCCGAAACGAACGTGCACGCGTACTCGCAGCCGTTCGCGTCGTTGCCGTCGATGTTCCACCAGCCGGGCTGGCAAGCGGCGAGCTGGCAGGTGCCGCTGCTACACGCAGGCACGCCGTGCGGGTAGCTGCACGGCGCATTGCACGCACCGCAGTGCAGCGTGTCGGTGTTGATGTTGCGCTCGCAGCCGTTCGGCACGAGGCCGTCGCAGTCGCGGAAGCCCGGGTTGCACGCCTGCACCTGACACTGGCCGCTGTTGCACTGCGGCGTGCCGTTCGCGACCGCACACGCAGCGTTGCACGCGCCGCAGTGCGCGAGCGACGTGTTCGTGTTCGTCTCGCAGCCGTCGGCGAAGCCGCCCGTGCAGTTGCCGCGGCCCGCCACACACGAGCCGACGCCGCACGACCCTGCGCTGCACGTGTACGTCGCGACGCTCGGCGCCGAGCACGCGTTGCCGCAGCCGCCGCAGTTGAGCGGGTCGCTGGCCGTGTTGAAGCCGTCGTCGACCGTGCCGTCGCAGTCGTCGTCGAGCAGGTTGCACACCTCGACCTGCGGAGCGCCCGGCACACACGCCATCGGCACGCCGCTCACGCAGCTCTGCACGGCGCGCTGGCAGATGCCGACGCCGCACGTCACCAGCCCGAACCCGTCGTCGGGCGTGCCGTCGCAGTCGTCATCGAGGCCGTTGCAGACCTCGGCGCCGGCGGTGCCGGGCGTACACGTCTGGTTCATGCCGTTCTGGCAGTTCTGCACCGTGACCGCGCACGCGCCCGTGCCGCACGACGTCTGCCCGAGGTTCTCGTCGGTCATGCCGTCGCAGTCGTCGTCGACGCCGTTGCACACCTCGTTCGCGGGGGCGCCGGGCGCGCAGCTCTGCGGCACGCCGTTCACGCACGCCTGCACGGTGCGGGCGCAGAAGCCGACGCCGCAGCTCAAGCTGCCGAGCCCGTCGTCGGGCGTGCCGTCGCAGTCGTCGTCGAGGCCGTTGCAGACCTCGGTGCCCGCGCTGCCGGGCGTGCACGACTGAACGGTGCCGTTCAGGCAGTTCTGCACGGTGCGCGAGCAGACGCCGACGCCGCACGTCGTCGAGCCCAGGCCATCATCGGGTGTGCCGTCGCAGTCGTCGTCGATGGCGTTGCACGTCTCCATCGCGGGAGCGCCCGGCATGCACGCGACCGACATGCCGTTCACGCAGTTCTGCACGGTGCGGGTGCACGCGCCCATGCCGCACGTCGAAGAGCCGAGCCCATCGTCGGGCGTGCCGTCGCAGTCGTCGTCGGCGCCGTTGCAGACCTCGGCGACGGCGGTGCCGGGCGTGCAGGCCTGCACGCTGCCGTTCAGGCAGTTCTGCACGGTGCGCGCGCACTCGCCGACGCCGCACGTGGTCGAGCCCAGGCCATCGTCGGGCGTGCCGTCGCAGTCATCGTCTCGGCCGTTGCACAGCTCGCCGCCCGGCACACCCGGGATGCAGGTCTGCGGCGCGGCGTTGATGCAGTTCGCCGTGGTGCGACCACACTCGCCGACGCCACACGTGCTCGTGCCCAGCGCCTCGTCGATGGTGCCGTCGCAGTCGTCGTCGAGACCGTTGCAGCTCTCCATCCCGGGGGTGCCGGGCGTGCACATCATGCCCATGCCGCCGTTGCAGCTCGAGACGGTGCGCTGGCAGACGCCCTGGCCGCACGTGACCGCGCCGAAGTCTTCGTCGATGGTGCCGTCGCAGTCGTCGTCGATGGTGTTGCAGGTCTCGGCGACCGGGCTGCCGGGGGTGCAGCTCTGTGCCTGCCCGTTGAGACAGTTCGAGATGGTGCGGCGGCAACCCCCGACGCCGCAGCTGGTCTGGCCGAGCGCGTTGTCGACCGTGCCGTCGCAGTCGTCGTCTTTGGCGTTGCAGAGCTCACTCACGGGGAAGCCGGGCGTGCAGGTCTGCACCATGCCGTTGAGGCACTCGGCGACGGTGCGCGCGCACTCGCCGACGCCGCAGGTGAGGTTGCCGAAGCCGTTGTCGACGACGCCGTCGCAGTCGTCGTCTTTGCCGTTGCAGGTCTCGGCGGCGGGCGTGCCGGGCGTGCACGTCTGCTCTTGCCCCGCGACGCAGTTCCCGACGGTGCGTTTGCACTCGCCCAGGCCGCACTCGACCTGGCCGAGGCCGTCGTCGACGAGGCCGTCGCAGTCGTCGTCGACGGCGTTGCACGTCTCGACCGCGGGCACCGTGGCCGAGCACGCGGTGTAGCCCTCGGCCTCGCAGGTGCGGGTGCCGAGGCACGTGCCCGCGTCGCTCGAGTTGCTGCAGCTGACGCGCATGCCGATGGAGGCCGACGTACAGGCGCACGAGTCGCTCTTCGGCACGCACTGCGGGCTCTGCGAGCCGTTGATGTCGGTCGCCATGATGCAGCGGTACGACGCGGGGCAGGCCGAGTCGTGGCTGCAGTCCTGGCCGCAGACCTTCGCGCCCGCGAGCTCGAGGCACGCGTCGGCCGGGTACGGGCAGTCGCTCTGGGCCTGGCACGGCTGGCACAGCGACTCGACGTCGGGCACGCAGCCGTAGCGCTCGAAGCCGAGCTGGGTGCAGCGCTTGTCGGCGGGGCAGCCGGCGGTGCACTTGATGCCGCACTTCTTGCCCTCACCGCGCAGCGAGAAGCACAGGCCGCTCGTGCACTCGACGTCGTCGGCGCAGGTCTCGCCCTCACCTTTCAACGTCATCTGTGCCGGCTTGGTGCCGCACGAGAGGTACACAGCTGCCGCAGCAGTCAGCAGGAAACGCGAGCGCATTGTTTTGCTACCTCGAATTCGAAGACGGGGGCGGGCTTCGACACCGCACCAATACACCCTTTTTTGAAGGCGCGCGCGCTGCGCACACCGCCCTACTCGTCACGCTCGCATGACGCGGCGGCGGCAAAACACGCCGAGACAGGCTCAGAACGCCAGAAGCCGAGAAAGGCGCGGCGCTCGCACCGGGCGGGCGAGGCGTCGATGAACGCGGCCGAGCGGTACTCGGGGGTGCCGTCGGAGTCCACGTCGATGAGGTTCGACAAGACGTCGGAGGTCGGGTCGGCGGTCTCGCTAACCCTGCAGTGTCCGTGCGGAACTGCGGGGCCGAACTTCAGCACCCAGGGCCGGTTGCGATACCAGACGACGTTGACGCGGGTGGTGGCGACGGCGCCGACGCCGAGCACGACGGCGACGAGCCCCACGAGCAGCAGGGCCACGAGGCGCCACGTCATTTTGCGCCACGCACGAGGGCGCGACGGGCGGGGGCGACGCTCACCTTCTTGAGCAGCGGGCTGTCGGGGTGCGTCGACTGCCAGTGCCAGGCGTCGACGAGGGTGTCGGCGAGCGGGCGCGGGGTGAAGCCGAGCTGGTCGCGCGCCTTCTGCGACGAGATGGTGAAGCGCTTGCCGATGGTGTGCACCGAATATGGCGTGAGCAGGGCGCGGCGGCCGGTGACGAGCTCGTAGGCGAGCCCGCCGTACGCGAAGATGCGGGCGAGCCACAAGGGCAGCGCGTAGAGCGGCGCGCGCACCCCGGCGGCTTCGGCGACGATGCGGCAGAGCTCGACGTTGGTGAGGTAGTGCTGGTTCAGCAGGTACGCCTCGCCGGTCTTGCCCTTCTCGGCAGCGAGCAGCGTGCCGTCGGCGATGTCGCGCACGTCGACCCAGTCGTAGCCGCCGGCGACGATGATGGGCACGCGCTTCGTGCCGGTCATGCCGACGAGCTGCCCGGCCTCGGAGCACAGATAGTCGTGTGGCCCGAGCACACCGGTGGGCAGCACGAGCACCGCGTCGAGCCTCCCTTCGCGCGCGGCGTCTTGAACCCGCTTCGAGGCGGCGGCCTTCGACTTGCCGTACGCGCCGTGAGCGGTGGTCGGGTCGAAGCCGCCGCTCTCGTCGAGGGTGCCTCCGGGCAAAGGCTCGGTGAGCGCGTGCACCGAGCTCATGTAGACGAGCCGCTTCACGCCCTTCGCGATGCAGACGTCGATGACGTTCTGTGTGCCCTCGACGTTCGTCGCGGTGAGCAGGGCCTCTTTGCCGGCGGTGATGCTGACGAGGCCGGCGCAGTGAAAGACGCGGGTGGCGCCGTCGAACGCGCGCTCGAGCGAGGCCCGGTCGCGCACGTCGCCGTGCACCTGCTCGCAGGCGAGGCCTTCGAGCGAGGTGACGTCGCTCGAGGGGCGAACGAAGGCGCGCACGCGCTCGCCGCGCTCGAGCAGGTGGCGAACGAGCACGTTGCCGAGGTGGCCGGAGGCTCCGGTGACGACGTTCATGCGGGCCGCGGAGCATGTCGCGGAAGTGGGTACCGGGCAATCGGGTCACTTCGGCTGGCGCGGGGCGTCACTGTTCGGCCGCGCGGCTGCTGCTACGCGGCGCGACCATGAAGAGGTTCATTCTGGTCGGAGCGGTGCTGGCGGGCTGCGGCTTCGGCTACCACAAGTACACCGAGCGCAAGGCGATCGAGGCCGTCGTCGCGTCGGTCTGCGCAGAAGAGCTCAACGACGCGGCGATGCAGAACGTCGCCGTGAGCCGGGCCGCGATGGCCGGCGGCGCGAGTGACGGGGTCGGTGCGGCGCTCGCCTACCAGCGAAAGACCATCTACGAGCGCTCGTCGCTGGCCCCACACCTCGCGGCGCTCGCTCGCAGCGGCGACCCCTCGGTGGCCCGCATCAAAGAGGTCGCGAAGGTCGTCGCCGCGCGCTGCCCCGACGTGTTCCCCGAGCCCATCAAGGCCGAGAAGCCGCTCGCCTCGGTGTGGCTGATGGCGGTCGGTGTTCGCGACCTCGACACCTGACTCACACGACGAAGGGGATGATGGCCTTTCGCGCGGTCGGGCAGTCGGGGCAGTGGTGGTTGGGCTCGTCGGACACCGAGACGCGCGTTCGCCAGCTCGGGGGTGCTGCGGTAGGCTCTGGAGCTTCATTTCGAGAGGGGCGGCCACCATGAAGCGTTGGGTTCTGATGTTGGCGATGACGTTCGGGGCGGCGGCGTTCGCCGATGGCGCGATCATCTGCAAGTCGGACAGCACGAATGAGTGCAAAGACAGGCAGTACTGCTGCTACCAGGGCAGCGAGTCGGACGGCGACAAGTACTGCAAGGCGAAGGGCTGTGTGCGGGGCGGCACCTCGTCTTGCCCGACGGCGGCCAACGTGTCGAGCTGCGGCACGCGCGACAAGAAGTAGAGCAGCGCTACGGCCCGAAGCGCTCGAGCTGGGCAGGTGAGAGCACGCCTCTCACCGCTGCCCACAGCCGCTCGGCCGTCATCGGCTTCTCGAGCACGGGCACCTGCAGCGCGGCGACGCGCGCGATGGCGGCGTCGGTGATGGCGCCACCCGTCATCAAGATGAACCGCTTCTCGAGGCCGGTGGCGTCGCGGCGCAGCTGAGTCAGCACCTCTTCGCCGCTCAGGTCAGGCATCGAGAGGTCGCACAGCACGACGTCGTAGGGTCGTTCGCGCGCCAGCTCGAGGGCGACACGGGCATTGTCGGCGAGGTCGACCTGACAGCTCCGCAGCACGCGCAGCACCACGCGGCTGACCAGACGGTCGTCGTCGATGACCAGCACGCGCAGCACGCTGTCGGGCGGCATGTCGCCGTGACCTCTCTGCGCCAGAGCTTAGGCCCAACCTTCGCGGGTCGCGAGCTTTTGGGCAGCCTCACCCCTCGAGCAGCGGGTCGAGCGGCGAAGGCGCAGCCGGCGCCCGCAGCGAAGACGCGACCACTTCACGCTGCGGGTGCGAGGGGCGCCGATTGGCCGCTGCTGGTCTTGGTCGCTGCCCTGGCGCGGCGGCGCAATGCCAGGTTGATGGATGAACGCCTCATCGCTCAGTCGCTGTCGCTGAAGTTGAGCCTGAGCTCGACGCCGGCCGCGCACTGAGGTGGGGCCGCGCGGCCGTCTGAACCGGTTCGCACCGGGGGCCGCATGCGATGCAAGCGGGCCATCAAGGTACGCGAAAGGTGACGTCGTCGAGCTCGAACCGGGGGCCCCTTCGGGGTTCTCGGTCGGCACGGGGCCGCTGCTCACACGACGAAGGGGATGATGGCCTTTCGCGCGGGCGGGTAGTCGGGGAACTTGTCGCGGTACCA
>JAEUJP010000777.1 GCA_016793725.1 Myxococcaceae bacterium | reverse complement strand
CATGGGCGAAGGCGGCGTGTGGACGGCAGAGCAGATCGCCACCCTCGAGTCGGCGACGCAGACGCTGGGCCCCGGCCTCGACGGCATCGACTCGCAGGTGAGCGGCGTCGGCAAGTGCAAGAACTACCCGAAGTCGAGCGGCGTCGAAGATGGCGCGAAAGAGGTCGCCACGCTGTCGGAGCAGGCTCGCAAGCGGCTGACCGACGCGCCCGCGCTGCTCCCCGTGCTGAAAGAGAAGGTCGCGCTCAACGCGTGGAAGGCAACCCAGGCCGAGGCGATGAAGACCGGCAAAGAGTCGTGGTGCGGCGCGAAGCCGAGCGCCGACGTGTACTACGGCGCGGTCGACGAGACCGGCACCACCGAGTGGCTGTTCTGCGACGAGACGAAGGTGAAGCAGCCCGAGGGTGGCAAGGCCGAGGTGCACGTCGAGGCCGGCAAGAAGCCCCCGCGCAACGCGAAGCAGTACGTCGAGGCTGCGCTCAAGTACCCGGCGAGCGAGCTGCAGAAGGCGCCGAGGCCGGGCGCTCCGGCGGCGTCGGGTGAGAGCGCTGAGAAGAAGCCCGAGGGCTGACGCCAGCGTTTCGCGCCGTGCTTCTTGTCGACGACCGGGGCCGGGGACGTTCAGCGGAACCGGCTGCCGGTCGCCGGGGCATGTCGCCGCCACATTCTGAGTCGGTTTCGCTTCGCTGCGCGCACTCGAACTGACTCAGATCGACCGAGCGCCCACGACGCACGACACGTGACACAAAGTACCGCGCGGCAGCGGCCGGTCTAGGCTCTGCCGCGCGTGACCACCGAGGTCGTCGCCGTCTTCGTCATCGTCTACTTCGGCATGTTCCTGGGCGAGCTGCCGAAGCTCCAGCTCGACCGCACCGGCATCGCGCTGCTCGGCGCCCTCGTGCTCATCGGCACCGGAGCCGTCTCGCTCGAGGCAGCGCAGAGGTCGCTCGACGTCGGCACCCTCGCCCTGCTCTTCGGCCTGATGGTGCTCTCGGCCCAGCTGCGCCTCGGCGGCTTCTACACCGCCGTCACCGCCAGGCTCGTCGCCCTCGACGCCTCGCCGTCGCGCTTCCTGCTCCTGCTCGTGCTGGCCGTCGGCGCCCTGTCGGCCATCTTCACCAACGACGTCGTGTGCCTCGCCGTCACCCCCGTCGTCATCGCGGCGTGCGTGAACCGCGGCCTCGACCCGCGGCCGTTCGCGATCGGCGCCGCGTGCGCCTCGAACATCGGCTCGGCCGCCACCCTCATCGGCAACCCGCAGAACATGCTCATCGGGCAGGCGCTGAAGCTCTCGTTTCCCCGCTACCTCGCCCAGGCCGCCGTGCCGTCGGCGCTCGGCCTCGTCGCCGCGTGGGGCCTCATCGTGGTGCTCGTGCGCGGCCGGTGGGCGCAGCCGGTCGAGCCCGTGGCGCTCGGCGCCGACGAGCCCGCCAACACCGCCGCGGCGGCGAGCGCCGTGCTCAGCGCGCCGCGGCCGTTCAACCCCTGGCAGAGCGCGAAGGGCCTGCTCATCGCCATGCTGCTGATGGTCGCGTTCTGCGTCTCGCCGTGGCCGCGCGACGTGCTCGCGCTCGGCGCCGCCGGCCTGATGCTGATGAGCCGCCGCCTGCACTCGCGCGACATGCTCGGCCTCGTCGACTGGTCGCTGCTCGTCATGTTCGCCGGCCTCTTCGTCGTGAACGGCGCGCTCGAGCACACCGGGCTCACCGCGAAGGCGATCGCCGCCCTGCCCGGGCTGTCAGAGCCGTACGCCCTCTTCGGCGCCAGCGTCGTGCTGTCGAACATCGTGTCGAACGTGCCGGCGGTGATGCTGCTCTTGCCTGCAGCGACCCACGCGCTCGCGGGCCCGTCGCTCGCGCTCGCGAGCACGCTGGCGGGCAACCTCATCATCGTGGGCTCGATCGCGAACATCATCGTCGTCGAGTCGGCGAAGGCGCACGGCGTCACGATCGACTGGAAGACGCACGCCCGCATCGGCGTGCCGGTCACGCTCGCGACGCTGGCGATCGCGGCCGTGTGGCTCGAGCTGATGACCTGAGCAGAAGAGCAGCCTGAGCCACGTGCCGCGCGCGCAGGCCGCGCCGCCGCTATGCTCGCGCCGTGCTCTACGCCGGCCGAAACCCATCGCCGCCGCTCGATGCCTTCATCGAGCGCATCTGGAGCTGCTCCGACTCGGGCGCTCCGCTGCGGGAGCGCGAGCGCGCGTTACCCGGCGGCGGCACCGTCGATCTGATCGTCAACCTCGTCGAAGACGAGGTGCGCGTCTACGACCCCGATCGCCCCGAGAGGGTGGAGCGCACGCGCTCGGGCGCCGTCGTCACCGGCGCGCGCACGCGCAGCATTCTGTTCGAGCCGCGCCAGCGCGCCTCTGCCGTCGGCGTTCACTTCAAGCCCGGCGGAGCCTTCGCCTTCCTCGGCATCTCGCCGTGGGAGATCGTGGACGCGAGCATTCAGGTCGGTGACCTGTGGGGCCGCTTCGGCCGCAGCCTGCACGAGCAGCTGCTCGAGGCGAGCACGGCGCACGAGCGCTTCGATCTGCTCGAGGCCGCGCTGCTCGAGCGCCTGCGCCACGCCCCCCGTCGCGTTCACCCTGCTGCCCGGCTCGGCGTGCGCGCGCTCGCGCACGCGGCGGGCACCGCGCGCGTCTCAGCGGTCGCGGCCTCGCTCGGCCTCAGTCGCCGGCGCTTCGTCGAGGTGTTCGAGCGTGAGGTCGGCGTGACGCCGAAGCTGTTCGCGCGGCTCCGGCGCTTTCACCGGGTGAAGCAGCACGTCGCCGCCCGCGGCCAGCCCGCCTCGTGGGGCGCGTTCGCTCTCGAGTGCGGCTACTTCGATCAGTCGCACATGATTCGCGACTTCGTCGAGTTCTCTGGCATGACGCCGACCGGCTACGTGCAGTCGAGCTCGAGCGAGACGGTGCTCGATCACCTCGTGCACTCGTACGCCGCCTGACGCCCCCTTCCCATTCGTCCAATACCGCTGCGGTGCGGGCCGGTACTTCGGCGGCATGCAGCCACTCCCGCTCTTCGCCGTCGCGGCGCTCGCGCTCATGCCCGCGTGCGCCAGTTGCTACAACACCTGCGCCGAGCCCACCGAGGCCGAGCTCGCGCCGCTGCCCTCACGGCTGAGCGAGACCGGGCTGTTCGGCGACGCGGGCGTCATCGTCTACGCGCCGGCGTTCGAGCTCTGGGCCGACGGCGCCGAGAAGCACCGCGCGCTGCTGCTGCCGCCCGGCGCGCAGATCGACACGCGCAACCCCGACGACTGGCAGTTCCCCGAGGGCACGCGCGTGTGGAAGACGTTCGTGCGCGACGGCGTGCGCGTCGAGACGCGCCTGCTGCTGAAGACCGGCGACTCCTGGGCCGCCGCCGCGTACCGCTGGGACGGCGACGACGCCGTGCTGTTCCCCGAGGGCGGCCGGGACGTGAACGGCACCCCGCACGACGTGCCGGCGGCCGCGACGTGCACCGCCTGCCACGGCGGCCGCGCCAGCTTCGTGCTCGGCTTCTCGGCGCTTCAGCTCGCCAACGTCGCGCCCGGTGGGTTCACGCTCGACGAAGCCGTCAGCCGCGGGCTGTTGAGCCAGCCGCCGGCGAGCACCGCCGCGCTGCGCATCCCCGGCGATGCGAAGCAGCGCGCCGCGCTCGGCTACCTGCACGCGAACTGCGCGCACTGCCACAACGCAGATCGCCCCGAGCGCGAAGGCCCTCGCTGCTTTGCTCCGCGCCCGGGACTCGACCTGCTGCTGCGCGCCGGTGAGCTCGGCGATGCCCAACAGACGGCCACGTACCGCACGCTGGTGCCCCGCGGGGCGAGCGCCGCGCACTCACGCATGGAGGCGCGCCAGATGCCGCCGCTCGCCACCGAGGAGGTCGACACGGCGGGCGTCGCCCTCATTCGCGCCTGGGCGGAGTCGCCATGAGGGCGCTGTTCGTGATGCTCGCCCTGACGCTCGCAGCCGAGGCCGAGCCGCCCGTGCGAGGCCTGACGCCGCGGCGCGCCGTCGCTTCGGGCGCGGCGCTCGTCGCCCTCGCGGCCTGCGTCACCGGCGCGCTCGCGCTGCGCCGCCCGGCACGCCGTCGCGCACACACCGCGCTGACGCTCGGAGCGCTCAGCGTCACGACCGGCACCTTCGTCGTCGTCACCGCGCCAGGAGGCTTCGGGAGCGGAGGCGGCCTCGCCGGAGGCATCGCTGCCATCGCGCTCGGTCTTGGCGGCGCAGCGCTCGGGCAAGCAGCCCGCAGGCGGGCCTGAGCGCGCTCGCGACGGTCTCGGCCGGCACCTCGCGCGCGAGGGCCAGTTCCACAGCCGGGCAATCGCCGACCGCGTGATAAGCCACGGCCGTGCTCTCAACCCTCGCGCTCGTGTCGCTGCTCGCCGCCGGCGACCGGGTCGTCGCGATCCACTACTTCGACAACCGCACCGGCGACGCCGAGCTCGACGTGCTGTGCAAGGGCGTCGCCGACATGCTCGTGACCGACCTCGTCGGGGTGCCGGGGCTGTCGATCGTCGAGCGCGAGAAGCTCGAGGCCGTGCTGCAGGAGCTCAAGCTCCAGCGCACGCAGTGGTTCGACCCGAAGAGCGCACAGCAGGTCGGCAAGCTGCTGGGCGCCTCGGTCGTCGTCACCGGACAGTTCGTCGAGGTGAAGCCGACGCTCGCGATCGACGCACGCGCGCTCGACGTCGCCACGGGCAAGGTGGTGGCGACCGCGCGCGTGAAGGGGCCGGCAGCCGACTTCTTCGCGCTCGAGCTCGAGCTCGCGAACGCGCTCGCCGGAGGTCTCGTGAAGGGCGCGAAGGCGACGGCGCAGGGGCCCGCCGACACCGCCACGGTGCTCGAGTACGCGCGCGCTCTCGACGAGAAAGACAAGGGAGACGTCGCCGCGGCCAGCCGGCGCATGGGCCAGGTGGTGCGCGCCGCTCCGGACTTTCGGCTCGGCAAGAAGCGCCACGCCGAGCTGATCGAGTTCCTCGCGAAGGCCACCAGCGCCAACGACGACGCGCTCGCGAAGGTGCGGCGGGAGCTCGAGGCTCGGCTCGCCCGCGGCGTGGCCGACGACCTCGGGTTCTCACGCGTCTGCGCCGACGTGCTGCTCGCCGCGCTGACGGTGAGCGACCTGCGCACCTCGGTCGGCGCGGGGCTCAGCGAGACCGGCACCAACGTGCTCACCCGCCGCGAGCGCGCGAAGTCGGCGAAGCACCTCGACCGGCTCATGGCGCTGTCTGCCGACCTGCTCGACTCGGCGCCACGGCACGTGTCGGGCACCGACACCTCGTGCGGCGACTGGCGCGACCGGGCAGACCTCACGCGCCTCGGAGTGAAGCACCCGGGCGTGGTGAATCTGTTGCCGCCCCAGCTGCTCGACGCGCACCTGCGGTTGCTCGCGTTCGGCCAGACACCAGCCTGGGCCGGAGCGTCTTTCCGTGTCGCGCCTGCGCCCGCGATCGCGAACCCCGAGCTGGCGAAGGTCGTCGACAAGTGGGTCGACGTCTATCGCGCGACGCTGCTCGAGACGGTGAAGCGCACACGCCTGCCGGAAGAGAGCGCGATGGGCGACTGGACCGAGATGGCCGGGCAGATCGACGTGCTGTTCGGCCGGCCCGACGCCGCGGTCGAGAAGTGGCAGCTGTTCTTGACGAAGTACCCGGGCTCGAAGGCGTGGGGGCGCATCAAACGAAAGCTCGAGCTGATGCTCGGCACCACGCCCGAGGCTGAGGACTTCGCGAAGGGGCTGGGCGCCTGCAAGGCAGAGCTGGTTCCGCTGATGTCCAAAGAGGTCCAGCGCGTCGGCTGGGTCGAAGGCCCGAAGGGGCTCGAGCGGCTCACCTCGAAGGTCGAGCCCGCGTGCAGAGAGAAACGCGAGGCGCTCGTGGCGTTCTACACCGCGCTCGTCGCCGAGGCCGCGTTCTGGAATGAGTGCGCACTGCTGCAGTCTTCCGAGCGGAAGCTCGCGGCGCTGCAGCCCGAGACGAGCCACGAGGTGTTCCTCGAGCTGTGCGCCGAGTAGCGCCCGCGACGCTCAGGCGCACCTCTTGTTGTCTTTGCGACACATGCGCGAGCAGCAGTCTTCTTTGTCGTCGCAGGGCTGGCCGGCGGCCTTGCACTTGGGGGCCTCCGACGGCGGGGCGATGGAGCGCGGCGCTGCAGACGAGGCAGACAGGGCGAAGCCGAGGGCGAAGCTGACGGCGAGGGCGATGGCGGAGTTTTTCATGTCGAGTAGGGCCTGCAGCTTCGAATTGTCGCGCGGTCGCGAGCAATGAATCGAGCGCCGCGAGGCGGGTGAGGTACTGCTGTCGTGCTTCCGCGCTCTTGAGGGGCGTGTTCGGGTGCCGTCACGCTCGCGACCCCGGTGAGCGCGGCGGTGTGGCTCGAGCCGATGACCTGAGCAGAAACAGCAGCCGGTGCCAGCGCTCGTGCTCGGCGAGGCCCAGTCGCGGCACCTCGACGGAAGGGGCCACCCACGTGCCGAACACCCTGTCCCACAGGGTGAACAGCACCGCGTAGTTGCCCGCGTGGCTCACGCTGTGGTGCATGCGGTGCGTCTCGGGCGTGACCAACACGCGTGAGAGCCACGGGTTGTGGGTGTCGACGCCGGTGTGACTGCTCAAGCCCTGCCAGGCGTCGAACAGCACCACCACCACCAGCGCCTCGGCCGAGAAGCCCATGCCCGCGAGCGCCAGCGCGCGCAGCACCCGAATGCCGAAGACGAACAGCGGCCCGTCGACGGCCGCCATCACCGTGTAGAGCTCGGCCG
>JAEUJP010000776.1 GCA_016793725.1 Myxococcaceae bacterium | reverse complement strand
CCGCTGGCCTCAGATGACCCCTTGAGGCGCAAGGTGAAGAGCCGCGTGCGCGCGGCGCTCGACCCCGACGAGCCGAAGCTGTTGCCGGCGGCCGAGATGGTGCTGTGGCGCGCGCGCCGCATCGAAGACGGGGCGCTCGCCGCCGCCGCGCTCGACACCGACCGGCTGCTCAAGGCGTGGCTGCAGGCGGTGAGCGCCCAGGCCGTGGCCCGCATCAAGAACAGCGACGGCGACACCCGCGACGGCGCGAGCCTGCTGGCCGGGCGCTTCGCGGTGGCGCTCGCGTGCCTCGAGCCGAAGCGGCTGCAAGCGCCGGCGCCCATCGCCGCAGAAGCGCAGGCGCAGCTCGCCGAGCTCAACGCCGTCGAGCTGGCCGCGCCGCGCGGCTTCTGGGAGTGGTCGGACGAGCTGCAGTGCGCGTGGCGCCGCTGGCAGGTGCTGGGGCAGGCGTTCCCCCCGTCGCGCGGGGGCTACGCGGCGGGGCTGGTGCTGCTGTCGGTGGTGAAAGACCCGAAGCTCAGGGCGACCTGGCTGAAGCTGCGCGGGCGGCGCGACGCGCTGTTCGGCGGGCCGAAGGTCGAGCCGCTGCAAGACTTCTTCGACAAGGCGGGCGGCGACCCCGACGCGGCGCTCGACGACATGATCCACGTCATCGATCTGCAGCACGGCGCGCCGCCCCCGCCGCTCGCGGCTCCGCGCTCGCCGTTCGCCGAGTTTCTCTCGGGGCTGCAGGGCGCAGAGCGCGCGCAGGCGATCGACGAGCTGTCGGCGGCGGTCGCCGAGGGCCGGGTGGCGCTGCCGAAAGAGACCACCGCGCCCGTCGAGGCGCTGCGGCAGGCGGCGCTCGGCGCGTTCAGCGTGGCCGAGCAGCCGAAGGGCCTGCAGTTCGACGCGGCGTGGCGCGACCGGCTGCAGAGCGCGTTCTGTGCGCTGCAGGGGGCGCACCGCGACGCGCGCGACAACAACCTCGAGCCCTCGCCGCGCGAGGTGGTGAAGAGCGAGCTCAAGGTCGTGCTGCAGGTGCCTCCGTGGCTCGAGGTCGAGCCGCTGCCCGACGCCTACCGGCGCGCGTCAGATTCATCGGCGCGGCTCGCGAACGCGCTGACGGCCGAGGGGCTGACGAGCGCGACGACGGTCGACCCCGAAGGGCAGGGGGGCTTCAACGCGGTGAGCGAGCTGAAGAAGTGGCAGTCGGTGCTCGCGGGGCTCGCGGTGATCTCGGCGCACGACGTGTTCGAGACGCCCGACGTCGCGGTGGCGCGCAGGTTTCTCTCGGCGTGGCGCAGCGACCCCCTGCTGGTGCGCGACGTGCGGTTCGCGTCGGGCCACCCGGTCGCCTTCGACGGCGAGCGCACGCACGGGGTGATCGCCGGCGTCGCCCGGCGCGAGCTGGCGGTCTCGTTCGCAGACGCACCGTCGGTCGAGCTCGTCGGCAATGTGCCGGGCGTCAGCTACGACACGCGGGCCGAGCAGCGGTACCTCGTGCCGGTGCTGTACACGCTGGGCTACCGCGCCAAGGCGGCGGAGGCCACGATGAAGCCGGCGGCGCTGCGCAAGGCGATCGACGCGGCGAAGCGTGACCCGCTGCAGGTGCCGGGCGCGCTGCCGCGGTGAGAGGGCAAGACCGAAGTGGCCCAGCTGGAAATACCCAGCCCAAGCCCTGAAATACCCAGCCCAAGCCCCTTACCCTTCCCATTCCCGGTTTCTGGGTGGGCAAACTGCCGGGAAGGGGAAGGGTAAGGGGCTGCGGCTGGGGCTGCGTATTTTGGGGCTGGGGTTTTCGGGGAGCTTTCTGCTTCAGCGGCAGTCGACGCGCCGCAGCTCGGCGCCACCCTCTGACCGCAGCAGATAGACGACGCCGCCGCCGGGCAGCGCCGCCATCTCGCGGGTCGTCTCGTCGGCCGACGTATTCGCCGGCAGCTCGGTGCGCGACAGCGGCTTGCCGTCGATGGGGTCCAGGCACAGCAGATCGACGACCGGCACCGGCTCGGCGAGGTAGCCGCCGCCCGGCACCCGCTCGCCCATCGCGGCGAGGTAGATGACGCCGGCGGCGTCGGAGTCGATGAGCAGCACGTTCATCACCGGCATGCCGAACGCGATCTCACGAATGAAGCGCCGCTCTTTCGAGGCGCGGTCGAAGCCCATCACCACCACGCGCCCGCGGGCCCCGTCGGCGAGCGTCGCGCTCACGTACGAGCGCCCGTCGCGCGTCGGCCAGCCCGGCAGCTCGGGCCGCTGCGCGTCGGCGGCGCCGAGCGTGTCGCCGATTCGCATCGTCGCGCCGCCCTCGAGCCCGACGTACACGTCGTCGCCGTCGGCGTAGACGCCCTCGGGCTTGAGCGGCAGCTTCCACTCGGCGACCTGGTGGCCGTCGCCCCCCAGCACCAGCGCGGTCGACTCCGAGACGACGATCGCGTTGCCGTTCTTCGCCACCGCGAGGTCTCTCGGCTTTCTCAGCCCCACGGGTATCGGCGCCTCACCGCCCAGCCGCACGATGCGCGAGTTCACCTGGTCGAGCACCCACGTGTTGCCCGCCGCGTCGGCCGCCACACTCATCGGAGCCTCGGGCTGACCGTCGCGGGGCCGCGCCCGCCCCAGCTGCGCCTTGCTCGAACCCCACCCGAAGCTCACCAGCACCTTCGACTGTGCGTCGACCGTGCCCGGCCCACCGTCGGGCAGCAGGTGCGCCCGCACCGGCTTCAGTGAGCCTGCCCTCGGCGGCGGGGTGATGGTCACCTCGGGCTCGGCCTCGCCGTCGCTCTCGGGCCCGTCTCGCACCGGGTCGGAGTCGATGATGCGCCCCGACCCCTTCGCCGGCAGCAGCATCACCCCCACGATCGCCGCCGCGCAGACCGCCAGCCCCACCCCCAACAGCCCTTCGTCTCTCCCCATGGGGCGCATCGAATCACAACAGACTGTCCGAGAATTGGGCGTTCTCAGCCTCTGAGCAGATGCAAAGTCGTTTTCCTTTCAGACGCTTCTTCCCTCATAACCTTCTGGCTGGTACGGAATTCGCTCTGTGCTCGGGCATGCGCTTCGGTTTCGCCCTCGTACTGCCCCTTCTGGCCCTGCTGGCCTGTGCGCCGACCCTCGAAGGTGACGTCGGAGACGACAGTCTCTTGCGGGGTGAAGACGACGAGCTGGCGCAGACGAGCAGCGCGCTGACGGGCACGGTGGCGGTGGGCACGACGCTGAAGGCGACGGCGAACCTGAACCTGCGGTCGGGGCCGGGCACGTCGAACGCGGTGCGCCTGGTGATGCCGGCGGGGTCGACGATGACGGTGGTGACGGCGAGCCCGAGCAACGGCTTCTACAACGTGAAGTACAACGGCACGACCGGCTGGGCCTCGGGTCAGTACCTCAAGATCGACACCAGCGGCGGGGGCACAGGCGGTGGCGGCGGCACGTCGACGGCGGGGCTCGACGACGCGACGCGAGCCGGTGCGGTTCAGCGCGCGAAGTCGGGCGTCGGCGCGACGTACTGGTGGGGTCACGGCCGCTGGTTCCCGTTTCAGCAGGGCGGCAGCAACGCGGGCAGCTGCTCGGGCTCGTGCCCGAACTGCTCGCACTCGGGCGGCACGGGCGCAGACTGCTCGGGCTACGTCGCGAAGCTGTGGCAGGTGCCGTCGAGCAACAACAAGCTGACGACCGACACGCACCCGTACAGCACGGCGAGCTTCATGAGCGACACGTCGATGTGGCGCACCATCTCGCGCGGCAGCCTCGTCTCGGCCGACGCGCTCGTGTACCGGTCGGGCGGCGCGGGCCACATTCTGCTCTACGAGTCGGGCGACGGCTGGGGCTCGTTCTGGGCGTACGAGGCGCGCGGCTGCAGCTACGGCATTCGCCACAACCTGCGCACGGTGACGAGCGCGTGGAAGGCGATTCGCCACTACTGAGGCGCCGGTTGTCGTCTACAGTCGTGTGCACGAGTGGCGGGCTCGGAAGACCCAGATGAGATCATTCGCCTGCGCATGCACCTGGGCGAATACGCAGAGCGAGAGCTCCCGCTCTTGGCGCTGCGCCCGCCGAACCGCATCACCGCCGGCGACCGTGAGGTCATCGCGCTGCTGCTCGCCGGCAAGACCGACGCGCAGATCGCGAAGATTCGTGAGACGTCGCTCGTCAGCGCCCGAAGCCGCATCACCGTGCTCTGCCGCAAGCTGAACGTGGCGTCGCGCGCCGCGCTCGTGCAGCTGCTCGCCGCCGCCTCGAAGTAGGGGTGTGTTACAAGGCCGCCGCTCATGACCGGGCTCGCCGCTGCGCTGTTGTTCCTCGCTGCCCCCGACCCGCTGGCGCTGGCTGTGCCCGTCTTCGAGGTGACCGGCATCGGCGAAGACGAGGGGCGGTACTGGGCGACGTATTTCTCGAACCAGCTGCGCAAGCAGGGCCTGCAGGTCGGCGACACCCCGGCGCCCGACGCGGTGGTGAAGGGCCAGCTCGCGCGGGCGGGCACGTCGGGCCTGCAGGTCTCGGTGCAGGTCGAAACACCGGCCGGCGAGGCGCTCGCGGCGTTCAGCGAGACGGCGCAGACCGCGGGCGAGATCGCGTACCACTTCCAGAAGGCCTCGCAGGAGTTCGCGGCGCTCCTGTTCCCCCGGCTCGGCAAGAAGCCGGTGCCGCAGAAGGGCGAGCCGCTGCCCGAGCCTCCGAGGCTGGCGACGGCCGGCCGAGCGCTGAACCCCGGTGTGCTGCTCGGCATCGGCATCGCCGCCGCCGGAGCGGCCGCCGCAGGTGTGGGGCTGGGCCTGTGGGTCTCGGCGAAAGACAAGC
Organism: Myxococcaceae bacterium; assembly: GCA_016793725.1. Taxonomy (GTDB): domain Bacteria; phylum Myxococcota; class Myxococcia; order Myxococcales; family Myxococcaceae; genus Xiheicaenimonas; species Xiheicaenimonas phototrophica. The sequence continues at coordinate 143 of JAEUJP010000776.1, read as the reverse complement.
TGGGCGCGGTGGCGCGCGGCGAGCCGGCCTCGTACTTCGCGGCCGAGCAGCAGGCGGCCGATGCGCGCCTCGGGTCGACGATCAGCACGGCGATCATGGGGGCTGGAGGGCTGCTGTTCGTGTGCGGGGTGCTGTACTCGCTC
>JAEUJP010000737.1 GCA_016793725.1 Myxococcaceae bacterium | reverse complement strand
GGCGTACGTGGGCTCGGTGCAGGGCGTGAGCGCGGCGGGGGTGTCGCGGGGCGCGCTGCTGACGGGCAACGGGGCCGAGGGTGCGTTTCGGCTCAACGTGCTGACGGGCACGTGGCAGCCGTACGCGACGGCGGGGCTGGGCTTCACGTACTACACGCTGGGTGACGCGGTGCTGTCGGCGCCGGGGCTGCAGTCGAGCGGCACGGTGGCGACGTTTCCCCTCGCCGTGGGGCTCGCGTGGCGGGTGCACGGGCTGGTGCTCGACACGCGGCTGGCGTTTCAGCCGGCGACGTCGGCGGGGCTGTTGGGGCGCGCGAACCTGAGCACGTGGAACGCGAACGCCCGGGTGGGCTTCGAGATTTGAGGTGTTATATGGCCACCCTCGCGACATGGCCCAAAAGCGTGACTACTACGAGGTACTCGGCGTCGAGCGCGGCGCTGACGAAGCGGCGCTGAAATCGGCGTTCCGCAAGATTGCCCTGCAGCATCACCCCGACCGCAACCCGGGGAACAAAGAGGCCGAAGAAATCTACAAGGAGGCGTCGGAGGCGTACACGGTGCTGTCGGACCCCGACAAGCGCGCGAAGTACGATCGCTTCGGTCACGGCCCGGGCTTCGAGGGGTTCGGCGGTGCGGGCTTCTCGGGCGTCAACCTCAACGACATCTTCGGCGAAATTTTCGGCGAGTTCTTCGGGGGGCGGCGCGGCGGCGGGCCGCAGCGCGGGCGCGGCGCAGACCTCCGCTACAACCTCGAGCTGAAGTTCGAAGAGGCGGCGTTCGGCAGCGAGGTGCAGGTGAAGCTGCCGCGGCCGAAGCGGTGCGAGCCGTGCGACGGCACGGGCAGCAAGTCGAAGCAGACGCGCAGCTGCCCGACGTGCGGCGGGGCGGGCGAGGTGCGCTTCACGCAGGGCTTCTTCGCGGTGTCGCGGCCGTGCGGCCAGTGCGGCGGCTCGGGCCACGTGGTGTCTGACCCGTGCAAAGAGTGCAAGGGGCAGGGCCGGGTTGCGGGCGAGTCGACGCTGACGGTCAAAATTCCGCCCGGCGTCGACACGGGCACGCGGGTGCGGCTGGCGGGCGAGGGTGAGCCCGGCGAGTCGGGTGGGCCGGCGGGTGACCTCTACGTCGTGGTGCACGTGCGCGAGCACCCCATCTTCGTACGCGAAGAATACGAAGTGCTGGCCGAGGTGCCGATCAGCTTCACGCAGGCGGCGCTGGGCGCGCAGATCGACGTGCCCACCCTCGACGGCAAGGTGAAGGTGAAGATTCCCGCCGGCACGCAGAGCGGCAAGGTGTTTCGCCTGAAGTCGAAGGGCATACCGCACCTGCATGGCAGCGGGCGCGGTGATCAGCACGTGCGCGTGCTCGTCGAGACTCCGACCGAGCTGTCGTCGGCGCAGCGTGAGCTGCTCGAGAAGTTCGCCGCAGCGTGTGGTGAAGAGGTCTCGCCCGCGACGCGGAACTTCTTTCAGAAGGTCAAAGAGCTCTTCGGCTAGCCGGCGTCTCTTCGTTTCGCCCTGTCGGCGGTTCGGTTCGGCTGCGTCACTCTCGACGGCTTCGCCTCGGCTTTGGGCCGGGGCCGGGGCCGGGCACGGAGTGCGGGCTCGGGTTTCGGTTTCCGGTCTTGGTTGCCGATCGGTAATGCCTCGGCGTGCCCTTCGGGCCTCCGTTAGCGTTTTGCCATGGTGCGGAGGCTCACCCCCCCGGTCGTTCTGCTCTTCGCCTTCGGCGCTCTCGCCGACGAGCGCTCGCCCGTCTCGAAGTGCGTTCAGACGCTGCACACCGCCAATCGCCAGCGCATCGCCTGGAGCGCCCTGCCTGGCCAGCGCTCCGAGCAGGAAGTCGTTCGTGAGCTCGGTTTTCAGCTTTCGGCAGATCACTCGCTCATCGACCAGGCTTTGATGCAGTACGCCGGCTCGAACGAAATTTTGCTCGAAGACGAAGCGCTGCCCGACGAGCCGATGAAGAACCTCGACGGGCGCCAGTTCGACTCGGTCTTCTTGCGCACCGTCGACCGCCACAGCGCCCTCATGCTGCGCAGCGCCGACGCGTGTCTTCGGTTGACCGCCGAGCCCCAGCTTCGCCGCGTCTTGAACAAGACCATCGCCACCTACCGGGAGCACCAGCGCGCCGTCGAGCGCGCCTACCGCGAGCTGCTCCCCGCCACCTGAGGAACATGATGACCATCAACGAACCCACCGAGGCCTCCGACCTCCGCGAAGCCGTCGAGGTGATGATTCACCAGCTCATCGAGAGCCTCGCCTCGGCCGACCAGCCCCAACAGCGCGAGCTCTTGCGCGCCAAGCTCGCCCGCTTCGAGCGCCTCTCTGAGCGCCTCGACAGAGACAAGACCCAGCCCGCCGAGGTCATTCACTTCGCGTGAAGGCCCCTCAGCGGCAGTCGGCACGCAACATCTGCGCGCCCTGCTCACCGCGGTGCAGGTAATAGACGCCGCCCTCATCGAGCACCGTGAGCTCACGAAACGTCTCGTCGGCGTCGGTGTTCGCCGGCAGCGTCGCGCGCCCGATCGGCCGACCGTCGAGCGGGTCGAGGCAGAGAATGCCCACGCGTGGCATCGACTCACCGTTGGGGTTGGGCAGCTCGACCACCGCGCCCAGATAGATGACGCCCGAGCGGTCTGAGTCGAGCAGCATCAACATCGCGACCGGCGCTCCGAACGGAACCTCGCGCGTGAAGCGGTGCTGCTTCGTCGCCCGGTCGATCGCCGTCACGCCCACGCGCCCGCTCGCCGCGTCGGTGATGTTCGCGCTGATGTACGACTGCCCGTCGCGCGTCGGCCGCCCCGGCACCTCGGGCCGCTCGGGGTCTGCCTTGCCCTTGCTGTCGCCGAGCTTCACCAGGTCGCCATGCTCGCGCTCGACGTAGACGTCGTCGCCGTCGGTGAACACGCCCGTCAGGCTGCCGCCCTCTTCGATGCCCTTGCCGACCACCTTCAGCTCGCCGAGCTGCTTGCCGTCGGGGCCCACGAGCGCCACCGACTCGTCGACGAGCCGGTCGAGCACGACCGCCGTGCCGTCTTTCGTGAACGCCACGTCTTGCGGCGTCTGCAGCGGCAGCGGCACTTCGCCCGCCGGCTTGCCGTTCTTGTCGAGCTTCACGAGCCGGTTGTTCACCTGGTCGAGCACCCACGTGTTGCCCTGCGCGTCGCGCGTGATGCTCATCGGCGCCTCGGGGTTCGCCTCGTCGGGCCGGCTGCGGCCGAGCTTGCCCTCACCGCTGCCCCAGCCGAACTGCGCCACCACGCCCGGCGGCAGCGCACCCGCCTCGCCCTCGCTCGCCACGCCGCCGTCGAAGCCCGTCTTCGCCGCGCGCGCGCGCAGCGCCACCAGCCGCTCGGGCACCTCGGCCTTCTGCGCCGCCGGCGCGTCGGCACCCAAGTCGTTCGCCGGCGTCGCCTCGTCACGCGAGAAGAGCAGCCACGCAGCGACGAGCACGAGCAGCACTGCGACTGCGGCGAGGGCGGCGCGTCTCATCGGCGCGGGTTCAAGCACACTCGGAACGTGGCGTGAATTGTCTCGCTGAGGTGACGGTCTTACGACGCATCTTTGTGACGTCGCAGAACAGAACGATCTGTTCACGCGGGTGCTGGCCAACCGACGCTCCGCGCTGCAAAGCGCTTTTGCGTGGCGCGCAAGGTCCCCTCTGACGCCGTGCGCTGGCACGCACTTCGCTCATGCCCGCACCTCGAAAGGGGAGGTACGACATGAACTTCAAAGTGACGGTGGGAAGTCTGGCGGCGCTGCTGTGCTTTTCGTGTGTGGGCGACATCGGCTCGAACGAGACCGAAGGTGCAGAGCTCGAGGCCGTCGTCGACGATGACCTCGACAGCGTCTCGAGCGAGCTCTCGTCGGGCGTGCCGATCGGTTCGGTGCTCTCGACGACCGCGAACCTGAACCTGCGCACCGGGCCTGGCACCGGCAGCTCGGTGCGGCTCGTGATTCCCAAAGGGGGTCGCGTGACGACGGTGAACCGCACGACGCCGTCGGGCGGCTGGTACAACGTGAAGTACAACGGCGTCACCGGCTGGAGCTCGGGCAAGTACTTGAAGCTCGTCAGCTCGCCCTCGGTCAGCATCACCGCGAACACGCGCGACGGCGCAATTCAGCGCGCGAAGAGCGGCGTCGGCAAGTCGTACTGGTGGGGCCACGGCCGCTGGGTGCCGTTCGGCGGCACCGCCGGCAGCTGCGCGGGCTCGTGCCCCAGCTGCTCGCACTCGGGCTCGTACGGCGCCGACTGCAGCGGCTACGTCGCGAAGCTGTGGGAGGTGCCCGCAAGCAACAACAACCTGCAGGTCGACTCGCACCCGTACAGCACGGCGTCGTTCATGGGGTCGAACTCGCAGTGGCGCACCATCTCGCGCAGCGCGCTCGCCAAGGCCGACGCGCTCGTCTACCGCAAAGACGGCGCGGGCCACATCGTGCTGTACGAGTCGGGCGACGGCTGGGGCTCGTTCTGGGCGTACGAGGCGAAGGGCTGCAGCTCGGGCATTCGTCACAACCTCCGCACGGCGTCGAGCGCGTACAAAGCGATTCGCCACTACTGAAGCGCGCCGACGCGTCGTTGCCCACCTGGCCCGGGCCGCCGGCCCCGCTCGTCGAGACGGCGGCGCTACGGGCAGGCGGGGGCCTGTGCGCCGCGCGGGTAGACGGCGCACAGCCCGTCTCGCGTGCCGTCGTCGATGACGCGCTTGGTGAGGTCGCCGAGCGGCGCGAAGGCGGCCATCGTCGAGCTCTTGCCGTCGGTGTGCCCGAAGCCGAGCAGGTGGCCGATCTCGTGCGTCACCGTGTTCTGCACGTCGGTCGCGACGCACGTCTCGAGCGGCATGCCCATCGCGCACGGCGGCGAGTCGACCGTGGTGTACAGCCACGCCGCGCCGTTCAGCTGAATGTCGGCGTCGAGCAGGGTGCCCAGGCTGCGCGAGTACGTGACGGTGGTGATGGCGAGCGTGTCTTCGACGTCGTCCCAGCAGGCGTACTTCGTGTCGCAGGTGCCGTCGGTCAGGCACGCGTCGCCCGCCGGCACCACACTCGCGCAGGTCTTCTCGCGCCACACGACGAGGTTCGCGCTCGCCACGTCTTTCGTGAAGGTGAGGTCGGAGCAGGTGGCTGCCGCCGCGTTCCACGCTGCGAACGCCGCGTCGATCGCCGCGAGCTCGGTGTCGCCCGCCGTGCGCGCGCTGCCCGCCGGGTCGACCGCGTAGGTCAGGCTGCGCTTCGGCCACGCGAGGCAGGGCTTCGAGGCGTCGCCGTCGACGTGCTCGCGCACATAGGGAGCCGCCGGTTTGCCGCTGCAAGCGCACACCAGCAGCAGGGTGAAGGCGGCGACCGCGCGCACGTGCGCATCTTCGCACTTGTGACGACAGGTCGCGAGCGGGCGAAAGCAGGTCTACAATCGGCTGCGCCCCGCCCAGGCACAACCCATGCGCTCTCTCGCCCTCTTCGCCTTCGCCGCGATGGTGGTGTCGTCGTGTTCGTGCGGCAGGTCTCCGAAGCTCGGGGGGCTGCTCGCCGACGTTCGCCGTGCCCCCGGCGTGAAGGTGTCGTGCGTCACGCTGAAGGTGACGGCGACGCGAGGCGGTGAAGAGCTCGGCTCGAAGACGCTCGCCTTCGAGGCGAAAGACCAGCTGCAGATCGGCATCGGCAGCGAAGGTTGGCCGCGCGAGGTCACGCTCACCGCGACGCCGCTGTGGTCGGCCGACGGCTGCACCGACGCGAAGGTGAACGGCGCCCCGGTCGAGAAGGCCGTCGAGTTTCCCGCGAGCGGCGTCGAGACGGTGCGGCTCGACCTCGAGCTGCCGCCGGCCACGGTCGACGTCGACCGCGACGGGTTCGTGCCGCTGAGCTCGGGCGGCCTCGACTGCGACGACCTGAACGCGCTCGCGTTTCCCGGCGCGGTAGAGAGCTGCCAGTCGCTCGCCGACCTCGACTGCGACCGCCAGGCGGGGTGCGCCGACACGCAGTGCGCGAACGTGCCCGGCTGTGCGCAGCCGGCAGACCGCTTCGTGTTCACGTCGCCGTCGCGCACCGTCGAGGCGGGTGCGTGCTCGCCCGAGGTCACGTTCGAGAGCCGCAACAGCATGGGCGGGGCGCAGCTGGCGCCCGGTACGGTCGTGTCGCTCGTGGCGGCGCCGGCGGGCGCGAAGTTCTTCACCGACGCGGCGTGCACGCAAGAGGTGACCTCGCTCACGGCGGCGAGCGGGCAGCTGATGTTCCGCTTCTACTTCTCGGCGATGACGCCGGGCATGTTCGACGCGACGGTCTCGGCGCCGGGCATCTCGGCGACCTCGCAGCCCGAGACGGTCACGCCGCCGCCCGCGACGCGGCTCGTCTTCGTGACGCCCGCGCGCACCGTGCAGGCCGGCTCGTGCAGCAGCGCGCTCGACGTCGAGGCGCAGAACCTCGCCGGGCAGCCGAGCCCGGTGATGGCCGCGACGACCGTCGAGCTCACCGTGCTGCCGAGCAGCGCCGTCACGTTTCACCTCGACCCGATGTGCACGACGGCGGCGGTGACGAGCGCCCCCATCGCCGCGCAGGCCGCGCGCTCGACGTTCTACGTGAGGGGCCTGATGGCCGGCGCCCCGGTGGTGACGGCGGCCTCGCCGGGCTTCAGCTCGGCGACGCAGACGGTCACGGTGACGGCCGGCATGCCGACGCGGCTCGCGTTCACGACCGCGGCGCAGGGCATACCGCGCGACACGTGCTCGACGGCCGTCGAGCTGCGCGTCGAAGACGCGTTCGGCAAAGGCGTCGCGCTGCAGTCGGCGGAGCAGGTCGACCTCACCGTGATGGGCGTGCCCGTCACGGTTCACCCGGCGCA
>JAEUJP010000702.1 GCA_016793725.1 Myxococcaceae bacterium | reverse complement strand
CGCGCCGGTCGTGAGCTCGGCGCCCTGCTCGACCCGGTCACCCGTCTTCAAGGCGCCGCCCTGCAGCGTGCCCTCGGCCACCACGATGCCTCCGGCCGGCTCGGCACGCTTCCACACCACGAACGCGAGCACGAGCGCGAGCGCTGCGCCGGCGAGCGAGAGCCGCGGCCACAGCGAGGGCCGCACGTTCAGCCGGTCACGAACCCCGGCCCGCGCGCGCGCGAGCCGGGCCGGAGCAGGCTCTTCACCGCTCTCGGCCCGCGCCCGCTGAAACAGCGGCGCGGCTTCCTTTTCCCACTGCTCGTCGTCCGTCACCGGCCGGTCTCCTTCTGGTCGCGCATCAGCGACAGAATCTCTTTGCGCGCGTAGTGCAGCCGCGCCCGCACCGTCGGCTCGGGCAGCTCGAGCACCTTCGACACCTCGCTCGTGGCGAGCCCTTCGAGCTCGCACAGAATCAGCACCTGCCGGTACTTCTCGGGCACCTTCGACATCAGCGCCTGCACCTGGCCGAGCGCGTGGCGCGCGTCGAGGCGCGGCTGCTCGTCGCGCGAGCGCCAGAACGCGACCGCCTCGAGCACCGACTCGAACGCGGCGCGGCGGCGGTGCTTTCGACGGTGCTCCGAGGCGACGTTGATGCAGATGCGGTAGAGCCAGGTGCGCAGCGCGGCGCGGCCCTCGAACCGGGGGTGCTGCTTGAGCACCACCATCATGACGTCTTGTGTGGCGTCTTCGGCGTCGATGCCGGGCCCGCCGAAGCGCCGCACCGCCGAAAAGATGAACGCGCCGTGGGCGTCGAAGAAGCTCTCCCAGTCGAGCTCGTTGCGCGCGGCAGACACCACCGAAGCTTGCGTCAAAATATGCTCCACGCAGCTTCGTGACCCGGGCCCATAAAACGATCAGAACCTCAAGGAAACGCCGGCTTGGAAGTCGCCGGCAAAGGTAGGGAAACGGAATACCCCCACCCCATCAATCTCGTATTCGGTGCTGTTCACCCAGACCCAGCCGCGGGCGAGCAGCCAGACGTCGATGAGCTCGGTGATGGGAATGCGGCCGACGAGGCCGAGCGTGACGCCGGCGTAGTAGGCGAGATCTTCACGGTTGATGGCGAACCCGGCGCCCCTCGCCCACGCCGCCGACAGCCCCGCGCCCGCCTCGACCCCGACGTACGTGATGGGCATGAAGCGGGCGAACAGCTGCAGCCTCAGCTGGTCGACGCGAATGTTGCCGGGCGACTCGTTCACCGTCATCGGCCCGTAGTAATCGAGGGCCGCACCGACCGTGAGAAGCCGCCAGCTGTAGTGGCCGAACAGGCCGCCCACGCCTGACGCTCCGGCGGCGGTCACGCCCGCGCCGCCGCGAACCCCGATCGCGACGCGCCGCTCTTTCACCGGCTCGGGCTCGGGCGCCGGCGCAAGAGGAGGCGGAGGCGGAGGCGGCGGTGGTGGCAGCGGAGCGGGAACCGGGGCGGGCGCCGGAGGTTCGGCTGCGGCGACCGGCGGAGGAGCGCCGGCGTCGAGCACCTCGGGCACGCCCGCGTCGACGAGCCCCACGCCGGCGTCGACCACGACCGGGTCTTTCGTCGGCATCAGCACGGGTCGCGCGAAGCGCTCGATGATGGCGCCGAGGGCGGCGGCGCGCTCGTCACACGCGCCGCTCAGGGTCACCTTGCGCTTCTCGGTGTGACCGGGCCGCCCGAGCACGAGCGACCAGTCGCCGGCCGGGTCGCGCTGCGCGAAGACGGTCGCGCGGGCGGGGCTGCCGAACGGCACGAGCTTCGCGCCGAACGCGGCGAGCGCGCGCGAGAGCTGGGCCTCGGTCGGGCAATCGGCGGGCTCGAGAGAGACCCCGATCGCGGAGCGAAGCGGAGCGACATTCGGGGCCCCGAGCAGCGGGGGGCCAATCGGCGGCAGGCCGCCGAGAACCGCCGCGAGTGAGAGGGCCGTGAACAGACCGGCGTATGTTGCCAGGGTTCATTTTTCTCGATCGCTTTTGTGCGTCAGGGCACAAAGAGACATGAACCTTCTTCGCAACGTGTTGGTGCTGGGCCTGTTCGTCTCGTGTGGAGCAACTCCCCTGCCCGGCGGAACCGGCGGCGGCAGCACCGGCACCGCCGGAGGGAGCGGCACCGCCGGAGGGAGCGCGACGGCGGGCGGCTCGGGCAGCGCCGGCGGCACCGGCAACAACACCATCACCTGCATCGCCGGCCAGCAGTGCACCTGCAGCGGCGGCACCTGCATCTTGAACTGCCCGGCGACGGGCGAGTGCCAGGTGGCCTGCAACGGCGCGACCTGCACCACGAACTGTGCGGGCAACAACCGCTGCCAGATGAGCTGCGGCACGAACGCCAACTGCACGATGAACTGCGCGTCGGGCAACTGTCAGCTGACGGCGACGCTGGCCGACTCGGCGGCGCAAGTCTGCAACGACGCGCCGGCGTGCCAGACGACGTGCTCGGGCACCAGCCCCTGCACGCAGACGCCGGGCACCGGCACGTTCAACTGCATGGGCTGCAACTGAAACAAATCAGTATGCTGGGGCGTATGCTCCCAGTGTCTTCACGGTTCTTCATGGGCCCCTGAGTGCGCTGAGGCTGGCGTTCGGTTAAGCCTTCGGGGCCTGTCATGAAGCGAGCGTTGGCGGTCAGCGTGGCCGTTCACGGCCTGTTCCTGCTCTTCGCAGCGCTGAAGCCGCCACGCGTTCTGCCGGCCGCCGACCAGCCCCTCGAGGTGGCGATCATCGAGGTGGCCGCCGCGCCGAAAGAGGCACCACCTCTGCCGGAGCCGAAGCCCGAGCCGCCACCGCCGCCGAAGCCGGCCCCCACACCGAAGGAGCGGCCGCAGGTCGTGGCGATGCGGCCGCCTCCGGCGCCGGAGCGCGTCGAGCCGCCCGAGCCACCCGAGGCTGCCGAGCCACAGGCTCCGCCGAGCGACATGCCGCGGCTCGACGCGCCGATGCGGGTGCCGGGCATCGGGCTGGGCGGCAACGGCCTCGCGCTGCCGTCTGCGATGCTGGAGCTCGACGCGGGCATGATCGTGCAAGAGATGCCGCGGCCGAAGCGCGGGCTGCACGCTCCAGAGATTCCGAAAGACCTGGTCGGCTCGACGGCGAAAGAGGCGCTGGGCCGCGGGCGCGTGGCGCGCGGCATGGTGCACCCGTACTACGTGTCGCTCGGCAAGGTGCTCATCAAGCAGTGGGACGCCGACCGCGCCGTGAGCTCGAAGGGCCTGAAGGGCTTCGTCGACCAGGCGATCGAGAACAACAAGATCTGGAACGGCATCTGGCAAGAGAAGGCGCAGGCGTACGCGAAGAGCGGCAGCCCGTTCTCGACCCAAGACATGCCGAACATGCCGCAGGCGCCGGTGAACCCGAACCTGATGCCGTACGGCGGCAACCCCATCGACCAGCAGGCGCGGCGCGAGCTGCAGAAGCAGATGAACGAGCAGTTCCGCATGACCCGCCGCGCGACCGTGCGCGTCGTGCAAGACAGAGAGGGCAAGCTCACGAAGGTCGAGCTCGTCGAGCCGTCGAACGACGAGCACGTCGATCAAGAGGCGCTCACCGACATTCAGGCGGCAGCCGCGAAGCTCCCCGCGCCGCCGCCCGAGGCGCTCGAGGGCAAACAAGAGCTCTCGAGCCTGTGGAGCTTCGAGCTCATCGTGAGCATCACCCCGCCGGTGCCCACCTTCACGTTCGAGTTCGACGAGGTGATCGGCTTCATCGACGCGCGCATGCCGCTCGATCGCCGCATCTACAAGAAGGTGAAGCTGGTATCGGTCGAGTGACATGGCCGACAAGCGGCGCTTCGAGCTGTTCGCACAGTTCCTCACCTCACACTTCCCCGACGCGCGGCGCGTCTACGACGTCGCGGGCGGCATGGGGCGGCTCAACGAAGAGCTGACGAAGCTCGGCCGCGACGTCACCACGTTCGACGTGCGCGTGAAGCGGCTGAACGTGAAGTACGCCGAGCGGCTCTTCACGCTCGACGAGCCGTGCGAGGCCGACCTCGTGGTCGGGCTGCACTCCGACGGCGCGACCCAGCTGTGCCTCGAGTACGCCGCGAAGCACCACATCGGCTTCGCGGTGGTGCCGTGCTGCAGCGAGAACGGCACGAGCTACAACCCGTGGCGAAAGCACCTGCTCGCGCTGGCCAGCGAGCGCGGCTTCACCGAGCACGGCGAGCACGTGCTGCCGATGGCCGGCCGGTCGCGCGTGGTGTGGGGCCGGTGATTCGCCCCCCCATCACCGGCCCGGTCGAGTTGATTCGGCCGCACGCGCACCGCACACGGGGTTGACGTGCGCGCCATCGAAAGTCTCGGGGGCGCGTCGCGCCGCATTCGAATCAGCTCGACAGAGCGCGGGTCTAGCGAATGCCGAGCTGGCTCTCGAGCTCGCGCAGGTTCCGCAAGATGTTCGGGCCCCAGTGGCGGTTCAGGTTGTTGGGGTCGTTGCGCTGCAGCGGCTGCCCCGTCGCAGGGCCAGGCGCGTACACGCCCCACAGCGCGCGCAGCGTGCCCGCGTTTCGGTAGTACCCGTTCGGCTTCGCGAGCTCGCGCGCCATGATGTCGATGCTCTGCGACGCGCTCGAGAACGTGCGCGGGCCGTTCGCGTTCGAGATGCCCATCGCGTTGTTCTTGTTGCGAAAGGCGCTCGACGTCCAGTTGCCCGTCTCGTGGCGCGAGATGGCGACGAGCAGCAGCGGGTCGATGTTGTTGCGCCGCGCCGCCGCGATGAAGTCGCCCGCCAGGTGCCGCGCCTGCGACGGCAGCGTCGCCGCGAGCGCCTGCGGGCTCACCTCGCGAAACTGCTTCCACTGGTGGGCGTAGCCTTGCGTCGTGGCCGTCGTCTGGCTGCCGGGCGTCGTCGAGCCGCCGTCGAACGAGCTGATGCCGGCGAGCGCGTCGAGCGTCTGCGAGCCGACGACGCCGTCGATTTGCAGCCCGCGCGCGCGCTGAAACTGCAGCACCGCCGACTGCGTGTTGCGACCGAACTGCCCGTCGACGCCGCCCGGGTCGAACCCGGCCTCGGCGAGCTGCTGCTGAAGACGACGTACTTCGCTTCCGCTGGAA
>JAEUJP010000662.1 GCA_016793725.1 Myxococcaceae bacterium | reverse complement strand
CTGGAGACCGAGGGCGCCCAGCTCGCGGAGCTGCTCGACACCTCCCGCGCCGGGTACTGCCCGCTCGATGCCTCGGGCTACATCACCTCGATCAATGGCGCCGGAGCCTCCCTGCTCGGCACCCCGCGCGAGCGCCTCTTGTTCCGCCCGCTCGCTACGGCGCTCGGCCTCGAGAGCCGCCGCTCACTGCAAGATCACTTCGACGCCGCCAGCCTGCGCCGCGCCACCGCGCAGCTCGAGGTGAAGCCGAAGGGGCCCGGCGCCCCCGTCGTGCTTCAGCTGTTCACCGAAAAGACGCCCACCGGCTTCCGCACCGCGTTTCTCGACGTGACCCGCCAGCGAGACCTCGAGGGCCTGATGCACCAGCTCGTTCGCGCCGGCGAGCTGCTCTCGGTGCCGCTCGAGAAGGGCACGGTGCTCTCGGCGATCACGCGCATCGTCGTGCCGTCGATCGCCGGCGCCTGCCTCGTCGACCTCTACGATCGCTCGGGCGCGCTCACCCGCGGTGCCTTCACGTTCGCCGACGCGCGCAGTGAGGCACAGTTCGCTCCGCGGCTGCGCGACATCGTGCCGCTGCCCCCGCCGATCTCGACCGGCGCTGCACGGCTCAGGCTCGAAGAGCTCGGCCTCGCCGGCGAGCTCTTGCGCGCGGCCGGGCTCGAAGGGGTGCTCGCCGCCCCGCTCGTCTCGCGCGATCGGCCGCTCGGCTTCGTCACCCTGCTCGCCCCCGTCTCTCGCCCGTGGAGCGACGCCCACCTGCTCTTCGCCGCCGACTTCGCCCGGCGCGCCGCGATGGCGATCGACAACGCCCTGCTCGACGACACCGCCCGCGTCGCCACCACCGAGCGCGACAACCTGCTCAGCATGATCGCCCGCGAGCTGCGCAACCCGCTCAGCGTCATTCTCTTGCGGCTCGCGCAGATCGCGAAGCGCGAGCCCGACGGTGATCGCCGCGAGTCGAAGAGCCTGCTCGAGGCCGTTCACGACGCAGCGAACAAGCTCGGCCGGCTCGCCGCCGATCTGTCTGACGTCTCGGCCGAGCTCCACGTGAACAAAGAGAAGGTGCCGCTCAAGCGGGTGCTCGACGCCGCCCTGCCGCAGGTCGAGCCGCTCGCCGCCCAGCAGCAGCAGAGCATCGAGGTCGGCCCGTTTGCCCCCGGCTTGAACCTGCAGTGCGACGAGCCGCGCATGGTGCAGGCGATCACGAACCTGCTCGAGTACCTGTGTGAGCACGCCCCCGACGAGGCGACCCTGTCGATTCAGGTCGAGACGCAGGGGCCGTTCGCGCGGCTCAGCGTCGCCGACGATTCAGGCGGCCTCGAGCCCGACGAGCTCGAGCACCTGTTCGATCGGTTCTGGCCGCACCCGCGCCGCGCCCGCTATGGCAGCGGCCTCGGCCTGTCGGTCGCCAAGCTCGTCGCCGAGGCCCACGGCGGCGCGCTCACCGCCAAGAGCCGGCTCGGCGAGGGCGTGTGCTTCTGCCTCACCGTGCCGCTCGCGTCGGCCTCTCAGCGCACCGTGATGGTCGTCGACGACGACGACGCGATGCGCGAGCTGCTCTGCGAGGCGCTGCGCCACGAGGGCTACCACGTGTCGGCGGCGCGCAACGGGGCCGACGCGCTCGCGGCCCTCAAGCGCACGCCGGTCTCGGTGGTGCTGCTCGACCTCACCATGCCGGTGATGGACGGTTGGGGCTTTCTCGCCGAGCGCGACCGCGACGAGCGGCTCAAGGCGATACCCGTGGTCGCGATCTCGGCGAAGGTCGACGACGCCTCACGGCTCACCGCCGCGAACGCCGACTACGTACCGAAGCCGCTGCACATCGACGAGCTCTTGCGCACCATCGAGCAGCGCGCCGTCACGACGTGACCTCGGCGCCGCGCGCCCTCAGCTCGGCGCCGAGCACGCCGCGGTGGCACTTCGACTCGTCGGCGCAGTAGCAGCCGATCGCGAGGTTCGCGCCGCGCGACATCGCGACGAGCAGCTCGAGCAGGCGCGCCGAGGCCGGTGACGCGAGCTCGCGTTCGAACTGACGGGCGCACCGCGCGCGCTCGCCGTCGGTGGTCGCGGCCAGCCACTTCGCGACGAGCGGCCCACTCGGCGAGAGCTCGGGCAGCCAGACATCGTACCAGTCGTCTTTCGCATGGCGCGACTTCGGCACGCCCCGCGGCGGCCGCCGCACCGTGCCGATGCGCACGCCCTCGCCTCGCACGCGAGGTGTGCCGAGTCGAACGACCCGAATCACCGCTTCACCGCTGCGACCCGCTCGTGAGCGGCGCCGCCACGGCCTCGGGCGCGCCGTAGAGCAGCTTGTACGTGTTGTAGCTGCGCAGCACGCGCTTCACGTACCCGCGCGTCTCGGTGAGCGGTATCTCTTCGACCCACTCGTCGATCTCGGCGTCGGGCTGCGCCGCGCGCCACCGGTTCACCGCGCCAGGCCCGGCGTTGTAGCTCGCGACGGCATACTGCTTGATGCCCTTGAACTGCTGCACGAGGCCCGAGAGGTACGTCGCGCCGATGCGAATGTTGAGATCGGGGTCGAGCAGCTGATCTTGAGATGGCCGGGGCAGCTTGAGCTTCGCCGCCACGTCCCACGCGGTCGTCGGCATCAGCTGCGTGAGGCCCAGCGCGCCGGCCCACGACAGCGCCTTCGGGTCGAGCGCGCTCTCTTCGCGCATCAGCGCCTGCAAGAGATCGGGGTCGAGCGACTTCGCCGCCGACGCGTGCTTCACCACCAGGTCGCGGTAGGCGTTGGGGTAGGCGATTTCCCACAGGGCGCGAGACTTTTCGGTGATGCGCCCCGAGAGATCGCGCTTCAGCCACAGCCGCGCCATGCCGTGCGCCGAGCGCTCTTCGCCGCTGAGCGAGATGACGTAGACGATGAGGCGCAGGCTCTCGCGGGGCAGCTTGCTGCGATCGAGGGCGAGCAGCTCGAGCGGCACCTGCTCCGAGATGCCGAGCCTCAGCCACTCGATGGCGGTCAAGAAGCCCGGCTCGTCGCCGAGCGGCCCGGCGTAGAGGGGGAAGACGTCATCGGCCTTCGGCGCGGGCGGCACGACCTTCGCGACCTCGGCGCCCTTCGCCGCGTCGAGCTTCATCACGCGCTCGCGCGCCATGAGCCCGTAGTACGTGGCCGGGTGGTTCACGGCGACGTCGGCCAGCACCTCGGCCGCGGCCTTCGCGTCGCCCGCAGCCTCGAGCACGCGGCCGCGCCAATACTGCGCCCGCTCGACCTCGTACGGGTCATCTGCCGCGGTGTACTTCTGCTCGATGCCCTCGAACGCCGCCTTGGCGTCGGGCCAAGCCTTCGCGACCTTCGCGAGCCACGCCTGGCGAAACAGCGCTTCAGCGGCCCAGTCGCCGTTCGGGTACTTCTCGACGAGCTGGGCGAGCAGCGCCTTCGCGCCCTCGAGATCGCCGCTGCGCAGCCTGCCGTCGGCCGCGTAGAACAGCGCGTCGTCGGCGAACGGGTGGCTGGGCGCGTCTTTCGCGAGCTGCTCGTAGACGAGGGCGCCGTTCTTCGGGTCGAGCACCGAGCGCGAGAAGCCGAGCACGTAGGCTGCGCGCGCCTTCAGGTCGGCGTCGGTGCACTTCTTCACGACGGCCGCGAGGGTGGCCACCGCCTTCGCGTGCTGCCGCTGCTTGCGCTGGCCCTTGCCGAGCGCGAAGTGGCCCCTGCAGGCGAGCGCGTCGGGCAGCTTCAGGTCGCCGATGATCGGCGTGAGCAGATCGATGCCCTCTTGGTTGCGGTGCGCCTCGATGAGCTGGTCGGCGCGCGCGACGGTGAGCTCGTTCGTGATGGGGCCCACGCGCGAGACCTCGAGCTTCTGCGCGACGAGCGCACGCGGGTGCAGCGACCACAGCTTCGCGGCGGCGTCGGCCTCGGCCTTGACGTCTTTGCGCGCGGCGGCGAGGTCGGCGAGCTGGAGCAGGGCCTCGGCGCCGACGTCGCGCCCCCAGGGCGGCGCGGGCTTCAGCGAGAACGGCACCAGCACGTCGCGCGCCTTCGTGACCTGCTTCGTGAAGCGGTACGCGCGCGAGAGGCCGAGGGCCGCGTCGAACGCCTGGCGCGACGTCGGGGCGACCTGCACGTAGACGCGCGCCGCCGACGCCCAGTCTTTCAGATCTTCGTATTCCTGCCCCGAGAGCACGAGGCAGCGGTCTTTGAACGCAGGCCACTTCGCGGCGATCGCCTCGAGCTCGGCTGCGGCGAAAAGGTGCTCGCCGAGCTGGGAGGCGGCCAGCGCGCGCAGCCACCGCACGGGTGGGGCGTCACCTTCGTCTCTCAAGGCGGCCTTCACGTCGGCCCACTTGCGGGCGTCGTAGGCGGCCTTGGCCTCGGCGCGCTTGCCCGCGGCGAAGTAGGGCTCGAGATCGCTGCGCTCGAGCTTGCGGCCGCGGTCGACCACCTCGGGCTGCTTTTCAGGGCTGGGAAACGCGGGGTTGGGCACCCGAATGAAGCCGGGGTCGAGGGCGTCTTCTTCGAGGCCCTCGTCGGAGGAAGCGGGGGGAAGCGTCTCTTGGGCGAGCGCTGCAGCCGACAGGAGCGCGAGGGCCAGAGCGGCGATAGACTTCGGCCAGCTCGAGCTCATGGACATTCGGACGCAAAGCGCGCTCTTGGCGGCCATCGTCGGCCTGGCGCTGGGCGTGTCGATGCTGCTGCGGCCCCAGCGGCCGCGGGTGCTGACGGTGTTCGGCATCTTCGCGCTCTCGGTCGGTGGCTTCTACCTCTCACAGTGTCTCGAAGGTCTCTTCCCGTGGAGCGCCGAGTCGGCGGTGATGTCGCGCATCATACTCGGCGCCACGCTCGTCTTAGGGGCTCTTCTGCCCTCGACGGCGCTCGGCTTCTTTCTCGAGTTCCTGAACTTCAGCCCCCGCGCGTCGCGGTACGGCCGCCGGGTCTCGCTCTTGTCGCTCGTGCTCGGCCTCGCCGTCGGCGCCTCACCGCTCGCCGAGCAGACCTGGGCGCGCGTCGCGGTCGCGGGCTGGGTGCTGCTGGCGCTGTCGTTCTCGGTGTCGCTGCTGCTCGCCCGCATGCGCGTGAGCGAGTCGCGCATCGACAGGGCCCGCCTCGCCTACCTGGCGATCGGCGCGGCGCTGTCGATCGTGTTCGCGGGGCTCGACTACGTGTCGCGGTTCGGCCTGCCCTTCCCCACGATCGGGCCGATCATCGCGACGCTGTACCTCTTCTTTCTCTCGCAGACGCTGCTGCGCCTGCGGTTGATGGATCTGCACGAGCTGTTCGGCAAGATCGCCGCGCAGGCCGTGCTCGCGGCGATTCTCGCGGCGGTGTTCGTCGCGCTCACCGTGTGGGTCGGCGAGAACCGCGGGCTGTTCGTGTTCAACACGATCGTGGCCGCGTTCGTGATGCTGATTCTGCTCGAGCCGCTGCGCGCGAAGGTCGACGAGCGTGTCGTCGCCATCTTCTTTCGCGAGCGGTTCAACTTCTTGCAGTCGGTGCGCGCGCTGCAGGCCCGAACCCAGAACGTGATCGATGTCGGGCAGCTGTGCGGCATGGTGCTCGACGGGCTGAACGAGACCCGGCGCGTGACCCACACCTCGATCTACCTGCTCGCCGAAGATCGGCCCGGCTTCCGCCTGGTCGACAGCCGGGGGCCCCAGCCCGCGCTCTTCCTCGACGCCGGCACGGCGCGGGTGCTCGTGGGCCGCAGCGAGAAGGCGCAGCTGCTCGAGGCGGTCGAGCGGCGGGTCGCCGAGCTGAAGGCCCAGCCGGCCCTCGAGGCGCGCCGCTCGCGCGACGAGGTGAAGCGCCTGCTCGACGTGAAGGCGGCGATGCAGCAGATGAAGGCTGCGATCGCGGTGCCGCTGCTCGGCAACGATCGGGTGATCGGCTTCTTGAACCTGTGGGACGAGCGCGTGCCCGAGGCGTTCGCGTCCGACGAGATCGCGCTGATTCTCGAGCTGGCCGAGCAGCTCGCAGCGGTCGTCGAGAACTCGAAGCTGTACGAGAAGATGCGCGAGCGCGACCGCCTGGCCGCGCTCGGCGAGATGTCGGCGGGTCTCGCGCACGAGATTCGCAACCCGCTCGGCGCGATCAAGGGCGCGGCGCAGTGCCTCGACCCGAAGCGCGTGGCGGGCGAAGAGGCCGAGTTCCTCGGCGTCATCGTCGAAGAGGTGAACCGGCTGAACGGCGTGGTCACGGCGTTTCTCGACTACGCGCGCCCGATGAAGCAGAGCTTCGGGCCGACCGACCTGAACGAGGTGGTCTCGCGCACGGTGCGGCTGATTCAGAACGACGTGCCGCAGAACATCACGCTGCAGACCGAGCTGGTCGATGGGCTCGCGAAGGTCGACGGCGATGCCGAGCAGCTGAAGCAGGTGCTCATCAACCTGGTGCAGAACGCCGGGCAGGCGATCGGCGAGAAGCCGGGTGAGATCACGATCAAGACGGTGCGCCCCGAGCGCTTCGGCGAGCCGCGCTTCTCGGCCGAGCACGTCGAGCTGCACGTGGTCGACAACGGGCCCGGCATACCCGCCGATCAGCAGCTGAACATCTTCGTGCCGTTCTTCACGACGAAGCAGAAGGGCACGGGGCTCGGCCTCGCGATCTGCCAGCGCATCGTCAAGAACCACGGCGGCGTCATCACGGTGCAGAGCCGCTCGGGCGAGGGCTCGACCTTCATCATGCGGCTGCCCGCGCTGCCGACCGACGCGCCGCCCGCCGAGACGCCGCAGCCAGACGGCACGCCGTTGCCGGGGGCGCTCGTGGCTCCGGCGAAGCCCGGCCCGTCGATCACGGCCGAGCCGGCGTCGCGCCGCGAAAAGAAGAAGCGGAAGGCGGGCTGAAGTGAGGCGCACGATCATCGCGATGGCGCTGGCGCTGCTGCTCGAGTCGGCGCCAGTGGCTGAGCCGCCGAGGGCCCGGCGCATCGCGCCACGAGCCCCTTGAACTTCAGTACCGAATCGCGCGCCGCCGCACGACGAAGTCGAGCTGCTCGCCGTTGCGCATCATCGTCAGCTTCACGGCCGAGCCGGCGGGCCCGAGGATGCGGGGGATCACCTGGTCGGCCGGAGCCCTGGCGGGCTGACCGTCGACCGCGACGATGGTGTCGCCGTACTGAATGCCCGCCGCCTCGGCCGGCGACCCCTCGAACGTCTGCGTCACGATCACGCGGGGCCCGTCGGTCGCGAGCTGCATGCCGACGCCCTCGTATTCGGTCACCTCGGGCGGCCGCTTCGCCGCGTTCTGCGGGGCCCCGTCGGGCGGCAGCGCCATCTCGATTCGGCCCGCTCCGTCGCGTGGCGCGTGCCCCATCGGCGACCACGCGCGCCGCGTGCCGCGCTTCGCCTCGAGGTTGCACTCGGCCGGCACGCGCGCCCGAACTTCGCCGCGGCCGTCGGTCACGAACGGGCCGATGAGCCGCGCCGGCGCGTACCAGCGGCCGGGCACGTACGCCATGAACGTGACTTCGGCGCCGCCGACCGGCAGCTTCGTCGCCGCGTCGACCACCACGACCGTCACCGAGAGCGGGCTCGGCATCTGGAGCCGCACCGACACGGGCCCGTTCAGCTCGACCGTCTGGGCCTGTGACGTGCCCTGCCCCGATGTCGCCAGCACGCGCCACGTGCCCGAGCCGACGACGCCCTCGAACCTGCCCGCAGGGTTCAAGACGGGAATTCGGCGGGTCGAGCCCGAGGTCACCGGCTCGAGAATCAAGAGGTAGTCGGTCACCGGCAGGTTCTTGTCGTCGACCGCCGTGACGGTGAGCTGGGCCGCCGTGAGCCTCAGCACCACGTCGTCGCCGGCCTTCGCCTTCGCCGACGCGACCCCCTTCGGCCCCTCGGCCTCGACCGAGAGCACGCCGTCGGGCACGCCCTCGAAACGAAACGTGCCCTTGTCGTCGGTCGTCGTCGAGGCCGGCGGGCCAGCCCACTCACCCGAGCGCCACGTCACGCGCACGCCGGCCGCGGCGGGGTCGACTCGCCCCGCGAGCACGGCCCCTTCGGGTATCGAGACCTGCCACGGCGTGCCCTCGCCCGTCTGATCATAGGGGCCGACCTGAACGTGGCGCGTGCCGGCCGAGACCTGCACCACGTAGCTGCCGACCGAGACGCCCTCGATGTGAAAGCGGCCCGAGCCATCGGTCGAGCCCGACGCCGCCGGCCGCTGCGAGCGCGCGTCGAGCAAGAGCAGCGTCGCGCCCGCGACCGGCGTGTCGCCGCGCAGCACCGTGCCGTCGACGGCGAGCTCTTCGCCGAGCTGAATGTGCACGTCGCTGCGCGTCTGGCCCGCGGTGCCCTTGATGCGCGGGCCCTCGACGCGTGACCCACCGGGCGCCGAAGCGGCGAGCACGAGCGGGCCGTCGGCGCAGTCGAGGGCGAAGGTGCCGTCGGCCGCGCTCAAGGTGGGGCCGCAGATCTGCCCGGCGCGCTCCGAGATCTCGGCCTCGCCCCAGACCTGGGCCTGAGCGACGGGCTTGCCGCCCGGCCGCTCGACGATGCCTTCGATGCGGGCGCTGGGCAGCAGCGCGAGGGTGAGCCCGGTGTGCGCCTTCGCGCCGGGCAGCCCGAGCCACTCGGCGCGCTTCTGGTGGCCGGGAGCGACCGCCTCGATCCACGTCTCGCCGGCGGGCAACACCTCGAAGCGAAACCGCCCGGCGTGATCGGTGCGCGCCACCCCGCCGGTCGACGTGACCACCGCGCCTTCGATCGGCTCACGGCTGTGCGCGTCGACGACGGTGCCCTCGAGCGAGGCGCTCGGCAGTAGCTCGAGATCGACCGAGACCTCGGCGACCACCGTGACGGGCCCGATGACCTTCGACGACTCGTGGCCCTCGGTAGCCCACACCAGGTAGTCGCCCGGGGGCAGCCCCGTCACCTCGTACAGCCCGCCGCCGGCCGTCGCGGCCGACTCGAGCTTCGGCCCCTTGAGCTGAACCTTCGCGCCGTCGACGGGCACGCCGCGGCGGTGAACGCGGCCCTTGAGCGCGCCGGCTCCCTGGGGCGTGACCGCGACGGGCTCTGGCACGGCGAGCACGTGGGGCAGCGATGTGGGCGGCGTCTCTTTCGCCAAAGGCACGGGCTCGGGCTCGCTTGCGCCGGGCATGAACCACCACGCCACGGGCAGGAGGAACAGGGCGGCTGCGGCAAATACGGCGGGTCGCTTCACGGGCGGAAACCAACACTACCCGACCGCTACGAATTCCGGGCCCTTCGAACCACTCGATCAGGAGCTTCTGGTCGCTGCGCTCCCGTTTCCGCGCCGGCGGCGCGGAGCTACTTCTTCGGCGGCGTCTTCGACCCCGGCCCGGGATCGGAAGCCTCTTCTTCGAGCAAGAGCAGCTCTTCATCGTCGCCGTTCTCATCGAGCTCGAGCTCGAACACCTCGAGCTCGACGTTCTCGTCGGTCGGGTCGGGAGTCACGGGCACGCCACCGGGCCGGGTCACGGGCTCTTTCGCGAGCGGCGTCATCACCGGGGTCACGGCGGCCACAGGTGCAGGCCGAGCACCCGGCTTCGACGGCAGCTTCTGATCGCGCGACGTCGGCACCTCGGGCGCCTCGCCCAGCGTCGGCCGGCCCTTGGGAGCGTGCCCGCGCGGCGTCGGCTTCGGGTCGGGAACTGAAGGCCGGGCCTCGGTCGCCGGCACCTTCGTCAGCTGAACCCGGCCGAGCTGCGCGGGGGCCGCAGCGCCAGCCGCCGGAGCCGCCGGAGCCCCCGACCTGCGGCGCAGCGCGTTCAGCTCGGCGTCTTGCGCGTTCACGCGACGCTGCAGCATGTCGATGCGGTTCTTGAGCTCTTTTTCCGAATCAGCACCCTGGGAGCGGGTCGCCTCGAGCCGCTCGACCTGCCCGGCCAGGCGCTCGCGCTCGGCGTCCATCATCTGGTTGTCGGCCATCAGCTCGCCGACCTGCTCGCGCAGCTGGGGCACCTCGGTGTTGAGCTGCAGCTCGAGCTCCGAGTACCGCGCGCGCATCTTGATGAGCAGATCTTCGGCCTGACGGCGGCCCGCGAGCGCGGCCTCGAGCTCGCCCGACGCACCGGTCGCAGCGCCCTTCGTCGCCGAGAGCTCGGCCTCCATGCCGACCTGGCGCTCTCGCGCCGCCGCGAGCTCGGCCTGCAGCCCATCGCGGTCACCCTCGAGCTTCGCCGCGCGCTCTTCGGCCGACTGCGCGCGCGACTGCAGCGTCTCGAGCTCGGCCTGCGCCGCCGCCCGCGCCTCGGCGATCGCCTTGGCCTCAC
>JAEUJP010000624.1 GCA_016793725.1 Myxococcaceae bacterium | reverse complement strand
TGCCCGAGATGGTGAGCACCGCGCGCCCGCCCCCCGAGGGGAAGCGGTTGTTGTCGAGGTAGTACGGCGTACGCATCGACACCCAGTCGACGTCGTTCGTGCCCTTGTAGCCGGCGACCGCGTAGCCGCCGTACCAGAGCTGCACGTGCTCGCCGAGCCACAGCTGCCCGTACACCACGGCGCCGGTGTCGACGTACGGCTGCGGCACCACGCCGAGGTTGAACGCGTTCTTGCCGTAGTACGGCATGCGGCCCATCTCGTAGATGAGCGGCTTCGACACGGTGCGGTGGCTGGTCGGGTCGTAGCGAACCGAGAACTCGCCGAACGGCACGCCGACGCGGCCGACCTGCAGGTTGAAGTACTGGCTCGGCGTGAAGTCGATGTGCGCGCGGTCGATCTCGAGCCCGTGACAGCCGAAGCACATGCGCGCCGAGAACGAGACGCTCTCGTGTACGTCGACCTCGATCTTGATGGCGGCCTCGGGCGTGATGGGCTGCAGCGACGCCGCGCGCGCGTGCTCCGAGCTCAGGTACCAGTAGTCGAGGTACGCCGAGCCCGAGACGGTCGTGGTGGCGCCGGCGTTCGCGACCGAGGCCGTGATGAGCCCGGTCAGCGCCACGACCAGCGCCAGCCCGGTGCGCAGCCCATCAGTCATTCGGCGCGCCCCGCAGAATCCACAGCTCCAGCTGCTCGAGGTGCGCGTCAGACAGCGGCGGCTTGTTCAGCGGCATGCGCGTCGTGCCGTGCGCGGTCGCCAGGTCGCCCTTCACCTTCACCATCACCCAGCTGTTCGCCGGGTCCATCGGCGTGATGCGCAACATCGTCGGGTGCTGATCCGACGTCGCGCCCACCAGCTCGCGGTACGCAACCGCAGGCTCGAGCGACATCGGCGCCGCCGGCGGCGGGTCGGGCTTGTGACAGAACGAGCCGGCGCACGACGGCACCAGCACCTCGGTCATCAGCTCGCCGAACGTCATCATTCGGCCGCCGTCGGGCGAGAGCATCTGCATCTGCTCCTGACCGACCTCGGGCCCGTACCAGCAGCCCGCCAACACCCAGCAGCACAGGGGGAGCGCTCTCATGGCCCGGTCACCGAGGAGGAAACTGCGTGTCGCGCGGGTCGGCCGTCGTCAGCCGCCGCGAGTACTCGACCGTCCAGTGGCCCGCCGCCCAGCGCCCGACCGCCTGCACGTCGTCGCGGCCCGGTGACGCGCGCTGCATCAGCACACCCGGCAGCACCGTGCCGTCGACTGCGCCGGTGCCGTCGAACGGCATCGAGCCCGGCCCCGCGTCGAGTCGCATCAAGAAGCGCGGGTTCGCGTTCACGCCTGAAGCCGACATGAGCAGCGGCACCACGCCGCCGTCGATCGTCTGCTGGTTCTGCACGAACCAGTCGCTCGGGCCGTCGAACTTGCGCGAGACCTCGTCCATGTAGCCGTCGTCGGCGGCGCCCATCGGGTCGGTGGTCGCAGCGCGCCAGTTCCAATAGTCGAGCGTCTCGCCCTGCTGGTTCGTGTGCATGCGCGTGCGGTACGCGCGGCCTGCGTCGCTCACGTCGCCGATGCGCTCTTGAATGTGGCAGGCGCCGCTGCAGCCGATCGCCTGAAACGCAGGCGTGCTCTCGAGAATGTCGAAGCCGAGCATCGCGCGGTCTTCGTTGCCGCGAGAGCGCACCCACGTGCCGGCGTCGACGTACCAGGTGTCGCGATCGCGGCTCTCGGTCGGGTCGTCCCACTGCAGCAAGAACCAGATGCGCTCGTCGTCGAAGGCCGCGCGCACCGCGACGTGCGGTATGCCGAAGTCGAACAGCTGCGTGCGGCCGTACAGCGCCATGATCTCGGCGTCCCACTCCGCCTGAGAGAGGCCGACCGCCCCGCCGCGCGTCAACATCGGCACGACGCTCTCGGGTATGCCGACCCAGTCTGACGCCACCCCGTCGACCATGATGGGCTGCGAGACGCGCCGCGCCGAGACGACCCCGGGCCCGTGCATCGCGCCGCGAAACGACAGCCCGATCAGCGGCGCCGTCTGCGGTATGCCGCCCGAGTTGTCGGTGATGCCGATCGAAAAGATGGTGTCGAGCGGTGTCGGTGGCCCCGCATCCTGCTCCGAATCTTCCCCTGCATCGGTGCCTGCGTCGGTGCCTGCGTCGTAGCGAACCTTCTCGCCGCCGACACACGCCGCGCAGAGCGCAATCAAACACGTCGCTGGTCGCATTCGCCGTGGGTTGAGCAAACCCGGCGCCAGCGCCCAACCCTGCGACGTTGCGTGATGGTGACGTGCGTGGTGAAGCGCGCGCGAATCAAACCCGCGAGACGCCGCGCCTCAAGAACGAAGCGCGTGCCTCAACCTTGAGTCACGCCTGCTTGCGCGGAGTCGCTGCCTGCCGCGTGTCGAGATCGAACAGCTCGTACTCGAACGGGCCCACCGTGTTCATCGAGCCGTCGGTGAACACCAGCCGGTCGGCGTCGTCGCAGCCCGGGTGGTACTTCGGCGACAGCTCGATGTGCAGCCCGCGCAGCACGCCGGGCTCGGCCGGCTTGCGCTCGACCCAGTTGCCGAACGCCTTGCGGCACTTCGCGTCGTTGATGTGCCCGATGACCTGCATGATGTCGGGCGGCAGCGACCGCGGGTCGTAGCGGCGGCGCTCTTTCGGGTCGATCTTGCCGACCTGCGGGTTCGTCGGGCGGTGCACGAGAATGCCGCGCGCCTCACCGTGGGCCGCCGACCCGGGCACGTCGAGCGGCGAGAGGTCGAGCGGGCCCTCGCCCTTCCACCTCGCCACCCGCGCGTCGAAGAACGCGTTCAGCGCGTTCGCGATCTCGACCGCGTCGTTCGTCGGCGAAGGCCGCAACAGCTCGAGGTCTTCGTTCGTGATGCCCGCGTGCACCAGCAGCATGCCCGGCGACGGCGCCACCGCCAGCCGCACCCGCTTGCTCACCAGCAGCCGCGTCATCAGCGCGCGCTGCCGCTCGTCGAAGCACGAATAGTCGCGTGAGATGACCGCCGGGCTCGCGAGCGTCGGGTACCGCGACTGAAAGCTCGCCGCCGCCTTCGCGTCATCGAGCGCCGCGTCGGCCCGCGCCTGCGCGTCGGCGTACTGCGCGTTCGAGAACCCCGACAGCTCGCGCACCCGCGCCAGGTCGTGATTGCCCACCACGATCTGCACCTGGTCGGGCGGGTGCGCCGCGAGCCACGCCAGAATGCACGCCCCGTCGGCCGTCGCCACCGCCCGGTCTTCGGGCCGGCCCCAGTCGAAGTGGTCGCCCAGCGACACCAGGTACACGTCGGGCAACAGCCGCCCGTCGTCGCCCAAGAGCCCGTTCAGGTCGAGCACCCGCAGGAACTGCGCCAGCGACGCCTGCGGGTCACCGATCGCCACCCGGTACGGCCGCGGCACCCGATCTGCCGCGCGGGGTATGAAGTGGGTCGCGTCTTCTCGAGCCCGGGCCTGCGCCGCGGCGAACCGTTTGTCTGACATCGGCGCGCATCATCTCACGCCCGGTTCGAGCCGGGGTGTTGGTTAGACTGCGCCCCCGATTGAGCGAAGCGACCGAGACCGTCGAGCGGGCCCTCGTCTTCTACGACGCCTCGGGCCAGCGGCAGGCCTCTGCCCAGCGCTGCCTCGACATGTGCATCTCTGCCGTCGACGAGGCCCTCGTTCAGGTCGACCTCGCGCTTCGCCGTACGGGCCCCTCGCTGTTCGTCATCTTCCGCCTCGACGCCGCCCACACCACCGACGGGCACCACGCGGCCATCACCAACGCAGGCGACCACGCCGGCGCGCGCGGCGTGCCCCTCTTCGAGCTCGAGTACCAGGAGCGCGGCGCCTTCCTCTCTCGCTTCGCCGAGTGTGAGCTTCAGCGCCTCGGCCTCGCGCCGGCCGAGGCGCTCGAGGCCTTCGACGCGCTGTTCGCGAGCCTCAACGAGCGGCGCGCCGAGGTTCGGCACCCCGTCGAAGCTCCGGCCGTCGTGACCGCGGGCGACCACCGCATCGCCGGCGCGCTGCAGAACCTCTCGGCAGGTGGCGCGCTGTTCACGCCGAGCCAGTCGCCTCCGATGCTGCACCAATCGGTGCAGCTCGAAGCGAAGCTGCCCGCGGGCGACGTGAAGGCGGCGGCGAAGGTGGTGAACGTCGGCGAGAAGGGCGTGTCGCTGCAGTTCGCCCCTGCGGCGCGGCCCGAGGTCGAGGCGCTGCTCCCCACGCCTGGCCGCGCGACGGGAGAGCGGGTCGGCCCGTACGAGGTGCTCGGCCGGCTCGGCGCAGGCGCGACCGGCGAGGTGCACTTCGCGCGCGTGACCGAAGGCAAGCTCAGCGGCCAGGTCGTGGCGCTGAAGCGGCTCGACAAGCACCGCGCCCGCGCCCCTGGCGCGGTTCGCGCCTTCGAGGCCGAGGCCGCCACGCTGGCGCGGCTCAAGCACCCGAACATCGTGCGCGTGCTCGACTCGGGCGTGTACGACGGGCAGCACTGCCTCGTGACCGAGCTCGTCGAGGGCTTCGACCTGTCGCAGCTGATCAAGCGGCACCGCGCGCGCAACCAGCAGCTGCCCATCGAGGTCGCCTGCTACCTCGTGAAGGTGCTGCTCGACGCGCTCGCCGTCGTGCACGAGGTGCGCGACACCTCGCCGGCCCGCCTCGCGCTCGTGCACGCCGACGTGTCGCCGCACAACGTCTTCGTGTCGAAGACGGGCGCCATCAAGCTCGGCGACTTCGGGCTGAGCGGCCACAGCGGCGAGCGCGCCTCGTGGAAGCAGCGACGCCTCACGTACCTCGCCCCCGAAGCGCTCGACGACGTCTTCTCACCGTCGGTCGACCTCTGGGCCGCCGGGGTCATGCTGTACGAGCTGCTCACGCTCGAGCCCCCGTTCAGCGGCGACTCGGTCGAGGCCGTGACCGGCGCGATTCGCACCGCGCGCGAGAAGCCCCTTCGCGAGCGGCGCGCCGAGTGCTCGGGGCCGCTCGAGGCGCTCTTGCGCTCGATGCTCGAGAAAGACCCGAAGCAGCGCCTGCCCTCTGCGCAGGCCGTCTCGGCCGCACTCTCGGTGCACTTTCACCCCGTGCGCGCGCCGCGCCAGCTGCCCGACGTCTTGAAGTAGCTTCTCGGCGCATGCGGCGAGCGCTCGTCTCGGTGGTGCTGGTGTGCAGTGCGTGTGGAACGCCGGGCGAGCTGCCGTCGGCCGGCGGCGGCAGTGAAGCCGGGGGCAGCGAAGCCGCCGCGGGCGGCGGCGCCACGGCCGGAGGTGGCGCGAATGCGGGTGGCGGCGCCACCGCGACCGCAGGCGGCGGCACCGCGACGGCGGGAGGCGCCTCGGCAGGAGGTGCCACTGCCGGTGGCGCATCGGCCGGCGGCGGCGCGAGCACCGGCCCCGACGTCGACCGCACGAACCCGCAGCTGTTTCAGCTCGGCTTCACCGCGAAGACCGCCGACGACGCCGGCACCGCCTGGCTCGGCACGCAGCGCGCGTACCTCGACACGCGCGCGACGCCGCGCGGGCAGCTCGTCGTCTACCTGCACGGCGCCACCGACGTCGCGAACCCCCTCACCGCGTGCGGCAGCGTCGAGCACGGCCGCCTGCTCGCGGGCCTGGGCTTCCACTTCTTCGCGCCCTGCTACGCGTCGGACTACGGCGTCGGCAACTGCGGGCAAGACATCGGCGGCTGCCGGCTCGAGGCGTTCGACGGCATGCCGCGGCACGCGGCGCTGACCGTCACGCGGCCGAACTCCATCGAAGAGCGCATCATCAAGGGCCTCGAGCACCTGGGCCGCATCAACCCGCAGGGTGACTGGGCGTGGTTCCTGAACGGCGGGCAGCCGCGCTGGGGCTCCATCATCATCAGCGGCATCTCTCACGGCGCGAGCAGCGCGGGAGTCATCGCGAAGGTGCGGCCCGTCTCGCGCGCCGTGATGCTCAGCGGCCCGCTCGACACGAACCAGCCGTGGCTCACCATGACCTCGGTCTCGCCGCTCTCGGCGTTCTGGGGCTTCACGCACACCGGCGACTCGCAGCACCCGGGCCACCTCGAGTCGTTCGCCGACCTGAACGTGCCCGGCATGCCCGTCACCATCGAAGACGCCGGCACGCCGTGGGGCGGCTCGCACCGCCTGCGCACCTCGGTGCCGACCGGCAACGGCCACGGCTCGACCGAGGCCGGCAGCGCTTCGCCGAAGTACACCGACGGCGGCTACATCTTCGCGCCCGTCTGGCGGCAGCTGTACACCGGCGGGCCCTGAGGCGACCTCCTCGCCTACGGCTGCTTCGTGAGCACCCCGCTGCCGCGGTAGTTCGTCACGCAGGCGCCGGCCTGGTAGCTGCCGTTCACGCCGCTGTAGATGAAGCGGTCGCGGCCCGGGTGGGTCGACGGCCCGAGCTGGTAGCTCGTGAGGCTGCAGCCCATGAACTGCGACCCGCGCGACCACGTGCAGCTCAGCGGGTCGAACACCCCGTCTTCGCTTTCGCCGAGCCCGGGTGAGTTTTGCCCACACTCGAAGTGCGCCTGTTCGGCCATCGGCTTCAACGGGTCGTTCGTGGCCACGAGCTCGAGCACGAACCGATCGGAGCACGTGTAGTTCGCCGCAGGCGGCTGCGCCGCCACCATCGTGCCGCGCCACGTGCCGAGCAGCTCCGCGAGCTCGCACTCGACGACGATGGGCACCGTCACCTTCTTCGTCGCGTCGGCCACCGCCTCGGCCGTCACCACCAGCATGCCGCCCTCGTTCGACGACGCCGTCACCACCCCATCGGAGCCGACGTTGCCCGGCCCCTGCGCCGACCACCGCGCGCGCTGGTTCGACGCGAGCGCCACCCGCTGGCCGCGCCGCAGCCGCAGCGGAGGGTCGAACACCTGCAGCGGGCACCCCATGCACGGCGGCCCGTAGGCGAGCGCGACCTCTGTCTTGAGGAACGCCGAGTCGACCACCGCCGAGAGTCGAACGCGGCCGACACCTTCACCCGTGCTCGGCGCCGTGTACACCACGACGAACGCGCCGTTTGCGTCGGTCTTGTCGACGCGGCTCAGCGTGCCGTCGCCCTCGAGCAGCGCCGACACCGGCACGTCGGCCAGGGGCTCACCCTGCCGCGTCACCTCGCCACGAATCAGCGACACGCCGTCGTGAATCAGCGGGCCCGGCGGCTGTGCTTCACCTTCGATGGTGCTGTTCGCCTCGATCCAGAAGTTGAGCCTGATGGGTATTGGCGGCAACTGCGTGCGCAAGACCACCGTACCCTGCAGCGACGCGTCACCCAGGTTCGCCCCGGCGATGAAGTTCAGCGTCGCCGTCTTCGCTGAGTCGAGCGCCGCGACCTGAACGTCGGGCAACCCCTCGCGCCCCGTGAGCGGCACCGCCGGGTAGACGTCGTAGTCTGTCAGCGTCAACTTCACCGGCGCCTTCTGAAACGGCAGCAGCACCCCGAACGGCGAATAGAACGCTCGGCCCGCCTTGCGCACCAGCACCGGCCAGCGGCCGATCGCGAGCGGCGCGCTGTTCTTGCGCGGCACCAGGCACGAGAAGAACAGCTTCGTCTCGCGGTCGGGCGCCGGCAGCCGCACCAGCGTGCTGCCGTTGTCGTTGCTCGTCACCGTCCACTGCATCAGCTCCCGGTCGGGGTCGCTCATCACCACCTGGTACGTCAGCCCCGCGGGCCGCTCGTTCGGCCGCCGCCCCTGCACCACCGTGTTGACCTCGATCATCTCGCCGGGCTCGTACGTGCTCTTGAGGGTCGTCTGCAGGCACACCGGCTGCCGCGGCCTCTCGCGCTCGAGCTGCAGCCGGTTCGCGAGGTCGTCGCCGATGACGCCGCCCACGTGGCGCATCGCGTAGATGAGCATTCGCTTGTCGTTCTCGTTGAACTCGGGGTCGGTCGCCCGAAAGTCGAGCGCCTCTGCGGCGAGCTGCTTGCCGTTCTGGGCCTCGGCCCTGCCGGCGAACTGCCAGCTGCGGCCCTGCGGCCAGCCGTCGACGAACTCGAAGCGGTTGACCGCGAAGCCGATCAGCGCGCTGATGCGCAGCTCGGTGAACTTCGCCATCTCGCCGGTGTCGACGCCCACCTGCTGGGCCTCGCTCAACGTCGTGAGCGACTCGGCGAGCGTGTCGAGCGAGATGAAGTGAATGCGGTCGGGCTCGGCCTCTTCGAGAATGCCCTGCATGTACGAGCGAAACGCCTGCTTCGCCTCGATGCGCGCGATGCCCTTGAGCCGCGGGTCGAGGTCGAGGCCGTACAGCACCGCCGGCTTCTGGTCGGCCAGCGTGTCAGCCACCGCCTGCTGCTTCACCCCCTTCAGCCCCTGGCTGCCGCTCGCCGCCGAGCGCGAGCCCGTGAGCGGCGCCGTGGCCGTCGCGCCGCAGCCGACCTCGACGGTGCCCGCGGCCCCCCAGTCGGCGCCCCGCCCGAAGACGACGTACCGACCCGCGGGCACCTGCAGTGAGTACGCGCCGTCGCTGCCGACGACGCCGGTGTAGCTGCCGCCCACCCCATCGAACGCGAGCACGGTGCCGTCACCGAGCACGCTCGTGCCCTGCGCGACGGTGCCGCGCACCGTCCCGGGCGTCTCGCAGACCTGAACGGTGCCGGCCGCGCGCGCGAGCGCTCCCCCGTCGGCGTCGTCGAGCCGCGCCGAGATGGCGTACGTGCCGTCACCGAAACGGCCGAGCGTGTCGTCGAGCAGCTGCACCGTGCGCGGCGCCGTCAGCAACCCCTCGGCCGCGGGCTGCCACTCGGGGCCGAGCGACGGCAGGTGCAGCACGCCGGCGTCGGGCAACACGAGCCACGCCGACAGCCGCGTGCGCTGCTCGCTCGTGCCGCGCAGCTGCACGGTCGCGCGCACGAAGTCGTCGCGGCGCGCCCACCGCAGCGGCAGCTCGAGCTTGAGCCCGGGCCCGCTCGCGACCCAGGTGGTCGAGCGCGCGAACGCCGCGAGCACGCCGTCGGCGTCGGTCGCGATGAGCTCGACCGCCCACTCGCCCTTCGCCGCCGTGGGCAGCGTCAGGGTCAGCTCACCGCTCGCGGCGGTCGAGTGCTCGACGCGCGCTTCAGACAACGTGCCGTCGGCCGCGACCCACCTCGACTCGCCCGTCGCCGGGCTCACGCCGGTCGCGAGGTACCCGGCCGGGCTCTGCGGCTCGGGCCCCGGAGCGCGCAGCCGCAGCGCCACCCGCTTCGCGCCGAACGTGCTGCCAGCAGCCCAACGAATGTGCAGCGGCTCGCCGACCTCGAGCTGCGCGTCGGTGGTGACGCTCGCCCGAGCGATGCCCGCGTCGACGGGCGGTGCCGCGGGTCGTGGGGCCTCGGTCATCGGGCCCGGTGAGCTGCACGCCGCGGCGGCCAGCGCGAGCGGCAACAGCGCGCGTACGGTCATCATCTAGAACCCCGTCCCCGAGACGAACGCGTCGCCCCGATTGTTGGTGTCGTCTGGCACGACGTTGTCGGCGCCCGTGGCCCAGCACACGTTCGCGCCGTCGCTCGAGACGCCGGGCGCGCGCTCGCTGCTCACGTGGCCGTTCGGCTGGCCGCCGTCGACGGTCAGCGAGACCCGGCGGGTGCGGGGCGCGCAGGCCGATGGCTGACCCGTGCAGAGGTCTCTCACGAACAGGTCTTCGCGCCCGTTCGTGTCGCCCGGCACGAGGTCGCTCGCCGCCGAGCTGAACACCGCCCAGCGCCCGTCTGCGCTGACCGCACCGAGCGTGGTGAACGACGCGCCCGCATCGCCACCCACCGACACCGACACGAGCGTGGTCGACGGCGTGCAGGCCGGCGCGCCCGCACAGGTGTCGCGCAGAAACAGCTGGCTGAAGTTGCTCGGCGCGTGGGCGGTGAGGTTCGTCGACGATGTCGAGAACATCGCCCAGCGGCCGTCGGCGCTGACGCCGAGCGCGCCGGGCCCCGCGAAGCGATCGGCCTCGCCGCCGTCGAGCGCGACGTCGAGCTGCGTGAGCGACCGCGTGCAGCCGACCGCGCCGTGGCACAGGTCTCTCAGGTACGCATGGCCGTGGCCGGGTGTGGCGATGCCGGCGT
The DNA here is from genome assembly GCA_016793725.1 of Myxococcaceae bacterium. Classification (GTDB taxonomy): domain Bacteria; phylum Myxococcota; class Myxococcia; order Myxococcales; family Myxococcaceae; genus Xiheicaenimonas; species Xiheicaenimonas phototrophica. The sequence goes on along the minus strand of JAEUJP010000624.1, from coordinate 16,979 downwards.
CGAGGTTGGTCGCGGTCGTGATGAACACCACGAAGCGGCCGTTCGGGCCGACGACCCCACCCGCCGACGGCTGGTTCACGCCCTCGCCGTCGAGGCTCTCGCTGACCCGCAGGGTCGTGGGCGTACATGCGGCCGCCGCGCCGACACACGTGTCACGCAGGTAGACGTCTCGGGTCGCGGTGTCGTTCGGCACGAGGTCGGGCGACGCCGACACGAACGCGACGAACCGGCCATCGGCCGACACCGAGGGCGACTCGGCCGCGCCGTTCGGGGTGCCATCATCGCTCCGCACCGACACGCGGTGCAGGGCCGGCGTGCACCCTGAAGGAGCACCGAGGCACGTGTCGCGCAGATAGACGCGCTGCACGGGTGTGGTGTCGAGCGCCGTGAGGTTCGTCGAGCTCGAGACGAACGCCACCCAGCGGCCGCTCGCGCTGAGGGCCGGGTAGCGCGCATCGGCGTCACCTTCACCACCGTCTTCGCCGAGCGACACGCGCAGCGTGACGGGCACGCAGCCGGTGACGCCCCGGCACGTATCGCGCAGAAAGACGTCTTCTCGCCCGTTCGAATCGCCCGCGACGACGTCGGCGCCGGTCGAGCTGAACGCGACGTAGCGCCCGTCGGCGCTGAGCCGTGCGTCGCGCACGCCGCCGCTGCTCTGCCCGCCGTCTTCGGCGAGCGAGACGCGCTCGAGCCCGCCCGCGGCCGGCGTCGCGACCGCGTCAACGGTGAACGAGAGCGCGTTCGAGGCGGCCGAGGCGCCGGGGGTCGCGACCGTCACGGCCGCGGTGCCGGCGGCGGCGACGTCGGAGCCGAGCGCGGCCCAGCGAAGCTCACCGCTCGACACGAACGTGGTGACGCGCGCCGCCCCGTTCCACCGCACGGTGCTGCCGGCCTCGAAGTTCCACCCCGTCACGGTGCCGGTGAACGGGGGGTCGCCGGCGAACGCCCGCCCCGGAGCGAGCGCGTCGAGCTGCGGTACCGCGGGGCCCACGACGATCGAGAACAGCAGCGCGGCCGACGAGGTGCCGTCTTCGCCGCGCAGCTCGACCGCGATGGGCACCGCGCCAGGAAACTGTAGTCGCCCGGCCTCGACGTCGGCCTCGAGCCGTGCGCCCGAGACGAAGCGGGTGGGCAGGTCTACCCCGCTCCAGGTGACGACCGCGTCCGCGTCGAAGGCGCCGGTGAGCGTGAGCGTCAGTGCCGCGGCGCCGGCCGAGGTGCTCGAAGGCTGCAGCAGCTCGAGGCGCGGCACGCGGTACGTCGGAGCGGGCCCGGCATCGGTGCGCGGCCTGGGCCCCGCGTCGAAGACCGAGCCGTCGGACGCGCCGGGCGGAGCGCTGCAGGCACCCAACGTGACCACGAGCAACACGACGTGACGGCGGCGCATCACGCCAAGATCTCGTCTCGAGCGACCGCGGGTCCATAGTCATTTCGTTGAGGGCGCCTTCGGCAGCGACGCCAGCGCGTCATCGACCGACAAGAACCCGGGCTCGCGCCGCGCGTCTGGCGCCCACCGCACCTCGGCGATGACGCGCATCGGGCCCACGACCTCGGCGCGCAGGCGCACGTCTCGGCCGCCCGCCACCGAGACGAGAAACGCGCACGCCCCGCCGTACAAGAGCGGGTAGCCCGGCGTCGCCAACACCGGGTGGTCGTAGACCGCCACGACCGCGCTGCCCTCGCGGTACTGCTCGACCGCCGTACGCCCCGAGTCGCGCCACCAGTGCCACAGCCCGGCCGAGCGCTGCAGCAGCCGCCGCGGCCCCGCGATGCGCGCGAAGAACCGCTGCACCCGCGTCACGTTGTAGTGCCCGATCGCCACGCCGAGGCGAAAGATGGCGGCGTCGTCGAGCTGCTCGCTCAGCGCCAGGCACATGCGCGCCTGAATGTCTTCGTCGTACCAGCGGCCCGGCAGAAAGCCGGCGTCGTGCTCCTTTCGCTGCGCCGGCGTCAGCCGCTCGGCGAAGCGCTGCACCAGCGGCTCGCCGTGCAGCTGGCGAATCACCGCGAGGTCGTTCAGCAGCGCCAGCCCCCGGAGCAGGCTCACGACGCGCCCGCGAGGTGGCGCGCCCGAAACGCGCGCGGCGTGATGCCGAACCGCTGCTTGAACACGGTGAGGAAGTGCGCGAGCGACGCGTAGCCGACGTCGTGCGCGATGCCCTCGGCCTTCTGTGACGTGCGCATCAGCTTGCTCGCAGCCAGCTCGAGGCGAACGTCGAGCCGCTCTTGCGCCCACGTCGTGCCCGACTGCGCCAGCGCCCGCTGCAGGCTGCGCGGAGCGAGCGTCAGCGACCGGGCCGCGTCGCGAAACTTCACCGCCGGGTCTTCGCCGATCAGCGCCCGCACGCGCGAGACCAGCCCCAGCGGAGCGAGCTCGCTTTTCACCGCCCCCAGCACCTCGGCGGCGTCGACCTCGAGCTTCGCCAGCGCAACGTCGAGGCGGTCGTACAGCGTGTAGCCGAAGCCGAGCCGAGCGAGCACGAAGCTGCCGATGAGCGCGCTCTGCGCCAGCGTGCCGCCGCCCACGAGCAGGGCCCTCGCCACGCGCGACGGGTGCTGGGCGAGCGGCTCGAGCACGAACCGCCGAAACGAAGACAGCGTCGGCTCGTCACAGCCCTCGGGCTGCACGCGCGACACGTCGAGCACCAGCGCCTTCGCGACGCGCCGCTCGCGCACGAGCCGCTCGACCACCGACGCGACCGGCAGCAGGGTGTCGGTGCTCAGGCGGCGGGGCAGGGTCGCTCCGAGCACGGCGCGGGTCGGGTGCCAGAGCATCAGGTCGTGACCCGACCACATGCGGCCGGCTTTGGGGTCTAAAAGGCGATCGAGCGTGACGCGCAGCACCAGCTTCGATTCTACGCCACTTGTCGATGTTCTTGCGCCACCACCAGAGGCTTGCGTGGCGCACGACCGTCTACGGCTGGCGTCGAATCGAACCTGGCCGTCTCTACACTCTTCCGATGCGGCTCGAGCACCTCTTCGCGGCACACTCGCAGGCCGCCTGGCGCGTGCTGCGGCGCTGCGGGCTCGACGCCTCGGCGGCCGACGACGGGCTGCAGCAGGTGTTCCTCGTGGCTCGCGAACGGCTCGGCGACATCGTGCCCGGGCGTGAGCGCGCCTTCGTGTGCAGTGTGGCGGTGAAGGTCGCCGCACGGCTGCGCGAGAAGGCACGACGAGAAGAGCCGCACGCCGAGCCGTTCGAGGGCAGCACGCCCGGCGTCGACGAGCTGTACGAGCAGAAGCGGCGCCGCGAGCTGCTCGACGGCGTCTTGCGCGGCCTCGACGAGAGCCTGCGCACGGTGCTGGTGCTCGCAGAGATCGAGGGGCTGTCGAAGCGTGAGGTCGCCGAGGAGCTCGACATTCCCGAGGGCACCGCGGCCTCGCGACTGCGCCGCGCGAAGCACGCGTTTCGCGCCCGGCTCGAGCCTGTTTTTCGGGAGTGACGTCGGTTTTTCACGGCGGCCCGACACCGAAGCCACCGACTCGAGACGACGACCTCGGGCACGGCCCTTGCTCGATGTCGCACCCCATGTTCTCGACGTTCGTGACGCTGCTTCCCTTGGTCGCTGGCCAGCTGGTGTTTCAAGGTGAGCGCAGCGCGTGGGCCGAGCGGCGGGCGCTCGACGCGACGCTGCCGCGCGCTGCGGGGCTGTTGTCGAACCCGGTCGCGCCGCCGGAGCTCGACTACCAGCGCTTCGATGTCGACCTGACGTGGGACTTTCGGAGCGGCGCGGTGCAGGGCACCGGCACGCTGGGGGTTCGCGCGCGCACGGGGGCGGCGACGGTGCCGCTGCTCATCGACAGCGGGCTCTCGTTCACGGCGCGCGATGTGTCGGGGCCTCTCGCGGTCGCGCGCCAGGGCGTCGGCGACGGGCTCGACTGGGTCGGCATCGAGGTCGGCGTCGGCTCGAGCGACGTCACGCTGCAGCTCGCCTGGTCGGGCACGCTGACGTGTGGCGCCGGCCTCGGCTACCCGCGCTGCACGCGCGGCGAACAGCCGTTCGTGTGGCTCGACCAGGGCTCGGGCATACCCCAGCCCATCGACCCCGTGACCGGCATCAGCACCGACCGCGCGCAGCGGAGCTGGGTGCTCCACACGCCCGCGGGCTTCGCGGTGCAGGTCGCGGGTGACTTCGTCTCGGAGTCCGAGACGGGCGCGACGCGCACCAGCCGGTGGGCGACGCAGGCGCCGGTGTCGCTCGCGCTGGCCTCGTGGGTCATCACCGGCACGACGCTCTCGCGAGCGCCCTCGCCGGTCGTTCACGCGGCGAGCGCGCAGGCCGACACGGTGGCGGCGTGGGCGCAGCGCATTCTGCCGCACCACGTGCAGCGGCTCGGGCCGACGCTGTCGACCGGCGTCGCGCAGGCGATCGTGCCGCGCTCGAGCACGTTCATCGGCACCGCGAGCTACGGCATGTCGCTGCTGAACGAGCTGTACGACGGCATGGGCCCCGAGCTGCACGAAGAGGTCTGGGCCCACGAGAACATTCACCAGCACTTCGCGGTGCGCGCGTACCCCGCCGACCAGACGGTGAGCGCCTTCATGACCGAGGGCATCACCACGCTGCTGCAGCTCGACTACACCCACCGCAACCTGAGCGGGGTCGAGCGCGACCGCGCGCTGGCGCGGCGCCTGCGCGAGTTCGCCCTTCAGCAGGAGTACCGCTTCCCCCAGGTGCAGAGCTTGCCGCTCGGGCTCCAAGACCCCGCGCAGGTGCCGACCGACCCGTACGCGTACAACGTGTGGGCGTACTTCAAGGGGTCGGCGACGCACGACCTCTTGCGCGTCTGGCTCGGCGAGACCGTCTACCTCGACGGGCTGACCCGCTACCTCGCAGCGTGCGACGCCGCGCCGTGCGACAACGACGTGTTTCGCGCGAGCCTCGAGGCGGCCTCGGGCCGGTCGCTCGGGGCGCTCTTCGACCGCTTCGTCTTCGGCCCCGACCGCGTGTCGCTCGGCATCGGCTTCGAGCCGCGCCCGGGCGCTGCAGTCGCCGTCACCCTCGAGCAGAGCCGCGCCGCCGCCCTGCCCCTCGAGCTGTGGGTCGAGGGCTTCGGCGGTGAGCTCGAGCGAGAGCGCGTGCTGCTCGACGGCGCCACGAGCACCCACGTCTTCAGCCCGGGCTTCGCGGTGAAGTCGGTGCGGGTGAACCCGCGCGTCGAGGCGATTCTGAAGGTCGATTCGCAGACGGCCGGCGACGTCGACTTCGACGGTGAGGTCGACGGCTTCGACGTCATCGCGTGCGCGCGGCTCGTGGGGCACACGGTGACGGCGCCGAACCGCACGCCGAGCATCTGGGGCACGAACCTGGACTTCGATCGCCGCTGCGACACGAACCACGACGGCAACATCACGGCGGCCGAGGTGGCTGCCCTGCCCTTCCCCAGCTTCAGGAGCTCGCCATGAGACGCGCCCTGCTGCTCGTGCTGGCTGCGTGCGGCACGAACGTGGCGCCCGACTTCGTCACCGCGGGCGCCGGGCCGAGCATCACGCTGCTGCCCCCGATACCGACCGGCCCGCGCCTCGCCGTCACCGCGCCTGCCGGAGCGGGTCTGACGTACCACACGCTGCGCGCCGACGGCGACCTGCTCGCGGTCGACCTCGACGCGACGAACGACTTCTCGAACGTCTACGGCGTCGCCGTCAGGCTGCACGTCGGGGGCGGCACGTTCGTGCGCGCCGAAGCTGCGACGTCTTGGCCGATCTTCCGCGCCGAGGGCGGCGCGCTCGTGCTCAGCGAACAGGGCACGTCGAGCGGCCGAACGGTGCCCGCCGGCCGGCTCGCGACGCTGTGGTTCAGACCGGTCGCAGCGAGCGGCGAGCTCGAGCTCGACGTGAGGCGGTCGGCGCTGGTCGGGGCAGACGGCGCGCGGCGTGCCGTCGCGGTCGGCGAAGCGCGCTGGTCGCGGTAGTTGCCCACCTCGACAGAACGTCGTTCGCTCGGCGCAGATGCTGGGCTCTCTCGCGGTGCTCATGCTCGCGAGCAGCGACCCCTTCCTCGGCGACGGGCATCACGGCAGTGCGCTCGTCACGACGCGTCAGGGTTTCTCGCCCTCGGTACCGCTCACCACGAGCGCCAGCGCCGGCGCGACCGCGATCGACCTGACGCCGACCGATCTCGGCCGCTACACGTTCGTTCGCCTCGGGCCCGCGACCTCGAGTGGCTTCGAGCCGGGTGCCCCGCTCGAGCTCGCCTTCCCCTCACCCGACACGCCCTCGCCGCGCGGCGGCTTCAAGGGCGAGCGCTTCTTCCGCAACCTCTACGGCACGGCGGCCGGCCCGGGTCGCGCGGTCACGGGGGGTGGAGGTGGCAACTGTCACAGCGCCGGCGGCGGCGCGGGCAGCCACGTCGGGCAGGGCGGTCAAGGAGGCTACTCGTGGGACAGCGACGGCACGCGCGACGTCGGCGGCCGCGGGGGTGCGCGCGTCATCGTGCCCGACGACCGGCTCACGTTCGGCGGAGGCGGCGCCGGCCCTGATGCTGCTCGTGCTGGTGCTGCTGGCCTTCGCACGCCGCGTCGTGCGCGCCGAGCGCTGGCGAGAAGACGAAGCGGCGACGGCGAGCACGAAGGCTGCACGCCGGCCGACGTGAGATGCGACGGCGGTTCCCCGGCCCAGCCGAGCTCGGGGGGGCCGGTTCCCAGGGTCTGTCAGGCGAGGCGCGTATTTCGTAGTTTCCTACGGAATCGGGGGGGTGGCTGGACAGACCCCTGAACCGCGACCCCGTGAGGGTATCGAGCCGCGCAGAGGAGCCGCCGCATCCGCGTTGGCCGACGCGCAGACGCAACGCACGGCTCAGCGCGACAGGCCGAGGGCCGGCCCCACTTCGAGGCGCACGAACGAGCCACTCACGCAACAGGCCGGAGGCCACGCCTCCAGCGCTCAGCCGCGAGCAGCAGCAGCGCCCACGGGAAGCGCGCGCAGAGCGGCGAGCTCGCCAGAGTCCAGCAGCCGCTTCAAATCGCTCGCGCCCCCGATGAACGTGCCCCTCACGAACACGAGCGGAAACGTCGACCAGCCGACCCACATCTTGAGCGCGAGGCGGCGGCGCCAGCCCGAGAAGTAGCTCCCGTACTGCAGGTACTTGTACGGAATCGAAGCGGCATCGAGGTACGCGCGGGCCCGGCGGCCGGGCGCGAGGCCCGAGACACCGACCACGACGACCTCATGGGCGGCCACGGCGGCGGCGACCTCGTTCACCAGGTCTGCGTGGTACGCCTGCTGGGCAGCGACGACGGCGGGGTGCAGCGGAGGGCGGGGGGGAATCATCGTGGCCCCTGTGTATGCACCTCGACCGCGCGCGTTTGTAGAGAAGTGTTGCGAAACAACAGAACGAACAGCACCGCATGCGAGAGAACCACGAGCGAGTAGCTCTTCATCTCGGAGCCGAGCGAAGCCAGCGTAGCGAGCGCGACGACGAGCACCACGCGCCGGGCCCCCCGCGAGAGCGCGACGAGATAGGCGGGCAGCGCCGCGATGTAGTGGCTGAACCAGCTCGCGGGCGAGATGAACAGCGCGCCGAGCAGCAGCAGCGCGCCGACCCGCGGCACGGCCTCATCGTCCAGCCGCGTGCGCCACGACGCCCACGCGAGCGCCACCAGCAACACCAGCCGCAGCACGTTGGCGAGCCCGTGCACCTGCGCCTCGTCGAAGAACGCAGGGTCGACGAACCGATGCGCGCCCGCGTAGTGCTCGCGGCCATACCGCGTGAAGCTGCGCTGCAGCGCGGCCTCCATCGACTGGTTCGTGTGGTACCAGTCGATGTTCGTGGTGACGCCCTTCTCGCCGCGCGCGAACGGCGCGACCACGAGCCCGACCCACTCGCCTGCGAACGTCACGGCGCGCGCCGGCCCGAACACGAGCCCCGGCACCACGACGAGGCAGACCACGAGCCCGGCCAGCACGGCGCCGAGCGCCTTCACGCGGCCGCGCGCGATGAGCAGCACGAGCAGCAGCGCGGGCGTCAGCTTCCACGCGATCGCCACCGCCAGTGACAGCCCCGCCGTCACGTCGCGCCGCTTCGAGAGCGCCCACAGCGACGCGGCGCAGAACGCGAGCGCGAGCAGGTTCGACTGCCCGAGGTTCACGTTGTCGCTGACGAGCACCGCGGCAGCGCCCAGCCCCAGCGCCACCTCGGCCCGCCCCAGCATCGCGCGAAAGAACGCGACGACCGCGAACAGAAAGCCCAGCTGCAGCACGCTCCACACGACGCTCGCGACGCCGTCGGGCATGAGCGCGAGCGGCGCCATCACCGCGTAGAAGAACGGCGAGTACGAGTTGAACCGAAACGCAACGAACGGGTCGGCGCCCTCGAACAGCATCGCGCGCGTCGGGTCGAGGTAGCCGTGAACCAGGTCGACCGCCGACAACATCACCGCGCGAAAGCACGCGTAGACGACGTTGCCGGTGACGACGGTGAACAGCGCAGCGGCCCACCGCGGGTGGCGCCGCAACCAGGCGACGAGCTGCTGCCAGGCGTCGGCGAGAACGCGCCGCACTACGGCGCCGACAGACCGAACGCGGCGATCGACAGCGGCGGGCTGCCGTCGGCGCTCTTCTTCTTCGTCTCGGTCAGCGACAGCAGGTACAGCTTCTTCTCGAACACCCGCACCGCGAACACGTCGTGCGAGTTGCCCGGCCGAACCTGCTCGGTGCGCGCGCCGCGCTTGTAGTGCAGCGCCGGCGGCACCGGCCGCCCGAGCCCGCCCTTCGCCGCGTCGATGACGCCCGTCGTCAGCTTGTCGGTCGCGGGCTTGGCGCCCTTCCAGTACGCGGCCGCGAGCTCGACCATCTTCTTCGCCTCGTTCGCGTCGTCGGGCCCGAGCCCGAACAGGTGCACCGGCTTGCCGCCGTAGACGAGGTGAGCGCCTTCGCCCTCGACGAACGTGCCGTCGTCGACGTAGCGCGGGCGCGGCAGCCCGAACTGTGCGGCGCCGTACTCGGCCGGCAGCGTGCCCTTCGAGAACGCCCGCAGCCACGTGCACGTCTCGTCGCCGCCCTTGTCGGGGCACTTGCGCTGCGAGAGCGCGATCTCGACGACGCCGTCCCACAGCTTGTCGATGTCGGCGGGGCCACCTTCAGCGGTGAACAGCAGAGAGGCAGCGAGCGCGAGCACGGTCGGGGTCATGCCCGACACTTACCTGTGCTCACCTCGCCGCGAAACATCGACGCGGGTATAACGACGCGCCGCAACAGCAAGACGAAACCAGACGGCCGCCCACCGTCGCATGCCTCAGGGCCCGTGGAGGTTTCAACGTGAGAGAAGGAGAGCTGCGCAAGCTCGTCTTCGTGCCAGTCTCGACCCAGCCGAAGCTCGAGGGGTGTTGGTCGGTCAACCTCGCCGACAGCGGCATCGGTCTCGTGGCGCGCGCGGCCGCGACCGGAGCACCGCTCGAGGGCGAGACGCTCGACCTCACCTTCCCGCTGCCGACAGGCGCACAAATCTACGCGCGCGGCGTCGTGCGGTGGCGCCACGAGTCGGGGCAGGCGGGCGGCTCGGCCGCGTACGGCGTGCGCTTCGAGTCGTTCGAGGGCCACAGCCAGACCGAGCTCTTGCGGTTTCTGTCGGCGTACCGGGTGCGCGTCGTCGTCGCCGGCGCCGGTGCGTCGCTGGCGCGCACGCTCGGCAAGAGCTTCGCCGGCGAGCTCGCGCTCGAGGCGCACGAGACCGACGATGCCCTCGAGGCAGCCCTCTCGCGCGGCGACGTCTCGACGCTGCTCGTGCTCGGCGACGAAGCGCAGGCACTCGCACGCGTGCGCCTCGCGCAGAAGGTCGCGGCGCGCGCCACCGGCGAGCTCGGGCGGCCCGCCGACATTCGCCCGCGGGTGGTCTTCGCCGCGCGCGCGAGCTCTGACACCGTCGTCGAGCTGTTCAACGCCGGCGCCGTCGACCAGACGCTGCCGCCCGAGTCCGACGTGCCGGCGCTGACCGCCGCGGTGCGCCAGTCGTGCCGCGCCCACGGCATGCGCCTTCAGCAGCAGCGCATGGCGGTCGAGCTCGAGCGCGTGCTGCGCGACCGTGGCCGGCCGCTCTCGATGCCGTTCGAGCCCGCAGAAGGCCCGGGCATGGGCAGCGAGCCGATGCGCGAGGCGCTGGGCCAGGTGCGCCAGCTGGCCGGGTACAAGGTGACGGTGCTGCTGCAGGGCGAGACGGGGTCGGGGAAAGAGGTGTTGGCGCGCCGCCTTCACCGGCTGTCGCCTCGGGCCGAGCGGCCGTTCGTGGTGCAAGACTGCGGCGCGCTCGCCGAGACGCTGCTCGACAGCGAGCTGTTCGGCCACGTGAAGGGCGCCTTCACGGGCGCGGTGAACGACCACCCCGGCCTGTTCGTGCTCGCCGACGGGGGCACCATCTTTCTCGACGAGATCGAGAACACCACGCCGGCCCTGCAGGCGAAGCTCCTGCGCGTGCTCGAGACCGGCGAGGTGCGCGCCGTCGGCGGCTCGACCGTGAAGCGCGTCGACGTTCGCGTGCTCGCCGCGAGCAACGTGAACCTCGAAGCCCAGGCGAAGCGCGGCACGTTTCGGCTCGACCTCTACTACCGGCTCAGCGCCTTTCTCGTCGAGGTGCCCGCGCTGCACGAGCGCGCCGACGACGTGCTGCCCCTCGCCCGCGGCTTCATCGACGCCTTCAACGCGCTGCACGGCAAGTCGGCGCGCGGCTTCGACGCCGAGGCCGAGGGTGCCCTGCGCGCGTGGAGCTGGCCCGGCAACGTGCGCGAGCTCCGCAACGTCGTCGAGCGCGCCGTCCTCTATTCCGGCCCCATGGAGCTGCTCTCGGTCGCCCGTCTGCCCCGCGCGATGCGCGCCGGTGCCGCGTTCATTCGCCACGGCGCGCTCAAAGACCAGCTCGAGCACCTCGAGCTCAGGCTCATGCGGCAGGCGCTCGAGAAGCACGGCGGCGTCGTGCGCCGCGCCGCGAAGGAGCTCGAGGTCGACGCCCAGACCTTCGCGCGTCGCGCGAAGAAGCTCGGTGCGCTTTGACGAGTCGTCGAGAGCAACGAACGCGGCGACCGTCGAGGTCTGACCGCCCTCAGCTCGCCGGCCACTCGACCTCGAGCACCGTCGCCCCCGGCCGGCTCTCGGCCGTCGCCACCCCGCGATGGCTCTCGATGATGCGCTTCACCAGCGCGAGCCCGAGGCCCGTGCCGCGCGCCCGCGTCGTGAAGAACGGCTCGAAGATGCGCGGCAGCACGTCGGCCGCGATGCCCACACCCGTGTCTTCGAACCGAACCCGCGCGCGCGGTGGCGTGCCGGGCGTGGTGCTCAGCGTCACCTTCAGCACGCCCCCCTCGGGCATCGCCTGCACGGCGTTCGTGGCGAGGTTCGTGAACACCTGCCGCATCGGCCGCGCGTCCATCGCGACCGGCTTCGGCGCCCCCTCGTCTCTCAGCTCGAAGCGCACCCGCCCGTCGGTCGTCGACAGCACCGAGCGCACCGCGTCGTCGACGAGCGTCACGAGGCTCACGTCTGACCCCAGCACCGGCGTCATCGGCCGCGCGAACTCGAGCAGGTCACCCACCAGGTGGTCGATGCGCTCGCCTTCTTCTTTGATGATGTCGAGCAGCGCCGTCTGGCGCGGGTCTTTGCGCAGCGTCACGAGCGCGTTGAACACGACCGCGAGCGGGTTGCGCACCTCGTGCGCCACGGCGGCAGCCATCTCGCCGAGCGCCGCCAGCCGCTCGCGGCGAACCAGCTGACCCTGCGCGTGCGACAGCTCGCCGTAGCTGCGCCGCAGATCATCGATGAGCCGGTTGCTCTCGACCGCAGACGCGAGGTGCACGCCGAGCCCCATCATCATCGAGAGCTCGTCTTCGGTCGTGACGCGCTCTTCGCTCCACGCGAAGTTGATGACGCCGACGGCCTTCGAGCGGCTCAACATCGGCACCGACGCGATGGCCTTCTGCCCCATGCGCTCGAGCACCTGGCGCAGCGGCTGCGGGTAGTCGGCCGTCGTCCACAGCCTCGGCGCCCTCGCCTCGACCACCGTCTGCAGCCGCGTGCCGGCCATGGGGAAGCGCGTGTAGCCCTTGTTGGCCTCTTCGCTCCCCCCGTACGAATAGACGAGCGCAGCTTCGGCGCCCTCGCGCTCGAGCAGGTAGATGGCGATCTGCGCGCAGCGCAGAACCTGGGCCACCTCGGCCCCGGCCCGGTCGAAGAGCTCGGGCAGTGACGTCGCGCTGCCCGCAGCCGAGGCGATGCGGTCGAGCGCGATGAGCTGTGCGTTGCGCTGCGCGAGATCGCTGACGACGCGCGATGCGTTGATGGCGGCCGCCACCTGCGACGCGAAGAGCCGCAGCGTCACCTCGTCGCGCGGCCGCAGCCACGGAGCGATCAGCATCAGCACCTCGACCGCGTGGTCGGGCGGCTCGATGCGCACCAGCGCCGCGCCGAGCCGTGGGTTCGCGTCGAGGTACACGTTCACCCGCTCCCTCACCGCCGGGTCGGGCCAGCTCACCGGCGCCGCCCGAAGGTCGTCGATGAACGCGAAGCCCTGCTGCCACGCCTGGGTGAGGTTCGGCGTGCCCGCGGCAGAGGTGTCGAACAGCCGCTCGCCGCGCGCCGAAAACGCGCTCACCCGCTGGCCGTCGACCCTCAGGCGAAACGCGAAGGCGCCGAGCGGCATCACCCCTTCTTCGAGCGTGCGAAAGATCTGCGCCTCGTCGAGCTGACTCTGAATGCTGGCGCCCAGCCGCGCCAGCGCCGCGAGGTGCTCGAGGCGGCCCTGACGAACCGTCACGTCACGCAGCTGAAAGAGCGTCTCTTCGCCGAGCTGGCTGACGAAGATCTCGACGTGCAGCCGCGTGCCGTCGCTGCGCACGATGTCGAGCTCGTACGAGTCGGGCACCGACCTGCCCTCGAGCCGCTCGGCGTGCCGCTCGCGAATGCGCCGCAGGTCTTCGGGCGCGACGCGCTCGTCGAACGCCATGCCCACCGCCTGCTCGGGCGTCAGCTGCAACAACGCGAGAAACGCACGGTTCGCGTACACGAACCGGCGAGCGCGAATGACGACGGCGGGCAACGGCAGATGCTCGAGCCACGAATCAGAAGAGCCAGACAAACAGGCCTTCACCATACGCCGCGGGCGCCGCGCTCGTGCAATAGAAGGGCGCCAGTGCTCCTCGACGCGCTCCAGCAGCCGGCCTTTCACCTCTTCGGCGTCGAGGTGAAGTGGGCCGAGGTGCTCGGCGACGTGACCGGCGCCGCGTGCGTCTGGCTGGTCGCGCGTCAGCACGTGCTGAACTGGCCGCTCGGGCTGCTGAACAACGTGTTCTGGGCGGTGCTCTTCTTTCACTCGAAGCTGTACGCCGACGCGACGCTGCAGGGCTTCTTCTTCGCGCTCGGCGTCTACGGCTGGGTGCTGTGGGCGCGGCGCAGGCCGGGCGACGCGGCGCCGAAGCTGCCGGTGAGAAGAACCACGCGCCGCGAGTGGGCTGCGCTCGGGGCCGCCGCGGTGCCCGCGACGGCTGCCGCCACGGTCGTGCTCGCGCGCCTCACCGACTCGCCGGTACCGTTCTGGGACTCGCTGGTGCTGACGCTGAGCCTCGCCGCGACGTACGGTCAGGCGAACAAGCTGCTCGAGTCGTGGTGGGTGTGGATTCTGGTCGACGTCATCAGCGTGCCGCTCTACCTGAGCCGCGGCCTCTACCCGACCGCGGCGCTGTACGTCGTCTTCTTCATGCTGTGCATCAAGGGCCTGCGAGACTGGAGCCGCGAGCTGACATGAGAGCGAAGCACGGCCTCGTCATCGGCAAGTTCTACCCGCCGCACGACGGCCACGCGCTGCTGGTGCGCACAGCGGCCGAGCAGAGCGAGCGCGTCACCGTCATCGCGATGGCCGCGACGGTCGAGTCGATACCGCTCGAGACGCGGCTCGGCTGGCTCCGCGAGATTCACGCGGCCGAGCCGAACGTGCGCGTGGTCGGCACGGTCGACGACGTGCCCGTGAACTACGCCGACGACGCCGTCTGGCAGGCGCACGTCGAGCTCATGCGGGCGGCGCTGCAGTACGACGCGCCCGTCGACGCCGTCTTCACGTCCGAGCCGTACGGTGACGAGCTCGCCCGGCGCCTCGGCGCGCGGCACGTCAGCGTCGACCCGTCGCGCAGCGGCAGGCCCGTCTCGGGCACGAAGGTGCGCGCCGACCCGCCGGGCCACTGGCAGCACCTCGCGCCGTGCGTGCGCGCGTGGTTCTCGCGCCGCCTCGTCATCATCGGCGCCGAGTCGACCGGCAAGAGCACGCTCGCGGCTGAGCTCGCGAGGCGGCTCGGCACGGTCTGGGTGCCCGAGCACGGCCGCGACTACACCGAAGAGAAGCTCGCGGCGCTGCGACGTGCCCGGCCCGACGCTCCGATGGAGGAGCTCACGTGGTCGACCGACGACTTCGTCGCCATCGCGCGCGCCCAGCAGCGCCTCGAAGACGAGGCCGCCCGCCGGTCGGGCCCCGTGCTCGTCTGCGACACCGACACGTTCACCACCGGCGTCTGGCACGAGCGGTACATGGGCGTGCGGGCGCCGGCCGTCGAGCAGCTCGCCGCAGCCGCGACGGCGTCACGCCGCTACCTGCTCACGCACCCCGACGACGTGCCGTTCGAGCAAGACGGCATTCGTGACGGCGAACACCTGCGCGCGTGGATGACCGAGACCTTCGTCAGACGCCTCTCGCAGACGGGGCGCCCGTGGCAGTGGCTGCGCGGCTCGCGCGAACAGCGGCTCGAGCTCGCGGTCGCGGCGGCGAAGGTGTGGCTCGCCGAGGGCTGGCAGCTCGCTGCGCCGCTGGGCTGACGGCCATCGCCTGCCTCGTCGACCTTCATCGTCGTGGTGAAGCCGAGCATCGCGAGCGAGATGACGGTGCGGGCCTCGCGCAGCTCCTTCAGCAGCTCGTCGTGCGTGATGGCCGGCCCTCGCTCGAGGACGGCGGGCCGCTCTTCGCGCACGGGTGGCGCCGACTGGCAGTGCACCAGCGCAGCTGCCATCGCGACTGCGAGCGCGCCGATGCGCAACGACCTCATGGCGCGCAGAAGAGCACGAACTCGCGCGCAGCAGAGTTGGGACGTTGCCCGACGGCCAGCGGCGATGCGGCAGACCTTTCTGGCACCGAGCTTGGGCCGCACGTGATCAGCCAGCTCCAAGTTTCGTGCGGTACTTCCTCGCTGCGGGCCGGTCATTGAGTACCGCACGAAACTTGGAGCTGCCCGACACCGTGTCCGTCATGCCTCGAGCTCCTGCCTGCCGAGCTCGGCATCGCGGCCGCAGAAGTCCAGCCGCTCTCACGTCGGCCAGCGCCACGGAGCCAGGCACAGCACCGACGCCGCAGGCCCTCGAGCTGGACACAATCAGGCGCGGGCCGAGAGCGTCACCGCGCCCGCGGCCGGAGGCCACCTCACCACGGCCCACTCGTGCGTCGCAGTGCGGCGCGTGAACGTGCTCGACGCGAGCGGGTCGCGAGCCTTGCCCGCCGGCGTGCCCGTGCTCGTGTACTCGAACGCGTCACGCCCGGTGCCTGAAGAGGTCGATGAACGCGCGCAGCTTCGCCGGCATCTGCCGCCGGTTCGGGTAGTCGACGACGCGTTCTTCGTCGAAATTCTGGGCGGGGGCCCGCTGCCGAGGCCGGCGTACACCGACCTCGGCGACAGCCTGCGCTTCGGCGGTCACCGAGCCGTTCGTGCTCGACGTCATCAACCGCAAGCTCGCGTTCATCGCCGACCCGTTCGGCAACCTCATCGAGCTGGCGCAGGTGCTCTGAGGTACCCTGCCGCGCCCGTGAGCGACGGCACGTTCAGCGCAGCGACCTCGCCCTCTGCGACCGAGCCGCTCGCGCTGGTGACGATGCCGCAGCGCCCACTGGGCGCGCGCGACGTGCGCATCAAGGTGCGCGCGATCGGCGTGAACCCCGTCGACTGGAAGATGCGCAGCGGAGGCCCCCTGCGGTTCGCCCACCGCTTCGTCGGCCCGTCGGGCCCGCTCGTCGTCGGCGTCGACTTCGCCGGCGACGTCGTCGAGGCGGGCAGCGCCGCAGACCTGAAGCGCGGCACGCGCGTCGTCGGCGCCACGAACTTCGCGCGCAAGCAGCTCGGCAGCTACGCGACCGAGGTCGTGGTGCGCGACGACCAGTGCGCCGTGCTGCCCGACGCCGTCTCGTACGACGTCGCCGCGTGCCTGCCGGTGCCGGGGGCCACCATGCTCGCGGCGCTCGGGTCGGCCGGGGCGCCGCCCGCGGGCAGCCGCGTGCTCGTGCTCGGCGCCTCGGGCGGCGTCGGGCTCACCGCGCTGCAGATCTCGCGCGCGCTGAAGCTCACCGCCGTCGGCGTCTGCTCGTCGCGCAACACCGCGGTCGTCGAGCGCTTCGGCGCCACCGCCGTCGACTACACGAAGGGCGACCCGCTCGAAGCGGCGCGCGCGCACGGGCCGTACGACCTCATCCTCCACGCCGTCGGCAGCGCCACCTACCCGCTCGACCGCTGCCGCCCGCTGCTCTCGTCGCGCGGCGTCGTCGTGCTCGTGGTCGTGCGCGCCGCCGACGTGCCGTCGTTCACCTTCTCGCGCCGGGTCGCGAAGGTGCTCGGCAAGCCCGAGCGAACCACCCTCGAGCCGCTGGTCGCCTGGGCCGCCAGCGGCGCGCTCGAGCCGATCATCGAAGCGCGCTTCCCCCTCGCCGAGGCCGAGCGGGCCCATCAGGTCTCGAAGACCGGCAAGGTGGTCGGCAAGCTGCTGCTCGTGCCCTGACGGCAGCCCCGACGCGCGCCGCCAGAAAAGTCGCAGCAGAATCGACCGACCACAAAACTTCGTCGCGAGGCCGGCGGCAGCGTCGTGGTGCGAGCGCACCGGGCGGTGAACCCCTCTCGCAGCGGGCGCTGGCTCCAAACTTGCGAGGTGGCACGGCATGCGCTGGCAGCACGCACTGACACTCTTTTTCAGCTTCTCGTGCGGCAGCTTCGCCGTCGACCTCGACCCCGGCCTCGAGCCGGTGCGCGTCGAG